>JAHZKW010000137.1 GCA_022600175.1 Campylobacterota bacterium
AAAACTACTCTCTACCTATATTATATATAAACAAGAATATAAAGATTTAGAATAAAGGAAAAGAGGATAAAAAATGTATGAATTGACCTAAGTTTAGTGCTTGATAAGTCAAAAAAATTTAAAAATCTTTAAGAAATGTATGTTATAATTTCGGCTGAGCAATCTTAAAACAATATAAGGAGTTGAAATGAAGTTTGCAAAACTAAGTATAGCTGCGTTAGCAGTAGTAGGATTTTCTAGCAGTGCTATGGCACTAGATATGAGCGGTGTAACTGCTAAGCCATTTGCAGGTGTCAAATTATATTATGAGACAGTTGAAAGTGATGCTACAGGGTCAGATGATTTATTTGCACAAGGTAGTGCTACAACCCCAGGTGGTGCTTCAGGTCAAGCAGCAGTAAATGTTGGTCTTACAGGTTCTCTTGATAAATGCTGGGGATATGGTCTAGAAGGATATATGGTAGATACGCTTGGTCTTGAAAATAATGTTGTTTCTAGAGTAAGAATGGGGCAAGGTCTTGGTACTGATTCTGCACTTGATACACAAGCTTGGGCTTCGCAAGCATATGTAACATATAATGCATGCGGTACAGTTCTTTCTAATACTACACTAAAAATTGGTAGACAATATTTAGATACACCTTTTGCGTTTACTGAAAACTGGAATATCGCACCTAATAGTTTTGATGCAATTGTTGCACTTAATCAAGATATTAAAAATGTAACATTAGTTGGTGCTTATGTTGGTAAAGGGAATGGAGCATTTGCAAGTGTAACTAATGGAAGTAAATTTGATAGTTATGCTACAGTGACAAGACCTGCTGCTATTAGTGGTAAAGGTGCTTATGCCGTAGGTGCATTAACTAACTTTATTGATGGTTTACCAATTAATGTTTGGTATTATGATCTTCCAAGTATTGCGACAGCAGCATGGATTGATGCTGGATATTCCCTAAAAGTGGCAGATGATACAAAAGTAGGTTTGGGTGCTCAATATGGTATGATGTCACCAAGTACAAGAGTAACAGACCTTGTTGCAACAGCAGATGACACTTCTGGTTTTGCTGTGAAAGCAAATGGTAAAGTTGGTATGTTTAGTTTGATGGCTGCTTACTCAAGTATTGATGATAATGATGGTAATGCAGTTCTTCCTCTTGGAAATACTGCGACTAGTTTCAAAAAAACTAAACTTTATACAGCAGGTGTATATAATGACGGTACTGCAGTAGCTGTTCCTGGTTCAGATGCACTAAAAGTAAAGGCTGGTGTTAATCTTGGTTTTGGAAAAGTAGCAGTACAATATATTACTTGTGAGAATGATAATAAAGCTTCAGGTCAAAATGTTGATGAGATTGATGTTATTTTAGGTACAAAAATTGCAGGAATTGGTGCAAAACTAATCTATATCAATAGAGATGTAACTGAAGGGAATAATAATAATAATGGACTAGGATTAGGTGATAGTACACAACACGTACGTATTATCCTTTCTAAGAAATTCTAAGAAAAGATGTTTTTAAAACTTAGGGCTTTTGCCCTGAGTTATTTCTAAAACACCACAAAAAACTCTACAATAATCATCACTCCAAATAAAATATTATAAAAAGTCTTTTCTCTTTTTAAAAATGCTAATCGAAACCTTCGAATAGAGTCGCCACGGCCTGCTCTTGTTACTTGGTTATTGATAAAGCTTTTTTTATGTACTTCAAGATTCTCTATTTGATCATCAGTAAGTGGAAGTTTACCTTGTGTCACCAAGAAAAGTGAATACTCTTTATTTAAAAACTGTGCAACGTTAGGCTCTATCTCTTTATGATCTTCTAGTTTTGTGAGTGAGTTAGCAACAATTGTGCGTGCTTTGAGTAGATTTATCCCTAAAAAAAAGTGGATAATGAGTGCTGCAAATACAAAATTTATATTGATCTCATAGATAACAAATGTGATAAATAGTGATGCTGTAAAAACAAATATAAAAGTGACAAAGTCATAACGACTAATTGCTTGTGTAATATTTTGATGATTTTCAGATGCAATATTGACCCAACTTTGAAAATCTTTGAATTGTTTTTTAATTGCAAAAACCATATATAATTATCCTTTTGTTTTTTAGATCGGCATAGAGGTTAAATTCTAAATATATTTCGCTTCTTTTATCTAAAATATGTATGATTAGAGTCATAAAAGGGACAATATGACACAAGATATCTATAATGAAAAAGTAGTACTTTTAAAACAATATGCACATGCATATTATGTATTAGACAATCCAATGGTTACAGATGAAGAGTATGATAAATTATATAGAGAGGTAGCTGCTTATGAAGAGCAATATCCATTGCATAAAGCTTTTGATTCTCCAACATTGAGAGTAGGGGGAATTGTACGTGATGGTTTTGAAAAAGCAGAGCATATTAATCGCATGTGGAGTATGGAAGACATTTTTGATCATGTTGGTTTGATTGAATGGTTAAAACGTGTAGAAAAAAATGTCTCAAATCCCTCTTTTTTTTGTGAACCAAAGTTTGATGGTGCGAGTTTAAATATTCGTTATGAAGATGGAAAACTTGTTCAAGCTATTACGCGCGGTGATGGTGTGGTAGGTGAAGATGTCACTGAAAATGTGAAAACTATTAGATCAGTGCCTTTAGAGATTAGTTACAAGAGTCAGGTTGAGATTCGTGGTGAAGTTGTGATTAAAAAAAGTGATTTTGAGAAAATCAATGAAGAACGTCTTAGTACAGGAGAAGCATTATTTGCTAATCCACGTAATGCTGCTGCAGGAAGTTTAAGACAACTTGACTCTTCTATCACGGCAAAAAGAAGATTGGTTTTTTATCCTTGGGGTATTGGTGTAAATAGTTTAACACAAACACTTTTGAGTGAGAAGATGAACTATATTTATAGTTTAGGATTTTTAGCTCCACCATTGTACAAATCAACTAATAGTATTGAAGAGATTGATAGCTTTTATCAAGAGATTATTGCGCAAAGAGATACAATAGAGATGATGATGGATGGTATGGTTGTTAAAGTAGATGAGATTTCACTACAAGAAGAGCTTGGATATACCATTAAAAATCCAAAATGGATGTGCGCTTATAAGTTTCCTGCACTTGAAAAGAGTACGAAGATTATAGATATCCAGCTGCAAGTGGGACGACTGGTGTTGTAACACCTGTAGCTATTGTTGAGCCTACTGATATCGATGGGGTTGTAGTAGAACGTGCAACATTACATAATTTTGATGAAATAGAACGTAAAGATATTTTAATCGGTGATCAGGTAATTATTATTCGTAGTGGTGATGTGATACCTAAGATTATCAAAGTGCAAGAACAGTATAGAAATGGTGATGAACAAAAAGTTCTTCGTCCGACAAAGTGTCCCGTATGTGAAAAAGAGTTATTAGATGAAGGGATATTGATTAAGTGTCAAAATTTAGAGTGTAGTGCCCGTGTGGTAAATGCAATCATTCATTTTGCAAGTCGAAAATGTTTAAATATTGACGGTTTAGGAGATAAGATAGTTGAAAAGCTTTATTATGAAGATATTGTTAAAAGTGTAGTGGACCTTTTTAACTTAGAATCAGATAAGTTATTAGTGTTAGAGGGTTTTAAAGAGAAAAAAGTACAAAATCTTTTAACATCTATTGAAAATACAAAAGGGAGTGATTGTTGGCGATTGATCAACGCTCTAGGGATAGAGCATATTGGTGAAGTTGGTAGTAAAAAGTTGTGTGAGTCATTTGGATTAACATTTATCGATGCAGATAAAGCGTCCTTAATCGCACTTGATGGATTTGGTGAAGAGATGGCAGAATCAGTTCTAGAATTTGTTCGTGTCAATCGAGATATGATTATAAATCTTGTTGGTTTGATTACTCCCACTGTTACACAGAAAGTTGAAGCAGAAGAAAATCCTTTTAAAGATAAAGTGGTAGTACTGACTGGTACAATGAGTCAGGGTAGAGGAGAGATTAAAAATATTCTAGAGTCTAAAGGTGCTAAAGTGACTGGATCAGTTTCTAAAAAGACAGACTTTTTGATCTATGGTGAAGATGCTGGAAGTAAATATGATAAAGCTCTGAAACTTGGCGTTTCAGTACTTACAGAAGAAGAGATGCAGGAGATATTCTGATGGAGTTTTGGATTGAACTAATAAAAACACTAGCGATTGCCACATATTTAGTAATTGGCTTTGTGATCGCATTTGAATCAGTACTCTGTATGAGTGGTTCACAGGTTGCAAAAGAGTGGGTACGTAAGCGTTATAAACTAAAAGGTTTTATGATGAGTACCTATATCTTTTTCCCTATGTTACTTTTAGCATATCTCTTTTTAGAAGTGATTCCTTACTATAGTGGAATGACAAAAAAACTGGTGAAGTTTGATATCCCTAAGATGCTTTATCATGTCTTTGAAGAAGAGAGTGATAAGTGTGAGAAAGAGGATTAGAGTCTCTTCTCAAATGCCTTAAATGCATCAATTTCTTCTTGTGTGAGGAAAAGACTCCAGTAGATTGAATCAACTTTAAATTCTCTATTTGGATAGGGGATATTGACACCATTGAAGTAGTGTTCATAACGATTGACCTGACGGTAAGGTGTCTCAAATGAAATATTATAACGTTTTTCATAGGGGTGTAAATTAGCACTTTGAATAACTGCTTTGGCTGCACTACTATAGGCACGTACCATTCCTCCAGTTCCAAGTTTAGTTCCTCCAAAATATCGCACAGTTAATAGTGCTGTGTTGATTAGTGACTCTCCTCGAAGTACACTGAGAGTGGGTGCTCCAGCACACCCTTTAGGTTCTCCATCATCACTAGAATTTTCTACAATTTGGTCAAATTCATTGAGCTTTCGATATGCCCATACGATATGTGATGCTTTAGGATGTTTTTGTTTGAGATCCAGTAGTGTTTCATTAAAAAGATCAATAGGGATCAAAGAGGAGATAAAGGTTGATTTTTTTACCTCGACTCTTTGTTCACAATGAACCTTTGTATAGTGCATTTAGACTTTTAATACCCGTTTAGGGTAAGAGAGTGCAATCACAGCAACTACAAGTGCGATGATGTAATAAAGATAGTTAGGGATTGGCACTGGATCACCTGCGGCATAAGAGTGCATGCCTGAAAGATAGTAGTTTACACCAACAAATGTCATAATAATCACAGCATAAGCGAGTGTTGATGCCACAGCATACCAATAGTAATAGTTCTTTTTGATTGCAGGTATAAAACGAATATGCAACACCACAACATATGCTAAGATTGATATCCATGCCCATGTCTCTTTAGGATCCCATCCCCAGTATCGTCCCCATGACTCATTTGCCCATATACCACCTAAAAAGTTACCCACTGTAAGCATCGAGATTCCTAAGATAGCTGTCATCTCATTGATACGTGAAGCTTCTATGATACTTCTTGAAAGATCTGTTCGTTGATCTGTCTTGAAAATAAATAGTATCATGGTAAAAAATCCAAGTATCATACTCAGTCCCAAAAATCCATAACTTGCAGTAATGACTGATACATGAATATTAAGCCAGTAAGATTTTAAAACTGGTACTAGGTTTGTAATTTGCGGATCCATCTCATTGATAAATGTAGCCCCTAATGTAATACCCGTGATAATACCTGTTAATGCTGGAGCAATAAGTGAATATCTTGCAAATACAAGTCCTGCTAGTCCCATAGACCATGCGACATAGAGCATTGCTTCATAAGCATTTGACCATGGAGCATGTCCTCCGATATACCATCTTGCTGCTAAGCCTAATGTATGGAGTAAAAATGCAAGCGTTATGATTGCTAAAACAATTTTTGATGCCAGTTTAATGTTTATCGTAGGTTTAAGCATCTTTGTCATAATCAATAAGAGTAAGATAAGACCTGCAAAAAGATAGACAAGAATTAATTTATTAAATAGTGAAATACGTTTAAAAAACTTCTCCGCATCAAGTTTACTTTGACTAGGTATGATTTCTGAAGCGACTGAATGTTGATATGTTTTTATATAGTTGAGCGCTTGATCTGCATGTGTCCAATCTTTTGATGTTTGTGCAGCTGCAACTTCATCAAAGTAGTTTACAAACATTGTACGGATCATTTCACTATCTTCTGACTCAAAGGTACTAATAGCATCTTTAACAGAATACCATTTATGGTTTATATCTTTAGGTTTTGGCACTAGTTTCATAAGGTCACCAGTAAAAACCATATAAGCGATATTGAGTCTTTCATCTGTTTTAATCACTTCTCTATCAAATTGATTACGTTGTATAGGTCTTTTGACAGAAGATTCTTGAATATCTTCTGCCAGTTTATAGGCTGGTTGCTTGGAATAGTCAAAAAAGTCACTAAATGATGCTAATTGTTCTGTATTTTGAAGACCAAGGATCTTTTTTACTTTACTATGTTTGACACTGATAAACTTTATCTCTTGCCATGCTCTAGGTGAAGTGATCATACCTAATAAAATCTGATTTGAATCTAAGTCATAAAGTTTTGATTTTTTAGCAAGTTTGAGTAGTACTTCATTGGAAAATGTATCTAATGGTTTGATACGTCCATCTACAGTTTGCACTAAAAGATCACCAAATTTAGCTGCATGTACTTTGTCATAGCTTTGTGCAATTTGTAAGGGATCATTTGTAGGTGTATCAGATGCTTGAAGCGAGCTATGTGTTGTAAAGGATAGTGCGATCAAGATGAGTGGAAGAGTTTTTTGTAAAGTCTCTTTTTGGATTGAGGCAGCCAATTTTCTAAAGCGACTTTTAGGGTTTAAAATATTAAAGATAAAACCAAGTGTTAGTAAAAAGTAGCCAATATAGGTAGGTATCTTGCCAGGATCGTTATTGACAGACAAAATTGTTCCACCTTCATCCATATCATAAGAGGATTGGAAAAAACGATGGCTTTTGTAATCTAGTACATGGTTCATAAAGATACGAAATGGCATTGTCACACCATCTGCTTTATCAATTAAAGTAACTTCACTGGCGTATGATGATGGAGATGCCGAACCAGGGTATCTCTCTAGTTGAAAATCATTAAGCTTGATACCAAAAGGAAGTTCAATCAATTTTGCACCCCACTCAAAGTTAAATTCTATATTTTCAATTGTAGTTGAAGCTTTTCTTCCTTGTGTTCCTTTACCAAAACCATACATAATAACTTCTTCATCTTGATTATTATAGTTTAGGTTGGCAACAAGTGCAGAAGGTATTGTACCTTGCATAGTTCGTCCACCTTCTAGCTTGGCTGAAGAGAGGTAAGAGACTGCTTTACTAAAGATCTCTTTTGGGACAAATTTTGCGATACCGACATCATAAAGTTTTCCTTTCTCAAAAACATGTTCAACACCAGCTTCTAAAATACCTTTTGTACTATCGCTCATACGAAACCAAGAGGTATTAAGATCACTACGTAGATAAAATTGATCATCTTTGGTATAGATATTGATTATAGGTTTGTCAGATTGCTCAACATTTTTATTGAGTGTTATTATTGTATTTTTACCTTCAAACTCTTTTCCATTTTGGAGTAAAAATTGACTTGGTTTTGTTTCATTTTCCAAAATAGTTAAGTCAATCATAGCAATACCGTTAGGATCTTCTTTGATAGCACGTTGCGCGTTTGGTATGTAATCTTTATAGGTTAAAAGTGCAGTCTTTCCATCAATGTCTAATGCAAGTTCAAAATTATTGGAACTAATTTTTGACATTAATATTTTAAGTTCATTGTTGTACTGTTTGTCACCATCATGTGCTTTAATTTGTATATAAGAGTCACTAGATCGAATGAGATTTGATGTATCACCTTCTCTAATATGCATAATACCTTCATATCCAATATAACGTGTGATTGCCGCACCAATAAGTACAACAATAAATCCCCCATGAAATAATAAAAGCGGTAATTTTTCACGACGAAAAAGGTTATATTTGAAAAGATTACCAATGAGATTGATTGCAAGTAAAATTTGGATGAGTTCAAACCATTTGGCGGTATAGATCACTGCCCATGCCGTTTCTGTTCCATGATCATTCTCAATAAACGTTCCCATCGCACTTGCGACACCAAAGAGAATGGTCAAGGTGATCATTAACTCCATTGAAAAAAGAAATTTTTTAATATTTTTCATAGCCCCTCCATAAAAGAGAATATTGTAGCGAAATAAAGCAAATAAATTAGGTAAAGTGTTAGAATAATCTTAAAAATAAGAATAATAAATTATTTTAATAAAAAAGTAAATATAGTTAAACTATAATAGATGAAGTATGTTAGCCGACACTTCCGCAAATGTCGACTAACGAAGTAAAAAGTTTAAAGACCCGCATCTTTAAACCCTTCACATTCAAAAGGAGTGTTGAATGAATTTGTTTACTCTGAAAGTATAAGATAGTAAAGTAAACAAATAGTTAATCACATCCCTTTTTTATTACAAAGTATCTATTTTTTCTACAGTTGGTACTTTGATAGTAGAACTCTTCCTTTTTCCCGTTTTAATTTTTGTAGAGTGTCGTGAGATTTTTGTTAAAAAGTTGTCTTTAACAGTGATAGAAACTTTTGATTTAATAGGACGAAGATCTTTATCATAGTAAAAAGTGATTGGATTTGACTCACCGTTTTTAATAAACGCATAAACATAAAGGTTGACATCTTTATCATAGGTAGTATCAATAATAGTACCAGTAGCTTGGTAAATTTGTGATGCATCACTAATATAGTTACCATTGAGTTTTGTACGTGACTCAATTGGCGTATCTTTGATAATAGGTGCATTTTTAACATTTTTAATTGTGGCATAATCTTGTTTATTTGCAGATCTTGTTTCAGTCTGAGAGTATATATCTTCAAAAAAACCTTTTGTTTTCGCTGTACAGCCACTAAAAACTAGGGTAATAATAAGTAGGGATGATAGTTGTCTATATTGCATATAGTCTCCTTTTTATGGAGTATATTATCTAAATTTTTTTAAACCATTCTAGTTTATCTACCCCAACTTGATGAGAATGCAGTGATTGTAAGTTGGTATCTATTTGTAAAACATCCCCTTTTTGCATATGCGAGGCTGTGAAAAAAAGTTGATGGTCAGTATAGGAGAGAGAGGCTTCGAGCATACTCTGACCACCCTCTATCATAATAAATTTATATTGTTTAACTCTTTCTAGTGTATCTTCTATAAAAACTTTACGATTTTTAACTTTAAAAAGAGGTATTTCAAAATCAAATATTTTTGATTGTGAATAGATCAAAATATCAGGTGCTTTACCTCCAGTAAGTCGACAATCAAGAGTAGGTCTATCCACTCGTACAGTGTTACCACCAATGATCAATAGGTCTATTTTTTCTCTAAGTTTATGTACTAAGGTTCGTGATTCCAATGAACTGATAATACCACCACTATAGACACCATTTTGGGTTTTGGCAAGTTTAAAAAAAAGATATGGATCACCTGTTTGCCACTTTTTGAAAGGTTCTAAGAGTAGTTCACACTCTTTTTGCAAGACGCCTTCACTGACATTCACTCCACTATTTTTTAAAATGGAGGCTCCACCACTTGCTTTTGGATTTGGATCCATTGTACCAATGACAATCTTTTTGAACCCCAGTTCTTTGACAAGCAGAGAGCAGGGCGGTGTAGATCCTGTATGGTTACATGGTTCAAGTGTGACATAGATAGTTGCGCCTAAAAAATAATTATGATGGTGTTTTAAGACATATTGATGTTTTTCTATAGGATTTTTGATCTTTGAAACTTTAGTATCACCTAATAAAGTTAAAGCTTTTGTAATGACATTCAGCTCTGCATGTGCAGAACCTGCTTCATGATGAGCATCTATCGCGATGAGTTTTTCATGTTGATCTAAAATAAGTGCTCCAACCGCAGGATTAGGATAAGTAAGACCTTGGTATTTCCAGGCTTCATCTATGCAGAGTTGCATATAAAAAGCATCATCTACCATTGATCTTACCACTCAAAATAGGTTTTAGCTTTACTGATCTCATTAAAGTCGATTTGACGTTCTTGTTTAGCATCTTTATCGTAACAAGTAATTGTCTGACCCTCAATGCTAAGGATTTTACATTTGAATTTTTCCCCGTTGATAAGCTTGATTTTTGCCAATTCGTCAATAGAGTGGGCAAAATGTGATATTGACGTTAGTTTACGATCAATGCCTGGAGAACTTACTTCAAGTGTATATTCCCCACCTACAGGAGGGTCAAGGTCAAGGATTGGAGAGATTATTTTTGTGATTTTTGTACACAAATCTAGTGAAACTCCACCTTTAGCTGTGATATAGATACGAAATATTTTTCTCTCTTCTTCATGTACGGTTTCTGTATCATAAAGTGAAGCACCTGCATCACTGATGAGTTGGGTTAGTATAGTATTATCCATCGTTTTTATGTAACTCTTTTTCTATTTTTGCGAACAAATCATCAATATTATTCTGTTGTTCAAGAGAGTGATCAAATTTAAATTTAAATTTAGGGCATCGGTACCACCCCTCAGCTTGTTTACAGTAGTTTTCTATATAGCTACCTGCTTGGCTGAGATGTTTGATGATATAAGGTTCCTCACCCTTATCTACAAATGAGGGATCCAGGTAGACCTCCGCATCATATTTACCCCGAGAGCACTTGACATCAAGTACAGGGATATTATTGATTTTTGCATCTGATAGAGATGCAATTGCTTCTGGGACAAGCTCTCTAAGTACAGATTCAACACGTAAGAGTTTTATGCTTTTATCCATCTTTATATCCTAGTCTAGTGTTGCTTGTTCTTCAACCTCTTTGAAGCTCTCTAAGTAATCACCTGGTTTGACATCATTATATCCAACAACACCAATACCACACTCATAGCCTTTGGCTACTTCTCTTACATCATCTTTGAAACGTTTGAGTGAAGATACTTCACCTTCATAGATCACAACACCATTACGGATAACTCTTACTTTTGCACCTCTGTTGATTGTACCATCTGTTACAATAGACCCTGCAATAGCACCAAGTTTTGGTACCGTAAAGACTTCTCTAACTTCTGCTTGTCCAAGATTTTCTTCTCTAACAACTGGTGATAGAAGCCCTCCAAGTAGACCTTTTACATCATCAATTAAGTCATAAATGATGTTATATGTGTTGATACTGACACCTTGTTTTTTGGCTTTCTCTTTTACACTTCCTGTTGGTCTAACATTAAATCCAAGAATAACACAGTTTTCACTCGCTTCAGCAAGGGTGATATCACTTTCAGTGACCCCTCCCACACCTGAACTAATGACGTTTACTTTGACCTCTTCATTTCTGAGTTTATCAAGACTACCTTTGATTGCCTCTAAACTTCCTGCAACATCCGCTTTAAGGATAATTGGAAGACTTTTGATATTACCCTCGGCAATTTGTGCTCCAAGATCTTCAAGTGTCACTTTTGTTGATTTAGAGAGTTCTTTTTGTCTAATATAATCAGCTCTCTTATTTGCATATTCTCTAGCAATTTTGTCACTCTCTACACCTACAAGTGACTCACCTGCACCTGGTACTTCGCTAAGTCCTACGACCACACCTGGTTCACCAGGTAAGATAGCTTTTAACTTTTCACCATCTTCATTTAAAAGTAGCTTGACTTTACCATAAGCAACACCACAGACAACAGTATCTCCCACTTTTAGCGTACCATTTTGCATAATCACAGTTGCAACAGCACCTCTTCCTTTTTGGAGTGAGCTTTCGATAACTGTTGCTTTTGCTTTTGTATCTTTTTCTGCTTTAAGCTCTAAAATCTCAGCTTGAAGTAAAAGCACTTCTAAAAGATCATTAATACCTTCTCCTGTATGAGCAGAGAGGTTAATAAACTCATGTTCTCCACCCCAATCAGTTGGTGTTACACCTAATTCAGCAAGACCAGATTTTGCAAGATCAGGATTTGCATCAGGTTTATCAATTTTATTAATAGCAATGACAAATGGAACATCAGCAGCTTTTGCGTGTTCAATTGCCTCTTTAGTTTGTGGTTTTACACCATCATCTGCAGCAACTACGATAACAACAATATCAGTCGCTTGTGCACCGCGGCTTCGCATTTCAGTAAAAGCAGCATGCCCAGGTGTATCTATAAAAGTGATCTTTTGACCATCTTTTTCAATCATGTATGCACCGATATGTTGTGTGATACCGCCATGTTCACCAGAAGCTACTTTTGTAGATCTGATTTTATCAAGTAGTGAAGTTTTACCATGATCAACATGTCCCATGATAGTAATGACAGGAGGTCTAATCTCTCCCTCATTTTGTCCCTCTTCATAGTCACTTTCATAATCAAACTCATCAAGAGGGTTAATTGTTGTTACTTCAATACCAAACTCTTCTGCTAAAATCTCTATAGCATCTTTATCTAAAAAGTCATTTTTAGTGACCATTACACCTAGTGTAAAAAGTACTTTGATAATGTCACTGATAGGACGGTCTAACTTCTCAGCAAATTCATAAACCCTGATCTCTTCAGGAATCTCTACATGAGTGATTTCATTTGAAGTTGGTTCTTCTTTTCTCTTTTTTCTCTTTTTGGATTTTCTACTTATCCCTCTTTGTTGTGTAAAGCTTGTTTGCTTTGTTGCACGCATTTGTGTAGGGTCAAATTTTTTCTTAGTGGTCTTTTCTGTTTCAAATGTATTTTTATCTGTAAAGTCAAAATCATGTAAAACTACCATATCCTCTTCACCTAATATCTCAATACTTGAGATATCACCATTTGAAAAGATATCAATTTTTTCTGATTGATCTTGTTTTGCACTTGCTGCTTTTTTAATTTTTTTCTTTTTCTTTTGAGCACCATCAACAATTTGTGGCATCTCTAGCATCTTTTTACGACCACTAGAGACATTTGTTGAAGATTCAGGTTGCGCTGCTCTTTTCTTTTTAACGATGACAAGACCACGTCTTTTTTTCAGACTCGCTTGTGCTAAGGTCTCTTTTTTTACAGGAGTCTCTTTTTTAGGTTCTTCTGTTTTTGATGATTCTTTAGCTTTTTCTGGTGTTGGACTTTTTGTCTCTTGTGTTTGTGGTTTGGGTGCTTGAGGTTTTTTCTCTTCTTCTACAACTTTTGGTGTTGCCTTTTCCTCTTTGGCTACAGGAGTCTCTTCTTTAGGGACGGTTTTTTTAGTAGGTGTTTTGCTTTCAGCTTTCACTTCTGTTGTTTTCTTGACAGTTGTTGTACTCTTTTTTGCTTTTGGCTTCTCTTCTTCGGATTTTTTAGGTCCATCATATACACCAGTCAAAATATAGTTCATTAAATTGCCCGCATCTTCAGTACTTACAGTACTATTAGCAGCTTTAGCGGGCATATCAATCTCTTTAGCTTTTGCAAGAACATCTTTGGCTTCCATACCTAGCTCTTGTGCTATCTCAATGATTCGAACTTTATCCATATATTAAATTCTCCAGATCTGTTATTTTTATCTCTTTTTTACAAGCACGACTTAGTGACTTTTGTAATTTTTTCTCTTTTTTCTCAAAGCATGTATAGCATAAGTAAAAACTTCTACCAAAATTTGTATAAAGCGTCAAGTTTCTATCTTCGCACTGCAATCTGATTAAATCTGTTTGGAGGGCTCTGTTTCTGCAGTTTATACACATTCTTATTGGGTCGGACATTTTTGATTAAACTCTTAACATTATAGGTAAATTTCCTTAAAAACGTCCCTTAGTCCGTTATTAAATAGCCAGTATTATTAAAATCATAAATTTCTACTCTAAACTTTGGAAAATTTTGCATCAGTTTTTCTTTCAAATTGTGTGCATCATCAGCATAAACAAGATTGAAAAAAGTTGATCCACTTCCAGAGAGCGTACTCATCAAGGCACCATGTAAAAGTGCAGTTTTTTGAACTTCAAATAGTTCTCGCATCGCTGTCATACGGATATGTTGATGCAATTTATCTTGTGAAGCTGCTTGCAATACTTTCCAATCTTCATTAAAAAATGCCGCTGTTAAGACAGCACTATGAGATAGGTTAAAAACGGCTTTTTGCATCGAAATATTTCTAGGCATTTTTGCACGTGATTTTTGTGTGGACATTGGTTTATCAGGAATGACCACAACTGCTTTTAAATAGGAAGGAATCTCTTTTTTTTGTGTGACAACCCTCTCATTTTTGACTGTTAATGAGGCTGTGAAGCCGCCAAAAACTGCTGGTGCAATGTTATCTGGGTGTGGTTCGTAGAAAAGTGCTTTATTTAAGATTGAGTCTCTAGAGAGTGAAACCTCTGCCAAATGATAAGCACTGGCAATTGCTGAGACAATGACCGCAGATGAGCTACCTAAGCCTCTTGAAAAAGGAATATTATTATTAAATTCAAATCTAAAATTATCACGTCGCCCAATGAGTTTGATATAAAAGTTATAAAAAATACTGACAAATTGATTATTTGTTTTTAGTTTTGGTTTATTTGCACCTTCACCCTTGATATTAATTGTGAGATAGTCTGAAGGTTTGATAGAGATATGATTATTGAGGTCAATTGCCAATCCAAGTGAGTCAAATCCCGGACCTAAATTTGCGCTGGTTGCAGGTACATCAATAATCAATTTTCATTTCCTCTCTAAAGGGCTGGTAACACGTAAAGCGGTTCACTATCACTTGAATAACATGTGATATCTAATTGTTGGGGCAGAGCAAAACTATTTTGTGTCAATTTTATATCCCCAATTTTTTGAGTCGAGATTCTACCATCTTTTTTTATAAAGTAAAGATTGCCAATTGCTTTGATAGGACTATTTTGGTTAAAAGTAAATCCATCTGTTGCAAAAAGTTGCAAATTTTTTGTGATAGAGATTGTTTTTAGAAAAAGGTAGGTGATTTTTATCGCCATAAAACTTCCTGGACCTTTAGCGTAAAAGAGTCTATTGATTGTATACTCTTTTATGATTTTTTTAAATAAAGATGGCAGTATATCACTTGTTTTTTCATTGCTTTGGTATTGGTCGATCAATTTATCCTCTTCATAAACACCTATTAATAGTGGTGAGGTAAGTGATATGACTAAGATATCAACCTGTTTTATGCATAAGCCTTTGAAAAGGTAGCATCGATTACTTTATCAAACTCTTCAACACGATAGTTCTCTGTGGATTTTAAAATCTCTTTTGTCAAAAGGTGGTTTAGGTGGTGACTTCCTGCATGAGATTCATATTTCCCAATATAAGGCATGCCTAAGAGTGCAAGATCACCGATTGCATCTAAGATTTTATGCCGTACAAATTCATTGCCAAATCGAAGACCATCTTCATTAATTATTTTTTTGTCATCTAGTACAATGGCATTTTCAAGTGAGGCACCAAGTGCTAAGTTTTGTGCACGAAGCATCTGTACATCTTTTAAGAAACCAAAGGTTCTAGCCCTAGAGATTTGATCAAGATAGTTCTTTTTACTAAAGTTTAGATGATACTTTTGAAAACCAATTGCTGGGTGTTTAAAGTCTACAGAAAAAAGAAATTGACTGATTGTATCTGGAGATATCTTTGAGTACTTATCTCCATCACGTACTTCTACCTCTTTTTCTAAAATCATTACTTTTTTATTAGCATGTTGCTCTTGTACACCTACTTCATTGATCATCATTGCAAAGCTTGCACTGCTTCCATCCATGACAGGTACTTCTGAAGCACCTATTTTGATTAGGAGGTTGTCAATACCAAAAGCATATACAGCTGAAAGAAGGTGCTCAATTGTTGAGATATTGTTTCCTTCTTTACCAATCACTGTTGCCATCATTGTGTTAACAACATTTTCAGGTGTTGCTTCTATATATGTTTTAGTATCCGTTCTATAAAATACGATTCCACTATTTGCTTCAAGTGGGTGAAAAGAGAAAGGTATTGGTTCACCTTTATGTAGACCGATACCTACACCTTCAATTTTCTTCTTTATCGTAAGTTGTTTCAAAAAATATCCTTTATCACTGCTCCAGCAGATGAATAGGTAACTTTTTTCAAAGTACCATTAAAATGCTCTTTCTCTAAAATATCACCATTAAAGATGATATGTCCTTTACCTAGTTCTTTGACGATCATATAGTCGCCATCACACTGTACAAGACCATCAATTGCCCCATAAACTTCAACATTACCTTCAGCAATGACTTTAGCAGCACTGTTTACACGACCAAAAATAGTCACATCACCTTCGTGTATTACAACTTCACCAGATCTAATAGGTTTTTCAATTAAAAGTGTTTGTACTCTTGGTTCCGCTTGTATGGTAACGATAGGCTGTTGATTGGGTGTACTCTTTTGTGCTTGGGGCTCAGCTTCTGTTACACTTTTGGATATTATATCACGATTTTGATCATTATTCGTCTTAGAAGAAAAATTTAATTTACAATCATCAGATAAAATAAAGCATATATTGTGACTATCAAGATATTGTGTTACTTTTGGTGTGATATCTCCCTTTAATACTAAAAGATACTCTTTTAAAAGTATAAGGTTTTTTTCCATATAAGGAAAAAAATCAGCTTCATTTTCGATCTCTATATTAAAAATACGTAAGGTTTTCTGTTTTGCTTTGACCATTATGCTTCTCCTTTAACTCTATAAAACCATTAGGTTGTAGACTATTTATCAATCATCTTTTTTGCACCATTAATGACATCTGTGATATTGGTTTGTATCCATTTTGAGTCCATCCACTCTGCAGGTCTTACAAATATACCTTGTACCAACATGCTGACATGAAGATGATCTCCTAGTGCTAATCCTGTAGCTCCTGTGCGGGCTGCAACTTCGCTTGGTTCAATGAGGCTTCCTCTTTGGACTAAGATACTTGAACAGTGTGCATAAAGTGTATAGAGCCCTAATCCATGATAGACAATGAGGTTATTACCATAAATTCCGTTGTAGTTTGCATATACACATACTCCAGGGTTAGTGATACGGATTTCATCCATCTTGATACTAGCGAGATCAAGCCCTAAATGATAGGCTTCGCTGATGATATTTTCTTTATCTTTATAGTAGTAATAACGATGATCTCCATAGCTTCCTACAACTTTACCATTACGTAAAGGGTAAAATGGTTTGATATCAAAATCTTGGATCATATTAGAGTCTATTTTTGAGGTAATCTTTTTAATCAGTGCATCATTTTCATCTCTATAGATACGATTGACAAAGTCGAGTTTTTTTGTCGGACTGAGATTCTCTGTTTTTTCTGGACGATCTTCAGCAAGTTCTGCAATTTTACCGTTGATAAAACTATCTTTTGCTTGGAGGTGGGATTCTCGATATTTTCTATTTTTTAAGAAGAAACTGAGTTTTGAACGTGTTTTGTTACCTGCATGATCGATCGCAATTACTTTGGCAGAGAAACGTTTCTCTTTAAGTGGCCATGCTACTAACGCGGCGTAATAACCCTCTTTGTAAAATTTTGTTGGATAAAACTTTTTGCCAAAGTTTGTTTCAATATAGAGTTCATGTAAGTTTTTGTCTTCTGCTTTAAAGATTGCTAGTGCAGAACCCCCCTTGGTAATACCGTAAGAGGTGATAAGTGAGAAGACGTCTGGACGCTGATTGTCAAGTGTGAGGATTGACTCTTTTTGTGTGTGGTTACCTGCAAAATAGTTCCACTTACTGATATCTGTTGCCATGACTGTAAGTTTTAGTTTGTCTTTTGTCTTGCTTAGCCCAATTTTAGGGTAAGTAACTTTTAGTGTATATGTCTGTTTTGGCTTATTAAAGGTTTCATCTACAATTTTTACACTATTGGTACCATCACTTAAAAATGCCTGTACTTGTTTTAATCCAGTATCATCACTGAGTGTGACTTCAATAGCTCTACTACTGTTCCAGTAGCGTGATTTTTCTAAATTAATTTCTGGTCTGTTTTTTTCAAATAGTGGTGAATTTAATTGAGAATAAGCCCAGAGTCCTAACCCTATTAACAGTAATAAGATAAGAAGTGCTCCTAAAGAGAACCCTTTTTTGACTTGTTGACTATCCATTATGTACCTTTGTAAGTATGTTGTTTATAAGTGTTTCTTTTTCTATCTCTTCAGAGATAAAGCCTGCTGCTTTAGCATGTCCACCGCCTCCAAATGAGAGTGCTATTTTTGAGACATCTAGATCTGTTTTGCTACGCAGTGAAACTTTGAAACTACCATTTTTCTCTTCAAAAAGAAAAATTGCCAGTGAAGTGGTACTTAAGTTGCGTAAAATGTCAACAAGATGATCGCAATCGCTTTTTAAAGCACCACTGCTTTGTAAATTCTCTTGTGTTACGGTACCAACTGCTACTGTGGCATCTTGCAAGAGTTCGATGGAATTTATAAAGAGTCCTGTCATTCTTGTTTTTGCAAGTGAATTACGCATCTTTAAGTTACGTGCAATTTGTGCTGGTTTGATTCCCACGGAGACTAGTTTTGCAGCTTCTAAAAAGGTACTTTCATGACAATTACTAAATGTAAAAAAGCCTGTATCTTCAACAAGTCCTGTATAGATACAGAGTGCCTCATCATAAGTGAGTGTATGTTCATACTCTAGTAGACGTTTAGCGACAAGTGTACAGCTCTCTGCTTCACTTTCAATGATATTGATATCACCATAATAGTTATTACTTTTGTGATGGTCTACATTGAGTATTTTAAAATCACCTTTTGGAATACCCAGTCTGTCAAAACTACCACAGTCAAAAGAGATTAAGAGATCACATTGTGTGGGAAAACTATTTTTGATTTTTTGAAAGTTTGGTAAAAAGTCATATTTGTTTGCAATATCTTTGGTTGCATTGAAAAGTGTGACATTTTTGCCCATTTTCTTTAATATAGGATAAAATGAGAGCGCGCTACCTAATGTATCTGCATCCGGATTCATATGTGATATGAGTGTGATGTAGTGACTTTCTTGAATAAGATCCCATGCCTGTTTGTGCACTAAATACCTTCTAATAATTTTCAGTGCAGTGTAGTAAAAAGTTACTAAGAAGCTGTTTAGTTTATCCCTGATCGATTTTGACTTTGAAAAACAAATGCCAATACTTCAGCCACTGCCTTATAGAGATTTTCAGGAATAACTTCATCCACTTCAACTGCACCATATAATTGTCTAGCTAAGGGTGGGTTTTCGACTACTTGTATGCTATTATCTCGACCTATCTCTTTAATTTTTAAAGCGATATGGTCTACCCCTTTTGCGATGACTCTTGGTGCTTGTTCCCGCTCTTTGTCATAACGAAGGGCTACTGCATAGTGTGTTGGGTTTGTGATGATGACATCGGCACTTGGGATATCACTCATCATACGCTTTTGGGCAATTTGCATTTGTACTTGTTTGATTTTTGCTTTGATATGGGGATCACCCTCAAGTTGTTTGTACTCATCTTTGATCTCTTGTTTACTCATACGAAGATCTTTAAAGTATTGAAATCGAACAATTAATAGATCAACAATACCTAAAATAAAAAAGATCATTAACATCACAAGAACCAAGATGATAATCTTTTCAACCAGCCACTGCATCTGTTCCATCATGGCAAAGTTAATTACAGTGGGAAGTTCTTTGATATAGTCTAAAAGAAAATAAAATGCTATGGAGAAGACAATGGTCACTTTGACGGTAATCTTGATCCCTTCAATCAACTTTTTCATCGAAAAAAGTTTACCGAGTCCTTTGATAGGGTCAATTTTTTTAAGATCTGGTACCAGTGGTTTGGTGGTAAAGACAAAACCAAACTGCATCAGTCCTGCTAGAATACCAGAAATAGCAACAATCGTAGCTACTGGGATAACCATAAAGAGTAACTCTTTTAAGGAGACAAAACCAATTTGAAAAACTACATTTTTAGTCAGTGGTACACCAATAAAGGAGATATAGTATTCATAGAGATATTGAATTCGACTGGTAATAAAAATAACCAATGCAAAGAGTGCAACAACTGCAACGGTGAGTGTGACAAAACTACTGGTATCTTGACTTCTTGGAACATTACCTTCTTTACGGGCATCTTCAATCTTTTTGGAGGTGGGCTCTTCGGTTTTTTCCATATCATCAGCCATATTACCTCCTTATGTTACATTTTGTAAATTATCACACAAATGTCATATTAAATAGATTAAAAAATAAAAGAATACTCCGATATTCATACAGACTGAGTAAGGAATTAGGTAATGTATAATGTATTTTTTTATGATAAGGAGAATCTTAGTACAACAGATGCATTGATACGTACTGTGAGTGCATTTGCTATCAGTTATATTGCCATAACATATAGTTTAGATTATCTATGGTTCATAACAGCTTATTTGGTCTTCTCATCTGTAACAAGATCATGTATTATTTACCATATGCTTGGTATTAATAAGTCAATGTTAAAACTCAATTATTATCTTAATTTCTTACCAAAATATAATCCGTCGCCAGTTTTTATTTTTAGTATTAATGGAGAGATTAGCTTTCAAAATTATACTTCAAAAGTCAAGTTACCAGAGATTACAACGATTAAAAGTTTTGGTCTGTATGATTATAGCCGAATATCAAGTATTCAATATCAACAAGAGAGTTTAACATATCAAGTCAATATTAAATTTGTATCTCAGATTAATGCTTTTTTTGTCTACTTAACGGATATTACGGCAGTCATTGAGCTACAAGATGAGATTGAGCAAACACAAATTGAGATTGTTGAACTTATGGGCATGATTGGGGAAACGAGATCAAGAGAGACGGGCAATCATGTACGAAGAGTTGCCGAGTACTCTAAATTATTGGCACTCAAATTAGGCTTGAGTGAGAAAGAGGCGGAGATTATTCGGATTGCAAGTCCTATGCATGATATCGGTAAAGTAGGGATTCCTGATGCTATTTTAAATAAACCTGGTAGACTCACTGTCGATGAGTTTGAGATCATGAAAGAACATGCAACTTTGGGATATGAGTTGTTAAAGAACTCAGATAAAGAGATCTTACAAGTTGCTGCTATTATCGCACATGAACACCATGAAAAATATAACGGTAAGGGGTATCCTAGAGGATTAAAAGGTGAAGCGATACATATTTATGGACGTATTGTTGCTGTTGCTGATGTGTTTGATGCACTAGGTAGTGAGCGGGTCTATAAAAAAGCGTGGGAGTTAGATCGTATTTTAACTTTGTTTAAAGAAGAACGTGGTGAATCTTTTGATCCTAAGATTATTGATCTGCTTTTTGAAAATTTAGAAGCATTTTTAGTGATTCAAAGTAAATATCAAGATATCAGTACAGAGACTAAATTACAAAATCTTATTGCAGAAGATAAGGATACATCTGTCCCTATGTTAGAAACATAAGTAAAAAGTTACTTATGCTCTATTCTCATTGAAAAATCAAGCCATACAGCTTTATGAATCAAACTACCGCTACTGATGGCATCAACACCTGTTTGTGCAAACGCGACGATATTTGTTTTATCAACATTTCCACTCGCTTCGATGAGTACATGAGGATAATTTTTATTTCGATACTCTACCACTTTCATAATATCAGGGGTTTCCATATTATCACACATGATCAGATCTGCACCTGCTGACATAGCAGTATATGTTGCTTCAACACTTTCACACTCAATCTCAATTTTAGAGGTGTAAGGGATTCTTTTACGTGATATTTTGATAAATTTGTGTAGATCATCAATAGCCGCTAAATGGGTATCTTTGAGCATAAGACAATCATCAAGTCCTAATCTATGGTTTGTACCACCGCCACATCTGACAGCGTACTTCTCCATCACTCTAAGGCCTGGTCTTGTTTTTCGTGTGTCTAAAAGCTTTACATTATAATCTTTGACAAGCTCAACAAAAGAGGCTGTATTGGTAGAGATACCACTACAGTGTTGCATAATATTTAAGATAACACGCTCATACATCAGTACTGTATTTGCAGTACCTCTAACATAACAGATGATATCACCTTTATGAATAGGATTTCCATCATATTTTAAAAATTCAATCTCAAGATGTTCCATCTCTCCCAACTCTTTAATATAGAGTTTACCAGAGAAAATACCATCCTCTTTCGCGATCACTTTTGCTTCTACTAATCGACGGTCGCTAACGAGTGAAAAAAGATCTCCTCTTCCTATATCTTCAAGTATCGCTTCTCTTACAACCTCTTTTACGCGCATGACATTTTTTCCTTTTCAAAGAAGTGAATTCTGTGAAAATCCCTTGCACCTAAAGCTATATTAGATGGTGAGAAGGAAATTTTACTTTTTGCTATTGTGTTATGTTTATTTCTCATAGCTCTAACATCCTATCTAGTGCAATTTTTGCCCATTTAGCGACATGGGGGTCGACTTGGATTTCGTTGGTGATTGTATTATCTTCAATTGACTTAAGTGTGTTATAGAGATCTTCAAGTGTTGTTTCATTCATTGTAGGACATTCAGGTTTAGTTGAAGAGAGTACATAAGTGTTCTTTTTTCGTAAACGATTCACAAGATTAAATTCTGTACCTACTGCTACTTTTTGATCTATAGGTAAATCTTTGATATATTTGATAATTTGGCTGGTAGAGCCTACAAAATCTGATGCTTGACATACTTCTGGTTTACACTCTGGGTGTGAAATGATTTTGATATCTGGATATCGATTTCTATAAAATTCTACATCTTCAAGTTCAAACAGTTGATGTACTGAACAAAAACCATTATAACAGATGATATCTGACTCTTTTGGATCTGTTCCATCCCCCACGACACATGATTTTAAACCCATCATAATGGCGATATTTTGTCCTAGGCATTTATCAGGTACAAAAAGAATCTTTTTCCCGCTTTTCAACCCTTTTTCAATGATTTTTTTAGCGTTTGAACTCGTACAGACCATACCTCCCATCTCTCCTACTTTTGCTTTTACTTCAGCTGAAGAGTTGATATAGGTGATAGGTAGTATGTCTGCTTTGTTAATACCTGCGTTTTCTAAAATACTAACATTCATGTCATAATGTTCACCATCAATCATACGTGCCATTGCGCAACAGGCAATCTTAGGCATTAAAACACGTTTTTGGGGAGAAAGGATTTTTACACTTTCTCCCATAAAACCAACACCACAAAAGACAAGATAAGGATTGGTATCACTCATCGCCATTTGTGCTAACTGTAAACTATCTCCAGAGATATCGGCCATTTCAAAGACTTCATCTTTTTGATAGAAGTGTGCAACTATCGTGACATTGTATTGCTCTTTGAGTCTGATAATCTCTTTTTTATATGCTTCGTTTGTCAATTTCAAAATCCTTACTTAAGACTTAGTTTTGATTATTATACCATCTAAACTCATTATAACAAAAACAAGGCTATACTAAGAGGAAGATCAATTATCAAGGATTTAAGCTTGGAGTTTTTAGCAAATACAAATGTACAATTATATATAGCAGCTTACTTGATCGGTAGTATTCCGTTTGGACTGCTTTTAGCAAAGTTTATAGGCAAAGTAGATATTAGACAAGAGGGTAGTGGTAATATCGGTGCTACAAATGTCTTGAGAGTTTTAAAACAAAAAGATCCAAAGTTAGCAAAAAAGTTAGGTGGTGCAACATTGGCGCTTGATGCGTTCAAAGGTATTTTTGCACTACTTATTGGATATTTAGTGGGTGTTAGTGAAGCAACAATGTGGGCAATTGCAGTATTCGCTGTGATTGGACACTGTTTTAGCATCTTTTTAATGGGAGAAGGTGGTAAAGGGGTTGCTACAGGGTTTGGTGTATTAGTGGCAATGCTACCTATTTGTGGTTTGATTGGTATTGCAGTATGGCTTATAAGTGCGAAAGTTTTTAAAGTAGTTTCTTTAGCATCACTTATTGGTATTTTAGCCGCGGTTGCAGCTTCATTTGTCTTGCATCCTGATATGAAACATGCTCCCGTAGTGATTATTGGTTTGATAATCTTTTATAAACACTCTGAAAATATTTATAGACTTATCGTTGGTCAAGAAAGTAAGATAGCCCAATAGTGCAATATCAAATTTCGATAGAAGAGTTGCAAGTTAAAGCAGTGATTGGAATATTGGATTTTGAGCGTACGTCTGTACAAAGTATTCTCATAAATTGTGATATTGTTTATGATAAAATAGATAAAAATTACATTAACTATGCAGAAGTAGCAACATTGATTGAAAAGATGTTACAGGAAAAAAAGTATGGATTACTCGAAGATGCTTTGGATGAGATTTCAACAGCGATTATAGAGGGTTTTATAGGTATCAAAAGTGTTGCACTGAAACTTTCAAAACCTGAAATACTTGATAATTGTAGAGTGAGTGTAGAGCTCTTCAGAAAAATTTAAAATTTTTTTAAAAAAACTTTAAATTTTGCTAAAGTTATGCTATAATCCCCGCAAAAATATATAGAGAAAGGAAAATGATGAGAGTACTCATTGTTGAAGATGAAATCACACTAAATAGAACTTTGGTAGAGGGATTACAAGAGTATGGCTACCAAGCAGATAGTTCTGAAAACTTTAAAGATGCAGAGTATTATATTGGTATCAGAAATTATGATCTAGTTTTAACAGATTGGATGTTACCAGATGGAGATGGTGTAGAGTTAGTTACTGCAATTAAACAAAAAACACCAAGAACTGCTTGTGTGGTATTGTCTGCAAAAGATGACAAAGAGAGTGAAATTAAAGCACTTAAAGCGGGTGCTGATGACTACATCAAAAAACCTTTTGATTTTGATATTTTGGTGGCAAGGTTAGAAGCAAGACTTCGATTTGGTGGTACTAATGTGATTAAAATTGATGATTTAGTACTTGATCCAGATGAAGAGAAAATTACCTATAAAGGGCAAGATATTGAGCTTAAAGGTAAACCTTTTGAAGTTTTAACACATCTAGCTCGACACAGTGATCAAATCGTCTCTAAAGAGCAACTACTTGATGCAATTTGGGAAGAGCCTGAGCTTGTAACACCAAATGTAATTGAGGTGGCAATTAACCAAATTAGACAAAAAATGGATAAACCGTTAAATATCTCTACTATCGAAACTGTTAGAAGAAGAGGTTATAGATTTTGTTTTCCCAAAAAAGTATAAAACGTAAGTTTCTTATTCAATTAGTCGTCGCCTCGGTGACACTAATTGTGATATTTTCAATCATTCTTTATAACTACATCAAAATCTCTATTTTAGATGATACGATGCAAAACCTCAAAGTCCAAGCTGTTGAGTATATTCAAAATTCTCGACAAAAAGCACCATTTTCAAAGCGTAGTGAAATTAATCTTTTTGGTATTAACCAAAAATATGGACAAGATAAAACCAGTGTAGTTATCAGGGTTGATAAAAAAGAGGATATCTCCTATGAACAGTATGAGAAAGAGGGACATAAATACCTGAGTATTTTTCATGTTTTTAATCCTGCTCGCTCTAGTTATCTTAAAATTGAGAGGGATGTGACAGGTACGCATACTCTGCTTAGTAATATTTTAAAGAGTATTATTCTTGTGAATTTTTTGACACTCTTTTTGATTTTAGCTTATGCTATGTTTCTCTCAGAGACACTGCTGCATCCAGTGAAATCAATCACCAGAAGATTGGCAAGAATGAATGAAAATTTTCTGGAACATATTGAAACAGACTCTTTACCCGATGAGTTTGTCCCATTAGGTGAGAGTATCAATAAGTTGATTGATAGAATTCAAAACTTTGTCAAATATCAAAAAGAACTTTTTATCGGTACGGCACATGAACTCAAAACACCCTTAGCAGTGATGAAAGCAAAAAATGAAGTTACTTTGATGCGTGATCGTGATCCTGCAAAATATCAAGATACGCTAAAATTAAACAATACAACCATTGATGAGATGAACAGTATGATCAGCTCTATCTTAGAGATTGGACGTCAAGAGGGTGCACAGTTTGAAAAGCCTGTAGAGATTGATCTGGTACAGTTTTTAAAAGATAAATCTAAAGATTTTACATTGATTGCTAAAAATGTTGGTAAAGATATCTCTGGTGATTTTGAGCCTCAAAAATATTGTATTATCTCTCAGCCTACACTTTTGACGCATATATTACAAAACTTTGTACAAAATGCTGTGAAGTTTACACCTGATGGTGGTATTGTGATGATCAAGAGTCGTCTAGTTGGTGATGATTTTAAAATTGAAATTCTTGATGAAGGTCCAGGAATTGATGAGACACAAGATCTTTTTGCCCCTTTTAAACGTCTTGGTAATCAAGGTGGAGCAGGGCTTGGACTCTTTTTAGCTAAGGGTGCAGCAGATGCTATTGGTGCGGAGTTAAGTCTTAAAAATAGAACTGATACGCAAGGTGCTGTTGCTACAGTGATATTAAATTCACGAAATTATTGTCCTGTAGACGATGATCCAAAAAATAGCAGTATTTTCAATGCATTTATGAAAGATCACTAGCTTTTGTCATTAAAAATTATTGATGAGTGTATTGCATGTGATGCATGTGTAGAGGCATGCCCTACTTATGCGATAGAGGCTGCTGATCCCATTTATATTATTGATCCGCAGGTGTGCTGTGAATGTGTGGGTTATCATGAAGCTCCTTCATGTGTCCCTGTGTGTCCAGTAGATGCAATATTTTTGGATGAAGATTATCCTGAGACTACAGTCTCTTTGCAAAAAAAATATGAAAGTAGTAAAAGTTAGGTGGCAAAGCGAACAGCAATCATTGATATAGGTTCAAACTCTATTTCTTTTGTAGTCTACGAGAAGAGTTCACGGTATGCATTTCATTTAATTGAAAAATTAAGAAGTAAAGTAAGAATTGGTGAAGGGGCTTATGATAACAATGGTCACTTAAGTGATATAGCAATGCAAAGAGCTTTTGACACTTTAGAAGATTATCTTTCTGTGACACAGAGTTTAGGATGTAGTAAAGTACTTGCTGTGGCAACGTCTGCACTACGTGATGCACCAAATAAAAAAATATTTTTAAAGCGTGTTAGCAAAGAGCTGAAACTCAATATAAAAATTATTGATGGGCAAAAAGAGGCTTATTTGGGTGCTGTTGCGGCACTTAATTTACTTCCTAATCTTCAAGATGGTACAACCATTGATATTGGTGGTGGATCTACGGAGCTTGCTAGAATTAAAGATGGACATATTGTTGAAACAATCTCTCTTAATATTGGTACGGTGCGTTTAAAAGAGCTCTTTGTTGATAAAAGAAGTGACTTTTCCAACATTGAGAGCTATATAAAAGATATGTTACAAGTACTGCCTGAAATATTTCATACCTCTAAAATTATTGGTATAGGGGGTACGATACGAGCACTCTCGACTGCTATTTTAAAAGATACAGATTATCCTCTAGACTCCTTACATGCTTTTGAGTATCCTTATGAAGAGCATCGTGGCTTTATTAAAAAAGTAGCGCAATCTGAAGTTTTAAAATTGAAAAAGACATCTATTGCACGTAGTCGTTATGATACGATTAGAGAGGGAAGTGCTATTTTCTTTCTACTTTGTGACAGGCTTGGTGCTTCTGAAGTGATTACTAGTAAGGCGGGAGTAAGAGAGGGGGTATACCTAAGTGATATTTTGCGTGGATGTAATCATAAATTTCCCTATAATTTTAATGTAAGTGTACGCAGTCTTATTGATCGTTTTGCTATTTATCATAAACATATTGCCTATGTACAAAGTACGGCTATGAAAAGTTATGAGGTGCTTTATCCTCTGTTTGATAAACAACAAAAATATAGAGAAGAGTTAATGATGGCTGCAAAATTATTGTTGATTGCAAGACGTCTAAATATCTACTCCAATAGTGATATGACTTTTGGATTTTTGGTAGAGAATTTAAACTTTGTACTCTCTCATAAACAAAAGATTTTAGTAGCACTTATTGTAAAATATGCACATCAAAAAGTGATTAATGAGAAAGAGATCAAACAGTTTCAACAGTTACTTCCTGACGAAGATGTCATAAAGTGGCTCAGTTTCATTCTCTCTTTAACCGTCTGTATCAATCAGAATAAAAAGATACAAAAGTTAGAGATAAACTATGAGGTGGGTCAGCTTCGTATTAGTTGTGAAAAGAAGATGTTTTTGGCTAAAGCGTGTATCAAGAAGCTGAAAAAACCAGCTTCTTTTGCGATCATCTTAGAATCGTCGTCCTAAGTTAAATTCAATATTAGAGGTTCTATCTCCCTCTTCATCATCTAGTGCACGTGCATAAAAGAGTTGAAGAGGTACTCCTAAAGGTGATTTTGCCCATTCAATACCAAAGCCTGTAGAAGATCTATGTGTTGCGTCAAATTTATCTTCACCAGTCATACCATAGTCATAAAAAGTTAAAAGACGCATTTGTACAGATTCAATCAGTGGAATAGATAATTCTAAAGAAGCGGCTGCTAGTTTTTTAGCACCAGTAAGTGCTCCAGCTTCATTTCTTGGTGCTAAAGTACCTGATTTAAACCCTCTGACTGTTCCCATACCTCCAAGGTAGAGTTTTTCATTGAGTGGTAAATTCCCTCTGTCGTTAACAGTACTTACTTTTCCTTTGACTCTAAAGATAAGGTCATAGTCGATGAGATCATCTAATCCATAATAATATTTTGCAGATAGGGTACTTCTTAAAAACTCTGCTTCTCCACCAATACCTGCATATTCAAACCCTGCGGTAATATTAACACCTGATCTTGGTAGGTAGTAATCATCTGTGTTATCATAAGTAATAGAAGGTGCTAAAGCACTTTTAACTGTTCGTCCCTCTTGATAATAGATATTACTACGTTGTAGTGTTTCGTTGACATCTGTTAGTTCTACATCTTCATAGAGATAGGTGAGTGAGACATGGAGATGTCTACTAAGTTTACGTCCTAGTTTAAGACTCCCACCAATAGACTCTTCATCATAGTCATAGTAGTCATAATCTTTTTTATAGATATTTCCTCCTAAGCTATAGAGTGAGTCAAAGACACGTGGGTTGAAAAAGTGTACACTCCCTCGAAGTGTTTTTTCAGAGGTATCGATATCTGTACCCACTTCAATACCACTCCCTAAGAAGTTTCGATCTGAAATACCTGCATTGATACCAAATCCATCATAACTTCCATAAGAGATACCACCCATAATACTTCCTGTACTGGCTTCTTCAACATTAACGATGAGATCCATCGTATCTTTATCTATCTGTTTTGGGGCAATCTGTACATTGTCAAAAAAACCTGTACGTTTGAGTGCATTGGTTGAGTCTTTAAGATCTTTTTGACTAAATGCCTCACCTTCACTAAGATAAAGCTCTCTTCTAATAACACGATCAACAGTATTTGTATTTCCCG
The DNA here is from genome assembly GCA_022600175.1 of Campylobacterota bacterium. Taxonomy (GTDB): domain Bacteria; phylum Campylobacterota; class Campylobacteria; order Campylobacterales; family QNZT01; genus SZUA-1433. The sequence continues at coordinate 29,307 of JAHZKW010000137.1, forward strand.
AAATAGTGATGTTATTGACATAGACTTTATCATTTGGTTTAACGATATAAGTGATATTAGCGATTCCATTTTCTCGATCCTGTTTTACATCAGGGACAACATTTGAAAATGCATATCCTTTATCTGAGACTTTATCTCTTATCTTGGAAATATCTTTACGTAGTTTCTCTACATCAAATACGTCTCCTGATTGGAGTTTAAACTCCTCTTTGAGTGTTGCAGCATCTGCAATATCTTCATCAATGACAACAGAAAGATCACCTACTTTATACTGTTTTCCTTCTTTGATTTTATAAGAGAGTGAAGCGCTATAATCATCAAAATGTGTTCTTAATACTGGGTCTTGGACCTTGGCATCAAGGTAACCATTTTTAAGATAAAATTCTTTGATACGCATGGCATCTAATTTTAACTGATCTGCTTTGAGTTTTCCATCATCACGTCCAAAAAACCAACCCATAGACTGTTTTTGTTTATTGGCAAGATAGGGTTTGAAGTCTTTATATCCAAAGTCTTTGGCACCATAAAAGTTGATTTCATGGATATAGATGTTTTCACCTTTATTGACTACGATATTGGTTTGTAAACTTCCTGGATTAAGCTCTTCATTTTCAATCTCAACAACGGAGTCAAAATAACCTTGTGATTCAAGATCTTTAGTGATATTTTGTTTGACTGTTTTAAGACGGGTTTCATCATAAATGTCACCTTTTTTAATCCCTGCAGCTTGGAGTGTCTCTTCGTTTTTATCTTTTGAAAAACCACTAAGATCTACTTTTGCAATGACTGGTTTTTCTTTCACATGATACGTTAAAACACCATTTTTTTCTTCTACCCAAATATCTTCAAAGTATTGTTGTGCATAGAGTTTTTTGATACTTTTGTCTATTTTTTCGGGATTAAGTTCATCACCACTTTTAACCTCTATAATCTCTTGAGCGATGGCATCAGAGATGTGAATTAGGCCTTTGAACTTAACTGCTTTGATTGTATCAGCTTGGAGAAAAATTGTGCTAAAAAGTATTGAGAAAAGGAGTGTTCTAGTTATAATAGAACGTTTTGGAGTTTTTATCATTCAGGTACCTTATTTAAATTTTGTAAAACAAATATATTAACATTTTAATGTAAACATACTATCATTTTAATGATTAAAAAGATAAAATCTTTACAAAAAAGATTGAGAGTGTTTATGGTTATTGGTATTGTAGGATTAGGTTTGATGGGAGGCTCTTTTGGGCTTGCACTGAAGGGTGCTTTAAGTGAGATAAAAGTAGTTGGTTTTGATCACAATGAACACCATTGTGAAGAGGCACTCTCCTTAGGGTTGGTAGATGAAATTGTCTCTTTTGATCTGCTTAAAAAGAGTGATGTCATTGTTCTGGCTATTCCTGTTGAAGCGATTATCCAAACACTTCAGACATTAACTGATATTGATAGCAGGACAACGATTATTGATCTTGGTAGTACAAAAGCTGATATTGTTGAAAAAACACCTCTAGTGTTACAAGAGAGTTTAGTTGCTGCACACCCTATGGCTGGTATTGAGAAGTTTGGACCTAGTGCTGCGTTTGATGAACTTTATGTAGATAAGGTGGTAGTGTTGTGTGACTTGGAGCGAAATGCGACACTGCATCAAAAGAGAGCGCTTGATATTTTTAACGCATTAAAGATGCAGATAGTGCGTATGAATGCAAAAGAGCATGATTTACATGCTGCATATATTTCACATCTCCCTCATGCGATAAGCTATGCTTTAGCCAATAGTGTTTTAAAGCAAGAAGATCCTAAAAGTATTCTTGCACTTGCCGCAGGTGGGTTTCGTGATATGAGTAGAATTGCAAAGAGTTCACCTAATATGTGGAGTGATATTTTTAAACAAAATCAAGAGAATCTTTTAGACTCTATCACAAGTTTTGAAGTGGAGTTGTCTTATGCAAAAAAGTTGATTAAAGAGGGTGATTTTGAAGCACTAAAAGTGTGGATGCAGAGTGCAACCACACTCCATAAGATCCTTTAAACGGCACTTGAAAATACTTCTTTGATATAGTAGTTTATTTGGCTCTCTGGAATAGGTTCACTGAAATAGTATCCTTGCATAAGTTGACAATCATTCTTTTTCAAAAAGTCTACTTGTGCTTGAGTCTCTACCCCTTCAGCCACCACCTCTAAGGAGAGTTGTTTTGCCAATGTGATGATTGTTGATGCAATCTGCATATCATCTTTATCATTTGGGATATCGTCAATAAAAGATTTATCGATTTTGAGTTTACTGATAGGAAGTTTTTTAAGACGTCCAAGTGAAGAGTATCCTGTACCAAAGTCATCAATAGCGGTGTTAATACCAATCTCTTTTAAATTTTGCAGTACTTTTTCAACTTGATCGATATTTTCCATCAGAAAACTCTCTGTCACTTCAAGTTCTAAAAGCTTAGGATCAATACCACTATCACGGACAATATTTTTTAGTGTCTGCTCGAGATGATTTTGGGTTAACTGTTTACTAGAGATATTGACAGCTACCTTAGCTCTTACGCCTGCTTCTTGCATAAATTTGATCTGTCTACATGCTTGTTTTAGAATCCATTTACCCACTTTAGCCATAAAACCGCCTTCTTCAGCAAGCTTGATAAAGTTTCCTGGTGTAATCACGCCATATTTTGGATGCTCCCAACGTACAAGTGCTTCAAATGCTTCTAGTGTATCTGTTTGTGTATTCATGATGGGTTGATAATAGAGTGTCAATTGGTTATTGACAATGGCATTACGCAGGTCATTGGAGAGTTCTAACCTCTCTGTTGCATCTGCATTCATATCATCTGTAAAGTATTTATAAATATTTTTTCCACTCCCTTTAGCGGTGTACATCGCCATATCTGCATTTTTGATCAAAGTTTCGATCTCATTTGCATCATCAGGGAAAATAGCGATACCGACACTTGCCCCTATATATCCCATCTCATCTTTAAGTTGAATTGGCTGAGAGAGGGTGTCAATAATCTTTTGGGCAACAATAGAGGGATAACTGTTATCTTGGATATCTTCTAAGATAATGGTAAATTCATCACCTCCCAGTCTTGAAACGGTATCTTCTGCTCTTAGGATAGATTTGAGTCGTTTCGCTACTTCCACAAGGAGTAGATCACCATAATCATGACCTAAAGTATCATTGATCATTTTAAAGTTATCAAGATCTAGGAACATGAGTGCAATTTTGCTTTTATTTCTTTTTGCTTTTGAGACAGAGTTTCTCAATGAATCTTGAAATAGTGCACGGTTTGGCAAGTTTGTCAAAAGATCATAGTGTGCTAAAATATTTAACTTTGTCTCTGTTCGTTTTTGTTCACTAATATCTGAGTAGATACCCCCGAAGAGTTTATGCTTATTTTTATTGATTACAAAACGGTGTGTTTGGAAAAAGTGTTGGTTTCCTCGTTTATCTGAGAGTTTCTCTTCAGAGGTAAATGTACCACGCATAAGCAGTTCACTATTATCAATGATATGTTGATGCTCTTTAGGATCTAAAATCTCTTTGGTATTGGTACCAATTAAAGTATCTACACCAAAAAAATCATTGAGATATTTATTTGAGAATACAAAATCATTGTTTTCATCTTTGATAAAAGCACCTGCTGGAAGGTTTTCCATAAAGAGTTGAAACTGCTCTTCTGAATTTTTTAATGCCAGTTGTGCCTCTTTAATCTCTGTGATATCAGTTAAAAATCCTACTACACGTGAAGGTTTTTTATCTTGACCTACGGAGAGTTTTCCGCGAATTGAGACCCATTTGATTTCATTATTTATCTTGATACGATGTTCCGCGTTAAAGTTTGGTGTGATACCATTGATGTGGTTTTCAAGTGCTTGTGCAACACGTGTTCTATCTTCCGGAATAATGGTATTTATCCAGCAGGTGATCTCACTTTTGATTGGTTTATGGGCGTAACCTATGATCTCTTTAAAGCGGTTTGAATAAAAAACTTTACCACTTTTAATATCAAAATCCCATAATCCCTCATTCGATCCTGATGTCGCAAGCTCATAACGCTCTTTGAATTGGTTGATGGTATTTTTTGCACTATTTTGTGCTCCAATATCAACAATAATACCTAACTTTGCCTCTTGCTCTTCTCCAATATCCGAGATATAGGTGATAGATTCAATTTTTTGACCTATATCATTTATGAGTTCAAGCTCAAATTTACTTTGATGTGTATTATTAAGGGTGAGGAGGTTGTTTAAAACTTTTTGCCTACTTGTTCCTGCAAAATTATCAAATGCGTCATTGGTGATAAAGGTTGTACTTTTGTTATGTTTATAAAAGATAGGAAGTGGAAAGTTTTTGATGAGGATCTCAATGGTTTTACTTTTCTCTTTTAAGTTAGATCCTGATAACTTTTTAAACATAGGCTTGTTTCTCCAAAACTTCAATAATTTTAAATCTATATCTCCTTATATCGACTAATTTGAAAAAAAATAAAATACCAAGTTTGCTTTTTGTAGAATTAATTTTTTAAGGGGAAAAATTATGAGTATACCAGATTTTACACATTTACATTTGCATACTGAGTATTCGTTGCTGGATGGGGCAAATAAGATCAAAGCATTAGCCAAGAAAGTCAAAGATTTGGGGATGAAATCTGTAGCAATGACGGATCATGGTAATCTTTTTGGTGCTATTGATTTTTATATGACGATGCGAAAAGAGGGGATCAAACCGATTATCGGTATGGAGGCATATATCCATAATCTTGATGAGATTGGAGATAAAAGTACAAAACAGCGTTTTCATCTTTGTTTATATGCTAAAAATGAGATAGGGTATAAAAATCTTATGTATTTGAGTAGTCAAAGTTATATTAATGGTTTTTATTACTATCCGCGTATCAATAAAAAGATGCTTAGAGAACATAGTGAGGGACTGATTTGTTCATCTGCTTGTCTACAAGGAGAGATTAATTGGCATCTAAATCTTAACAGTGAACGTAATAAAAGAAATGGTGCTGGAGGGTATGAAAAAGCCAAAGAGGTTGCTTTAGAGTATCAAGATATTTTTGGAGATGATTTCTATATGGAGATTATGCGCCATGGGATTGAAGATCAACACTATATTGATGAACAGGTGATAAAACTCTCAGCAGAGACAGGTATTAAAATCATTGCTACCAATGATACCCACTATCTTGAACAAAAACTTGCAGATGCACATGAGGCATTTATGTGTATTGCTATGAATAAAGAGTTTGATGATCCTAACCGTCTTCGTCATAGTGTACATGAGTTTTTTGTCAAGAGTCCACAACAGATGTCTGTGTTATTTGCGGATATTCCTGAAGCCATTACCAATACACAAGAGATTGTCGAGAAGTGTAATCTTGAAATTAAACTTGGTGATCCAACACCACCTAATTTTAAATTTGTCAAAGAGTATGCTGAAGCTGAAGGGCTGAGTTATGATAATGATGCTGATTATTTTGTACACAAATGTAAAGAGGGACTAGATATGCGTCTGAGACTTGTGCCCTCAGAACGTCATGAAGAGTATAAAGAGCGTTTAGAGTTTGAGATGAATATTATCAATAACATGAAGTTCCCAGGATATATGTTGATTGTTTGGGATTTTATCCGTGATGCGAAAGAGAAGGGTATCCCAGTAGGACCTGGACGGGGATCTGCTGCGGGGAGTTTAGTCGCTTTTTGTTTAGAGATTACAGATATTGATCCTATGAAGTATGATCTACTCTTTGAGCGTTTTTTGAATCCTGAAAGAGTAAGTATGCCAGATATCGATATCGATTTCTGTCAAAAAAGACGGGGTGAGTCGATTGATTATGTGGTCAATAAATATGGGCGTGATAATGTGGCACAAGTGATCACGTTTGGTAAGCTTTTGGCAAAAGGGGTGATTCGAGATGTTGCCAGAGTGATGGCGATGCCTTATGCAGAAGCAGATGCTATGGCCAAACTTATTCCAGATGAATTAGGGATTAATCTTGCAGAGTCATTTGAAAAAGAGCCAAAAATTAAAGAGCTTATTGACTCAAATGCACATGCAAAACGTGTATGGGATTTTGCTGTAGCACTGGAAGGCTTGAACCGAAATGCGGGTATGCATGCTGCGGGTGTAGTGATGAGTAATGATGAGCTTTGGCATAAATCACCGATCTATAAGCCCTCAGGAGATGATCAACCTTATGTTACACAATACTCTTTAAAGTATCTTGAAGATGTAGATTTGATCAAGTTTGACTTTCTTGGTCTTAAAACTTTAACAGTCATTGATGATGCTTTAAAACTAATTGAAGCACGTTATGGAAAGAAAATTAACTTTAATGAAATTGATTTTGATGATCCTAAAATTTATGAGTTGGTACAAAGTGGTGCAACGATTGGGTTATTCCAGATAGAATCAGATGGTATGCAGTCACTTAATGAGCGTTTAAAACCGAGTAACTTTGAGGATTTGATTGCGGTCTTAGCACTTTATCGTCCAGGTCCAATGGAGTCAGGAATGCTTGATGACTTTATTGAAAGAAAGCATGGAAGACAGTCTATTGTGTATGATTTTCCAGAGCTTGAACCGATATTAAAGCCTACTTATGGGGTAATTGTTTATCAAGAGCAAGTTATGCAGATTGTACAAACCATCGGTGGTTTTAGCCTTGGTGGTGCGGATGTTGTTAGACGAGCCATGGGTAAAAAGATCAAAGAAGAGATGGATCGACTCAAAGGTGAGTTTGCTGATGGCGCTGTTAAAAAAGGGTTTGATCGTACAAAGTCTGAAGAGCTTTTTGATCTGATTGTAAAGTTTGCTGGATATGGTTTTAACAAGTCTCACTCTGCAGCTTATGCGATGATCACTTTTGAAACTTCTTATCTTAAAGCCTATTATCCTGCTGAATTTATGGCGGCACTCTTAACTTCAGAGGCACAAAATACAGATAAAGTGGCTAAGTATGTGGATGAGGTGAAGCGTCTTGGCATTGAGTTGTTACCGCCATCAATTGCAAAGAGTCGTATTGAGTTTAGTCCCTCTGCCGATGGAGATCATGACACAATCCTTTTTGGTATGGGTGCGATTAAAGGCGTTGGACATAAAGCGATAGAGAGTATTTTAGAAGCAAGAGCAGAGAAGCCTTTTGAAGATCTGAGTGATTTTATCGCAAGGATTGAGACGTCAAAAGTAAATAAAAGAGTACTGGAATCACTAATTAAATCAGGCGCAATGGATAGTTTTGGATACTCTAGACGAGCACTTATGGATCAGATTGAGAAGATTGTTGAGGCTGGTGCTGAGGCAGCAAGGGCGCAGAAGATGGCTGTAGGGTCACTCTTTGGTGAGGATGAAGAGTTAACGACAGTATCCGTAAAAGTAGATGATTTACCAGAGTATGATGGTAAAAATATTTTAGGTCTTGAGAAAGAGACACTAGGCTTTTATGTCTCAGGACACCCTTTGGATGAGTTTAGAGCAGAGATTGAGACGATCAAGCATACGCTTTCAAGTGAATTAGATACGCTTGCAGATGGTTCTAAAACAATGTTTATTGGTAAAATTGAAAATATTACCAATAAGATTAGTAAAAAAGGCAATAAGTTTGGTATTGTCCAGTTGATGGATTTTCATGGGGATATTGAATTTATGGTGTTTGAAAAGACCTTGGTACAGATTGCAATGATGGATCAAAATAAACCTATTGCTTTTAAAGTGCAGATAACGAAAGATGATAGGGGTATCAATACACGTGTGTTGAAAGTCTCCGATCTTGAAGGTGCGAAAAAAGAGAAGACAGATATTAAAAAAGAGGTGAAGATTGTTCCTGTCTCTCCTATCTTTGTTAAATTAGAGATTGGAGATGATGCAAATATTTTGCAAGATCTTTACCGTTTAGTCAAAGAGTATCCAGGTAATCGACCACTAAAATTAATCCTCTCATCAAAACTGCAAGATGTAGTTTTAGAGTCAAATATCAGTGTTAATGAGATGATTGTTGAGAAGCTTGAAGCGATCACCGCGTTGAAGGTAGCTGCTTAAAAAATGCCTTCGTCTCTTCATCAATACGGTGGGGCTTTCCGTCTTTACACAAAAAGACTAAAAGTACTTCCATCGTAAAGATGAGTGTATCTGCTCGATAAATTGCATGTGCAATCTCTATACTCGTATGTTTAACTTGGATCAGTTTTGTTTTGACTTCTAAAAGATCTCCCAAAAATGAAGGCTTATGGTAATTTGCATTGATCTTTTTAATCGCAAAATGACATTCACCGATCATGGGTGATCTTCCATGAGAGAAGAAGAGTTCACTTCGTGCCATTTCACAGAAGTTGAGATAGTTAGAGTGGTAGACAATACCACCCATGTCGGTATCTTTGTAATATATTCTTACTTTCACATAAATCCTTTTTTTTATTTTACACATCCTACTTGAAAGTAAAATCAAACATGTTAAAATCGAAAAATTTTCTCAAGTAGGGAGCACAATGCCAGATATTGAAGCGTTAAAAGAAGAGTATATTGATCATATGATGAATCCTCGTAATTATGGGAAGCTTGATTACTATAGTGCGAAAGGGATAGGGAAAAATCCCCACAATAATGAATTAGTTGAAACTTTCTTAGTCATGGAAGATGACTTGATTGTAGATATCAAGTTTCAAGCCATTGGGTGTATGAGTACTATTGTCACAGGTTCAATTTTTACAGATATGATCAAAAGTGAGACTATCATGGAAGCGGAGAGTGTGATGGAAGATTTTATCAAAGGGCTTGAAAATGCACCTGCTGAGACAAAAGCCTGTGGTGAGATGGTTGCAAAATCTTTTATGGCGGCACTTGTGAACCTAAATAACAGAGCGTCAGGAAAAGAGGAAGATGCGTATACATTGATGATTAGTGAGGATTGTTTAACTGATGAAGAAGCATGAAATTTTTAAAAGTAAACATGAGTTATGGTTAAGTTTTCTCTTCGGTGCATTTTCAGTGAAGAGTGATGCACTCTTTGAGGTACTTTATGATTTTGCCATGATTGAGTTTCGGCATTTGAGTTGGTTAGGGGATGAGTTGGTTGCTTGTGGTGATGGTTTTGATTTTGAAAAAGGTGAAATTGACTTTATGGGAACAGATTATACTATGTTGTTTGAAAAGTTAAAAAACAATATTCAAAAGACACAAAGTTACTATCAAGAGGGTGAAATGTATGCAAGGTTTAGAAGTGATGAGAATTACTTTATGCAAAAGCTTGAGATACTTTCACAACAAGAGAGTGAAAAAATTACAGCCTTTGATAAAAAGAGAGTGTTAGAAGGGTTTAGTTTAGATCAAGAGCAAATGGATGCGTTGACGCTCTTTTTATTTGAGGAGAGTTATAAAGAGTATGAGTTGATTTTAGTCTATATGTATGCTAACTTTTATACAGATTCAAAGTTACTTTCAACAATTTTTATAGATCTTATCTATGAGTCACAATTTCACTTAAAAAGTTTTGCAAGAATGATGCGTTCTCTAGGACTTTTATCTATTCCTCGTACAGTGATGGAGTCAATCTATAAATTCGATGATTTAGAGACATTTTTAGTTGAGGGGATTAAAGAAGAGGAGGGTGCAAAAGAGGAGTGTTTAAAACTTGCACGTGCAGTGAATCACCCAGAGCTCTCTAACTTCTTTAATTTTATCAATTTTCAAGAGAATTATCATATTGCACTGATGCAAAAGGCATTAAAGCATATTAGAGGAGAAGATCTTGAGTAATTTGGTCAAAGCAGCCTGGACAAATAGCATTTCACGTGGATTTGGGAAATTTGCATCTTGTGCTTTTCCCTCTTTTATGCAAATAGTTATTAATAAAATTTATGTCAAAGCGATGGGTGTAGATTTGATAAATTTTCATTCGGCTAGTCATTATCCTACACTTAATGCACTTTTTACAAGAGAGTTGATGTATCAAAGAGATATGCCAAAAGATCCTAGTGTGATTGTTTCGCCCGCTGATTCTTTGGTATCGGAGCTTGGTGATTTAGAAGAGAGTAGTGCCTTGCAGATTAAAGATTTTGATTATTGTGTCAAAGAACTTTTAACAGACCAGATTGATGAAGAAAATTTACAAAGAGTGTCAAATGGTAAGTTTATCAATTTTTATCTCTCTCCTAGAGATTATCATCGTTATCATGCTCCTATGGACATGAAGGTGAAGAAAGTGATTCATGTACCAGGATTATTATATCCTGTAAATTTTACCTACCTTCGAAAAGTAGAGTCACTTTTTGTAAAAAATGAACGTGTTATTGTGGAGTGTGTGGATAATAGTGGAAAACTTTTTTATATGGTTTTAGTGGGAGCACTGAATGTGGGAGAGATGACACTTGCTTTTGAACCTTCAATTGAAACAAATAAAGATGCATCGCAACTAAATGTATTTGAGTATAGTGATGTTTTACTTAAAAAAGGTGATGAGTTAGGGATGTTTAAGATGGGATCCACTGTTGTGATGATTTTTGAAAAAGAGTTTGTATCGCTTTCAAGCAGTGTAGGAAAAAAAGTACGTTTTGGAGAAGAGGTAGCGACTAAAGTACATTGATAAATCAAAAGGAGTGTAACCCCTTTTGATTATAGTATTAATTATTTTGTAGTTTTGAGTGCTTTTTTAGCTTTTGCCTTTGCTTTTTTCTCAGCTCTTTTTGTTGTATCACCTGCTTTTTTCTTTGTTGCTTTTTTTACCTTGCTAGTACTTTCTTTAGCTTTTTTAGTTGCTTTTGCTTTAGTACTTTTCACTTTTGAATTAGCCTTGGTCTTTGTAGTTTTAGCTTTAGATTTTACTTTTTTGCTAACTTTTTTTGTATCTGCACTTTTGATCCCTTTTTTTGCATTATCAGCAATCTCTTTACCAATACCTGGTACTTTTTCAAGATCAGCAGCACTTTTAATTTTATTTGACTTTCGATACTTCATAATCGCAGTGGCTCTTTTTTCTCCAATTCCTTTGATACTCATCAGATCTTCTTTAGAAGCGGTTTGGAAGTTAAGCGCAAAAAGCGAAACGGCAGTCAGTGTTAGTGCTAAAAAAAGTTTTTTTAACATTTATTCTCCTTAAATTAATTTAAAAACTTAAGATTATAACATAATAAATGTGAAATTATTGTGAACAGAGTAGAAAATACGCTGATAAAATTGGGTATATTTAGGGAAAAGGTGTAAAGTATCTGTATATTGAAGTGAGATAAAAGATAGTTTTGTATTAATAGTATAAAAAAGGGGATTGCCCCTTTTTTACGACTTTACTAGCATGAGTAAGTTGATTTAAACTCAAATGCTGTTGGACGTGACTCATCAGGCCAAACCTGTGTTTCAAATTTGTAGTGTTGGTATGTATCTATAAACTCAGGTGTCATTACTGGTGTTAGGAATTCATTATCACGGATTAGTGCTTCTAAACATCCTCTTAGAGTATGAGGCATTTGTGGAATACCTTTTTCTCTAATCTCATCAAGTGTAAGTTCAAATAGATCTTCATCCATTGGACCCACTGGAACCATTTTGTGTTTAATTCCATCAAGCCCAGCAAGAAGCATTGCTGTAAATGCAAGGTAAGGACAAGCAGTTGAATCTGGGAAACGCATCTCAATTCTTGTTGCCATTTCACCTGCACCATATGGAATACGGCAAGATGCTGATCTATTTTGAGAAGAGTACGTTAGGATTGAAGGTGCTTCAAATCCTGGGATAAGTCTTTTGAAAGAGTTTGTTGACGCATTTGTAAATGCAGCAACTGCACGTGCATGGTGAAAGATACCACCGATATAGTGGATAGCTGTTTCACTAAGGTTTGCATATTCACCTTCATTATAGAAAAGGTTTTTGCCATCTTTCCAAATCGATTGGTGTACGTGCATACCGTTACCGTTGTCACCAAAAAGTGGTTTTGGCATAAATGTTGCAGTTTTACCATTTAGATGTGCTACCATTTTTACAACATACTTGTATTTTTGTACGTTATCTGCTGCTTCCACAAGTGTACCAAATTTAATACCGATTTCACCCTGTGCTTGTGCAACTTCATGGTGACCAAGCATCACGTCAAGACCAACTTCTTCAAGAATTTGCATCATTTCAGCTCTAAGATCTACCATTGTATCAGTTGGCATTACTGGGAAATAACCACCTTTTGTTCTTGGTCTATGACCTGTGTTATAATCATCAGCAAAGCTAGTGTCATCATTCCATTCACCTTCTATAGAGTCAACTCTATAGTGAGATTCATTAATCTCATCTTTGATGACAACATCATCGAAGATAAAAAATTCATTTTCAGGACCGAAATATGCAATATCAGCGATACCTGCTTCACTAATATACTCTAGTGATTTTTTAGCGATACTTCTTGGGCACTTTTCATACATTTGTCCTTTGTAGATATCATAAACATCACAGAAAACAATTATTGTAGAGTCAGCCGTAAATGGATCCATAAATGCACTTTCAACATCTGGCTTTAAGATCATGTCAGATTTGTTAATTGGCTGCCACGCTTCAATTGAAGAACCATCAAACGGCATACCGTTCTCTAAAAGTTGTGCATCGATTGCTTTATAGTTATATGTAAGATGATGCCATGCAACTTTGATAACTGTAAATCTAAAGTCTACAAATTGTACTTCATTCTCTTTACAAAAACTAAAAAACTCATCAACACTATTTACAAATTTACCCATATATACGTCTCCTAAAATTTAGATGTTTTTATTGTATCTAAAGTTAGGAAAAACTTATATGAGAATACTGCTTAAAAATTAATCAGTTGACGATCACGATTTTTAAAGACAGCGCACTTATCATAAGAGAACTCTTTTGCCAGCATGACAAGTTGTTCGGAGAAGAGTCCGACTTGATCAGGTGAGTGTGCATCACTAGAAAATGTGATAGGAATATCTAACTCTCTCATCATCGCTAAAAGGATTTTAGAAGGGTAGGCCTCTTTTACAGGTTTTCGGTATCCAGCCATATTCAGTTCAATGACCATATCTGCTTTTTTGATTGCTTTTAATGCATTTTGCGCCATAGGTCTGATATCTTTATTGGGTAGAAAGTTAAAAACTTTGATGAGATCAAGATGTCCAACGATATCAAAGAGCCCAGTTTTTGCCATGGATTCTATCGTGTCAAAATACTCTTGCCAAATAGTATCGATATCTTGTTCTTTATAGTGACCAATAAATTCAGGATTATCGAATCCCCATTTATTGATAAAGTGAACAGATCCTATAAAATAGTCTACCTTTGCATTTAAAACACGCTCATCGATATACCCTTCAAGATAGTCTACTTCATATCCTAATAGGATTTCAATATCTTCTTGATAACGTCTTTTTGCTTCTAAAACAGAGTGTTCGTAGCTTGGCATCTCTGTAAATCGCATACGATACTTTTCATCAAACTTCATAGGTGCATGATCACTAAAACCAAAATAACGTGTATTATTAATTATCGCTTTTTGGATATAATCATCCAATTCCCCTGTAGCGTGATTACAGAGTGGTGTATGGTTGTGCAGGTCAGCAATCATAGTGGAACCCTTATTTTTTTCATTTTCGTACCGATATAGGTATTATATACTAAATTTCTTGATGCAGGAGAGTGGTAAACGATGACACAAGAAGAATTAGATGCATTGATGGCAGGCGATCTTGATCAAGAGATTGAACAACTTGATGAGCAGGAAGCAGAAGAGGAAAGTTCTGGAAGTAGTGAAGAATCTAATATTCATAAATTTTCAGAAGAGGAGTTATTGGAGCAGGGTGTAGATTTAAATAGTGACTGGCCTCCTCCTCCCCCAACGCAAAAACATAAAGTGGTTGATCAATTAGATCATGTAACTAAAGATTCAGAAGAGAAAGCGACAGAGATATTTGATAAGCTTGAAGATATAAGTGGTGGGATTGAATCAATCGAAGAGATTTCACAGCAAAATCTTGTCTGTTTTCAAAACAATGTAGCACTTTTTGAAAAATTATGTGTGAAATTTCCTAATGTTGAAAGCTTTGAAACAGCACTTGCTGAAAATAAAGAGGCTTTAAAACGTATAGAGTTAAATATTGAAAGATCACAAAGTTTATCAGATGATGCGATGATGATTATGGAAATTATGCAGTATCAAGATATTCATAGACAAAAAATTGAGCGAGTGATTAATGTTATGCGTGCACTCTCAAAATATATGCAATCTCTTTTTGACTCTGATAGAGAAGATAGTAAACGTGTACAAACTGCAAATCATATTGAAGGTGATCAAGGTGAAGTTGTGAGTGCGGATGAAATTGAAGCTTTATTAGAGAGTTTTAGTAAAAAATAGATCTTATAGTTATGCGTTACTATATTGAGTTTTCCTTTGTGGAAGGCTCATCATCTTTATATAGAAAATAACAATACTAAGGCAATTTGCTATAATATTCCTAAAACATATGAGGATATATTGTGCAAAAAGTTGAACTTCTCTCTCCTGCAGGTAACTTTGAAAAATTAAAAATCGCACTTGCTTATGGTGCAGATGCAGTCTATGGTGGGGTGAGTCACTTCTCTTTACGGATTAGATCAGGTAAAGAGTTTACCTATGAGAGTTTTCAAGAAGCAATCGAATATACCCACTCAAAAAATAAAAAAATCTATGTCACAATCAATGGATTTCCTTTTAATAACCAAATTAAACTTTTAGGTGAGCATATTGCCAAGATGGCTGTTATGAAGCCAGATGCATTTATTGTCTCAACACCTGGTGTTGTCAAACTTTGTAAACAGATAGCTCCGCAGATTCCTATTCACCTCTCTACACAAGCTAATGTATTAAACTATCTTGATGCAGAAGTCTATTATGAAATGGGTGTTGAGAGAATTATTGCTGCACGTGAAGTGAGTTTAAAAGATCTTATAAAGATCAAAGAGTATTTACCTAAATTAGAGATTGAGATATTTGTGCACGGCTCGATGTGTTTTGCCTATAGCGGGCGCTGTTTGATTAGTTCAGTGCAGAGTGGGCGTGTGCCAAATCGTGGTAGTTGTGCTAATGATTGTCGTTTTGACTATACTTTATATGCAGAGAATCCAGATAATGGGACACTGTTTAAAATAGAACAAGATGAAGCTGGTACACATATCATGAATGCTAAAGATATGAATATGAGTGCGCATGTTGATGAAATCTTAAAGAGTGGGGTGATTGATTCATTAAAGATTGAAGGACGTACGAAGAGTCCTTATTATGCTGCGGTGACGGCAAGAACCTATCGGGCAGCGATTGATGATTATTTTGCAAAAACATATGATGCAAAAAAGTACGAAGATGAGTTAAATACAACTAAAAATCGTGGTTTTAGCGATGCTTACCTTGTGCAACGCCCTTATGAAAAAGAGGATACACAAAATCTTGAAACAGCGATGAGTGAAGGAAGCTATGAAGTTTCTGGGTTGGTATTAGAAGATGGTGAACATTTTATGTGTAAATATACTACACTTCCAAATAGTGAAATTGAGATGATTATGCCGATGAAAAGTAGTGTTGAAGCCGTGGAAAATGAACTAGGAAAAATCTATCATCGTGACGGGAAATGGTATATCATGTTTTATCAAATTATTACCAATACAGATAAAATACTAGAGAGTGTACACAGTGGATATATGCTTCCAATCAAGCTTCCAGGCATGCTTCCAGCTTTTACAATAATGCGTCAAAAAAGCTAAAAAAAATTTCTAAAAAGTCGATTATAGTGGAGATAGAATTCATTATATAAGGCATATATTTGCACACAATACTTTTAGTTGAGGACTCTAATTCGATCTATACTTTTTTAGCAAAAAGGATTGATGAACGTTGTAATATTATCGTTGATCTTGCACACTCTTTTGAAGAAGCGAAAGCGTTAGTCGCAAAGAACCCAAAGTACACTTTAGCACTTTTAGATGTGCATCTCCCTGATACGAGTGATACGACAATGGTTGATTTTATGTCTGATCAAGATATACCTTCAATTGTTATGACGAGTGATTTTAATGTTGATGTTTATGAAAAGTTTCGTAAGCGAAACTTGATTGATTTTGTTTTAAAAGAGTCTCCAGAATCTTTGACGTATATTATCGCTTTGATTGAGAGAGTACTTGAAAATACGAAAACAAAAGTATTGGTTGTTGATGATTCAATTACGATGAGAAGTCAAATTAAATACTATTTACAGAGTCAGCTTTATCAAGTTTTTAGTGCTAGTGATCCTGTTGAAGGGTTACAAATTTTGGAAAAACACCCAGAGATAAAAATTATTACGACAGATTATAATATGCCAAATCTAAATGGTATTGAGTTTTTAAAAATCATTAGACGAAATTATGACAAAAATCGAATGGCAGTTGTAGGGATCTCTAGTGATGAAAAGAGTTCAATTGCATTTTTAAAACATGGTGCAAATGACTTTATCACAAAACCATTTATCAAAGAGGGCTTTGTCTGTCGTATCAATAATACTGCAGAAGCACTACATAATGTAAAAAAACTTGAAGAGGTTGCCAATAAAGATTTTCTAACCAAAGTGGCAAATCGAAAATACTTTTTTGAAGAAGCAGAAGTGAACTTTGCCAAAGCCAAAGCAAAAAAAAGACCTTATGCAATTGCTATGATTGATATAGATAATTTTAAAAAAATTAATGATACTTATGGACATACTGTAGGTGACAGAGTGATCAAAAAGCTTGCAGACCTTTTGCGTGAAAACTCTAAAGGTCATGATATCGTTGCGCGATATGGTGGGGAGGAGTTTATTTTATACTTAAAAGATATTTCCCCTAGTTCTGCTGTGAGAATTTTGCAAAATATTTGCCAGAAAATTGCAGACTATAAAATGTTAATTTCTGAAAAAGAGACTTTACAATTTACAGTCTCAATAGGTGTTTGTACCAGCCGTCATTCAACACTTTCAGCAGCAATAGAACAAGCTGATGAATCACTTTATGTAGCAAAGCAAAGTGGTAAAAATAGAGTTGTTGATGATCTTATCATCGCATAATTTTTAAATTTCCCAAAATCTTCAAGCTCATTTTTGATAAAATGCAATGATATTATAAATTTATTTTGGAGTATATGATGAAATTTGTTTCTATTATTATTATGGGTAGTAAGAGTGATTATGAAGTGATGAAAGAGTGTGCAAACACACTTGAGAAGTTTGGTGTATTACATGAGTTGGTTATCTCTTCTGCACATAGAAGTCCGGAAAGAACACATGATTATGTAAAAGGTGCTGAGGAGAGAGGTAGTAGAGTCTTTATTTGTGCAGCAGGTATGGCGGCACATCTTGCTGGGGCAGTAGCTGCACTGACAACAAAACCAGTTATTGGTGTACCAATGAAAGGTGGTGCAATGGATGGTATGGATGCGATGCTCAGTACAGTACAGATGCCTTCTGGTATGCCAGTGGCAACTGTAGCACTTGGTAAAGCAGGTGCCGTCAATGCAGCATATCTTGCAATGCAAATGCTCTCTTTAGATGACAAGGATCTTATGGTCAAATTACAAGAAGACAGAATCTTAAAATCAAAAAAAGTAGAGAGTGATTCAGCCGATATAGAGGTTAGACTATAACTCTATGGAGTCATACAAAGAGCTTGAAGCACTGCTTGAAGAGACAGATGCCATGGATGAGGTATTGGCAGAGGAGAGATATGAATCTACCTTAATTGATTTTAATACCCAAATTGGCTCTGATCCCAAGATTGCGACAAGCAGCTTTGTTAAAGAGAGTTTTAAAGCGGTGATGGATCTGCATCAGCAGATTCTTACTGCCAAAGAAGAGACACTTGAACAGCTCAAAGCTGAAAATAGTTTTTTAAAAGAGTCTTTATCTGTTGTACAAGAGGTGTATGATCAAGATAGGGAAACGATTAAGTTACTCTCCTCACAGATTGACTCTTTACAACAGGAGTTAGAGTTTACTAAGCGTAAATATAAATTGATGTGGAATAAAGCAGTAGAGAACTATCAAAAATGAGT
Organism: Campylobacterota bacterium; assembly: GCA_022600175.1. Classification (GTDB taxonomy): domain Bacteria; phylum Campylobacterota; class Campylobacteria; order Campylobacterales; family QNZT01; genus SZUA-1433. The sequence goes on from JAHZKW010000137.1 coordinate 47,324, forward strand.
GAAAATCCTAAAAGACAAAAAAAAGTCGTATTATTTACAAGTCCTGGATGTAAATGGTGTACCGTAGCAAAACAGTATTTTCAAAAAAATGAAATTAAATTTAAAACTATTGATATTAGCAAAGATCCTAAAGCGGCTAAAGATTGTATAAATCATGGGTGCCGGGGGGTTCCTGTAGTCTTGGTAGGAAGTAGGTGGATTGCAGGATTTGATCAGAAAAAAATAGAAAAAGCATTAGGATAGATATGAAAAAAGAATTCTCGGTATTGGCCGAAGCTTTAGTGATAGGCGTTTTGTCTGAGCTTTGTTTAGACGAAAGGAGATAATTAAAATGAATAAACCGTTAAATTTTTCGCAGATGTTACTAAAACTGCAAACCTTTTGGGCAGAGCAGGGGTGTAGTATCGTACAGCCTTATGATCTTCCTGCTGGAGCAGGAACGTTTCATAATGCAACTTTTTTAAAAACCTTGGATCCAAAGCCTTGGAGCTGTGCCTATGTAGCACCATCACGTCGGCCAACAGATGGAAGGTATGGTGAAAATCCTAATCGTTTAGGTGCTTACTATCAATTTCAAGTGATCATGCAACCAAGTCCAGATGATATTCAAGCACTTTATTTAAAAAGTTTAGAAGCTTTAGGATTGGATCTAAAAAACCATGATATTCGTTTTGTTGAAGATAACTGGGAATCTCCCACTCTAGGTGCATGGGGACTTGGCTGGGAAGTGTGGCTTGATGGTATGGAAGTCACACAGTTTACCTATTTTCAACAAGTTGGTGGGTATCCTTGTGAGAGTGTTGCAGCTGAGATTACTTATGGGACTGAGCGACTAGCGATGTATTTGCAAAATAAAGAGAATGTCTTTGATATTATCTGGAGTGAAAATGCACATGGGATTACAAGTTATGGTGATGTTCATAAAAGAAGTGAATTTGAGTTTTCAAAGTATCATTTTGAGATTGCTGACGTAGAGATGTTGTTACAACATTTTGAAGATTATTATGCAGAGTGTAATCGTTGTTTAGAGGAGAAGTTACCACTTGCAGCTTATGATTATTGTCTTTTAGCGTCACATACTTTTAATGTACTAGATGCAAGAAAAGCAATCTCTGTAACACAGAGGCAAAATTATATTTTGAAAGTACGTGATTTGGCTAAAGGGTGTGCGACAGTCTATAAGGAACTTCTGAGTGAAGATAGCTAAAATCTATGATATCTTAGATACATTAAGTCCTTTTGAGTTACAGGATGAGTGGGATAATTGTGGTCTTTTAGTTGGGAGTATGCATGATGAGATTGAAAAAATCTACGTAGGTCTTGATATTGACTCTGCTCTGTTAGATGAGATAGAGGCTCATTCATTATTGATTGTGCATCATCCTTTAATTTTCAAAGGATTGAAAAAAATTGATTTTACAAAACATCCTGCAAATATAATTCAAAAGGCAATACAAAAAAATATTGCTATAATTGCGATGCATACTAACTATGATAAAACGCATTTGAATCGTTATGTTTTAGAAGAAGTATTAGGATTTGAGGTTAAAAGCTGTGTAGATTATCTCTGTTATTTTGATGTTGATCTCTCTTTTGATCTGTTTGCTGAGAAAATTGCCTCTACTTTGAATCTACCATATATCAAATCTGTCATCTCTCATGAACATATTAAAACGGCTGCTTTATGCACAGGGGCAGGGGCAAGTTTACTAGGACATGTAGCGGCGGATTGTTTACTCACTGGAGATATCAAATACCATGAAGCACTTGAAGCAAAAGAGAATGGACTCTCTTTAATAGAGATTGGACATTATGAGAGTGAGGTGCATTTTGGCGCTTCTATACAACAAGAGTTGCAAAATTATGGTTTATTTGCTATAATCGCGAATTCTAAAAATCCATTTAGGTACATAACATGAACGTATATTTAAAACAACTTGTAGAATTAGTTGAGATCGATAAAAAGATTGACGCATTTGAACCAAAAATTGAAGCAATAAGAGCGGCATTAGATGCTAAGCTTGAGAATCAAAAAGAGTTAGAAGATAAGATAGAGAATCATAAAGAGTCACTTCAAGATAATGAACTTAAAAAGCGCAAAAATGAACTTCATCTTGAAGAGCTCTCTGATAAACTCAAGTCTTTAAGTGAAAAAAGTGGTTCGGTAAAGACTGAGAAAGAGATTAAAGCACTTCAACTTGAAGAAGAGATCGCTAAAGAACAAGTGGATTTTGCCAATGAAGAGATTGAGCGTTTTGATAAAGTGACTGAACTAAAAAATGAAGAGATTGAGAGTTGTACCCAAGAGATTGAAGCGATGCAAGGTGAGATTACTGAACTTCAAGCTGAGACAGATACAGCTCTAGCAACACTTGAAGAGGAACGTATGCAAGTTTTTGGAGATAAGCAAAAGCTTATGTCTGAAATGAGTCAAAATATTATTGTATTTTACGAAAAGATTAGAAGATGGGCTGGTAACACAACTGTAGTACCTGTTAAAAAGCAAGCATGTTATGGATGTTATATGCGTATCAATGATCATACTTACTCTAATGTTATCAAAGCTGAAGAGATTACTACTTGTCCACATTGTGGAAGAATCCTTTATTTAGAGCCTCAAGCAGAAGAGGAATCTGTAGAGAGTTAATTAGATTGACCCTTTTTTCGCTTTTGTATACTTTTATCGCGTTGATAGTCTATATCATCGCGATACCTTTTATCTTACTCCTCTCTTTTAAACAAAAATATCGTCAGTCGCTTTTTGCACGTTTTTTTCTTTTTAAAAATTCCCCTTTTCATAAAGAGGGTATTTGGTTTCATGTTGCCTCTTTAGGTGAAGTAAAGTCTCTCAAACCTCTGATTAATGGTTTAGAAGGTGAAAAGAGTATCTCAATGATTACCCAAACGGGGTATGAAGAAGCAGGAAAATTAGATGCAAATAGACGCTATCTACCATTTGAGCTACTGCTCCCTTTTTGGATTACAAAACAGCGTGCTTTAGTGGTGAGTGAAGCAGAGCTTTGGTATTTGCTTTTTTTCATTGCAAAGTGTAAAGGGTTAAAAACTTATCTCATTAATGCCCGTATCTCTGATAGATCATATCAAAGTTATTTGCGTTTTAAATGGTTTTATGAAAAGATTTTTGCCAATATTGATCATGTTTTTGCGCAAAGTGAAAAAGATAAAAAGCGTCTTTTAGAGTTGGGTGCGAAAGAAGTTATTGTTAATGGTAATATTAAAGCATTTCAAAAAATAGAAGTAACGCATAGCTTTGATAAGCCTAAAGAAGAGGTGATTACGCTAGCTAGTACACATAAAGATGAAGAGATGATGATCTTAGCACAATTAGAGATTAAAAATAGAAAGATCATCGTAGTACCAAGACATCCTGAGCGTTTTGATAGTGTGGATAAGATGTTACGTATCTTTGCTCAAGAGAAAAATTGTTCTTATCATCGTTTTAGTGAGTCTACAGAGTTTTCAAGTGATATTGTTTTAGTAGATATGATGGGTGCATTGATAAATATTTATGCGATAAGTGATATTGTCATACTTGGTGGATCATTTATAAAAGGTGTAGGTGGACATAACCCACTAGAACCTGCACATTTTGGATGCAAAGTTATCAGTGGGAAAGAGATTTTCAATCAACTTGCACTTTATGATCTTGTCTCTAATATTGAGATGGTAGAAATCGAAGAAATTAATGCTACTATGTCACACGCAAAAATGACGTCGATCATTAGTCAAGCAGATATTGAACCTATATTGAAAGAGTTATCAACATGAGAGAAAAAGCATATAAGTTATTAGCCATACAAGAGAATATAACCAATCGGTCAGCAAAAGATTTAATCGATAGGGGGTTAGTCTATAGTGGTGGGAAAAAAGTAGTGATGGCAAGAGCAGAGATGCCTGCTCGTACAAGATTTCGCGTTGAAGAGATTACTAAAATGCATGTTATCTTTGAAGATGATAAAATTGTTGCTATTGATAAACCTGCATTTGTAACCAGTGAACAAATTGCCAAGAAACGAGGCGAGAAACTACTACATCGTTTAGATAAAGAGACTAGTGGTGTATTACTTTTAGTCAAAGATGAAGATTTTAGAAAAATAGCGATAGAAGCATTTAAAAAGCAGGACGTCTTAAAAGAGTATATTGCATGGGTGAGTGGTTCTATTGTTGAACCTTTAAAGATAGATAAACCTATTTTAACGATACGAAAACAAAATCAAGCTTATTCAAAAATCTCTACAGATGGGAGAGCTGCACTAAGTGAAGTGGAACCGTTGATGATTGAGGGTAAGTTGTCAAAAGTGAAAGTAAAGATTCTTACGGGACGTACACATCAAATTCGTGTACACCTTAAAAGTGAGGGTTCTCCTATTATTGGGGATCAATTTTATGGTGGAAAGCCACATAAAAGAGTGTTACTGCACGCTTCAAAAATTGCACTTTTAGGGTATAGTTTTGAGTCTAAAGAGCCAAAAGATTTTAAGCTCTAAGTTGGTGGAGTACTACTCATCAAAAAACTGCTGAGTAGATAAAGTAGTAGGGTGAATATTGCATATTTGATAGTCGTACCTACAATATTTCCTATTTGACAACTTGTACATGCACTATACTTTTTTGATTCATAGTAGGCGACAAAAAAGTAACCTATAAGTAAAATGACAATGGTCAATGTTGCATATTGTGAAAATGTATAAAAAGTGTTGAGTGTTTCATCTGAAATAAAAAAACTTCCAATATTCGCAAGAATAATGAAAAAGAGGATTTTTTGTATTAGACTAATAAAATAGTCTCTTTTAAAAACGGTAGGGCAAGTTTCAAAGGATCCTTCTATCCCATTGTCAGAGAGGTTTTTTTCAAAGTTTTTTCGTCCTTTTTCTGGTAATCGATTTGCTAATGTTGCACCATAAACATAGTCAATCTTTCGTTGTAGCAATATCGCAAAATCACCTACTGCATCTAGGGATTGTTGATTTCCCTCTTTATCTTGGTAGATAAGTTTTATTTTTTCGTAACGTTTTACAGTTTGTATTGTATCAGGGAAGTAGAGTGTCTCTTCTGTTGAGTTGATAGAACCACGTTTACCTATGATTCTTGGATTGATGATTTCCAGATAACTTCCATTCTCTTTTTCTATCACAATTAAGGACATAGGTATAGCAATCTGTATTGCAGCCATTGCTTCTGTTTTGTGTTTTTTCATCGTATCTTTGAGATCTTGGATGACAGAGAGAAGATCTGCATCAAAAGTCCGCATATCAGGGGAGATAACATTGATACGTTTATCAGGATAGATAACGATGTCTCGAACCATAAGGACTCCTTATTTTATAAGTATGTATTATAACTTGAGATACTTATATTCTGGCATCAATAAAGTAAAAATTGGTTAAACTCACATCAAAAGAAGAGAGTAATTTTTACTATCGAAAGCTAGTAAAAAGGGAGAGCTTTGCGTGAAAAAAAGAGGTTTAGAAAAGTTTAATAATTTAGTAGATGCATTGTCGCAATTGCCTACAGTAGGTAAAAAGTCTGCTATACGTTATGCTTATCACATGGTGTTATATGATTCATTTACTGCACTCAAACTTGCACACTCTATTGAAGATGCAGTTGCTAATATAAAGAAGTGTACAATCTGTGGTGGGTTGAGCGAGGATGAGATCTGTGATATTTGTCATGATGAAAATCGAGATGAGCGTAAGTTATGTATAGTTGAAAGTGCAAAAGACATTTTTGTTTTAGAAGAGAATGCACTCTATGAGGGGCGTTATTTTGTCCTTGAAAACCTTGATGCTGAGCAAGTAGAGCGCTTAGAGAGTATTGTACAAAGTGGGGTAGAAGAGATTATTTTTGCTTTTAGTCCCTCTTTGGCAAATGACGGTGTGATTTTATTTATTGAAGATAGATTAAAAGCGTATACGATTGCTTTTACTAAGATTGCACAAGGTGTACCTACGGGTGTGAGTTTGGAGAATGTGGATATGATGTCACTCTCTAAAGCACTCTCTGATAGGGTTAGGACTTAGTAAAAGCCTTTTTCATATGTCTTGTGATTTGTTCTTGATCACATTGATGATTATAAAAGAGATCAAAAGCTAACACACCTTGATATAAGAGCATGTCTGCACCATCTTTATGAGGTATGTTTAGTGATTTTGCCATTTTTAAAAAAGGAGTCTCTTTATTATAGATGGCATCTGCTGCAAATTTAACATGTTGAAATATTTTCTCTATGATCTGCTTCGGAGCAGGTAGGTTTTCATCTTGGAGACCTGCTGAAGTTGTATTGACAACAAGATCATAGTGTGAGATTTTAAAGTTTTCCCAATTAAAAGTTTTTAGACCCATTTTTTCAAAAAAATCAAGTCTATTACTAGAACGATTGAGTATAGTTACATCTATATTTTTTTGATTGAAAATTGTTGCTAGTGCTTTTGCTGTACCACCTGCACCAATGATTAATACATTATTAATAGTTCCAAAAGGTACTACAGATTTTACAAAGCCTTCTGCATCGGTATTGTACCCTATCATTTTTCCATTTTCATTGATGAGTGTATTGACAGCTTTAATCTTATTGGCAATACCTCTAACTTCATCACATAGTGCAAATGCAGCTTCTTTATGTGGCACAGTAACATTGGCGGCATCAAAGTGCGTTAAAAATTCTGTTTTTAACTTAGAAGCCTCTTCAAGATGTGTCTTAGTATAGGCTGCATCTAGTCCAAGTCCTTTGATTGCATAGGTATGCATTGTTGGGGAGATGGAGTGTTCAACAGGATTGCCAAAAATGGTAAATTTTTTAGTCATCTTTTTTAAGGTCTTTAAGTGTACTCATCATTGCACCTAATTTGTTATGTACTTCAAGATATTCTAGTTCTGCTTGGCTATCAGCTACAACTCCTGCCCCTGCTTGAAAAATGATTTTTTCATCATTGAGCCAAGCTGTTCGAATTGCTATGGCACTATCCATGTTGCCATCAAAACCAAAGTAGCCTACGGCACCACTATAAAATCCTCGTTTAAGACCTTCAAAGTCTGCGATCAATTCCATCGCACGAATTTTAGGTGCACCTGTCATCGTACCTGCTGTAAAAGTTGCAGCAAAAAGATCAAACATATCATGTTTCTCATCAAGTAGGGCATCAATATCACTGACCATGTGCATCACATGAGAATATCTTTCAACACGCATCATCTCTGTGACTTTGACTGTACCTGTTTTAGCCACACGTCCAACATCATTTCTCCCAAGATCAACAAGCATGAGATGTTCTGCACACTCTTTTTCATCATTTAGCATCTCTTGTGCAAGTTCTTGATCTCTCTCTATCGTTTTACCACGTTTTCTGGTGCCTGCAATAGGACGAAGTAGAATATGATTATTATGAAGACCAACCATGACTTCTGGAGAACTGCCAGCTATGGTAAACTCTTCAAATTCAAGTAAAAACATATATGGAGAGGGATTTTTACTTCTTAAAACTCTATAAAAAGAGAGAGGATCTATTTTTGCTTTTTGTGTAAAACGGTTTGACATTAGGATTTGAAAAACATCACCACTTTTAATCATCTCTTTTGAGTCGGCGACCATCTTAAAAAAGTCCTCTTTACTAAATGCAAAAGAACTTAATGTATCATCAATGTCATTTTTAATCACTTCACTATAGCGATAGGGTTGATGAAGATAGGCAATGATATTATCTAACTCTACATCAAAGTTTGCATCATGTGAGAGTAGTGTAAGTTTATTGGTCTTATGTGAAAAGGCAAGTACAAGTTTTGGACGTACTAGATCCATATCTGGTGTTTGGAGCTCATCTTTTAATGAATCCATATATTCTTGAAGTTTTGGTTCAAAGATTTTTACAGCATCATATCCGATAAAACCAACAAACCCATCTACATAACCGATGTTTAACTTTTCTGAAAGTTCAAGATAGGGTTGTGGATCAACCTTGTCATAATAGGATTTAAGATATTGAAACGGTGTCTCTGATAATCTCTTTTGTAATCCGTCACTTTGTGTTAATGTTGTTGTGTTGTCTTTGTAGGTGACACGTTCATTTGCACCCATAAAGATAAAGCTGTAGTTACCATCTTCCGAATTTATTGCACTTTCAAATAAAAAGGAGAGTTCCTGAGGGAACTTCTCTTTGAGTCTTTTATAGATTGAAATGGGTGTCAGTTGGTCAAAAAGGAGTTGACGATAGGTGCACACTTTATTTGATCCTATAGATATAAGCGCTAGGATTGATCTTTGATTGGACGTTACTTAGATCACTTCTTGCTTGTTCTCTTGTTCCATATGGCCCTACCAAGACTTTTTTAATATCTTGACCTTTGATGTTTACTTTATGGACAATATAATCAAATCCATTATTTTTGATTTTTGTTAAAAAACGTTTATCTGGAAATGATTTTGATGTAGCACCTACTTGAATAAAATAACCACTCATAGAGGAGATTGGTGATGGAGTAGGAGTGATAACAGGTTTTTTTGAAATTACAACTTCTTTGACCTCTGGTTTAGGTGTTACGACTTTTGTAACTTCTTTTACCGGTGCTACTACAGGAGTTTTTGGTAGAGTTGTTTTAAATTCTTTGATTTTATCAATGACATTATCTTCGGTATCTATAATAGTCTCTTTGGTTTCATCAAGTACAGTTGTAAGGTCATTGTCTTCAATTTTAGTATTTTCAGGTTCTGCCTCTTGTGCATCTTGTTGTTTGAGTTTTCGTACCATCTCTTCAAACTTTAAATCTGTTTCTGAAGTCTCATCAATAATCGGTTCTTCTTTAAAAAGTGCATCATTTTGTTCTTCTATAAGATCTCTGCTAGGTTCAATAATATTTTCTACTTTTTGTTCAATAGCTTCATCAACACTCGCTAAGTTTTCACTTGGTGAAACATCATTGTTATTGAACATTTTCATCGCAATAAGAATAATGAGAAATAGCAGTACTAATGATGCAATACCTAGTAAAAGCTTTTTAATTTTTTCATTACTAGAAGTATCTTTTTCTAAAATGATATCACTTAGATCACTTTTTTTCTTTAATTTCTCTAATTTGTCTTCCATTCTCTCTCCTCTTTTATGGTATCCCAGTATCGTTATTGTTTTTGACAGTTTCTACATATGTTTAGCCCATGAAGCGCCACGCTCTTTATCGTAGACTTTCATCGGTAAGTTTAATATATTAAACTCTCTTGGCAAATCCGGGTTAGGGAACATTTTCCATTCGCGTGGTAATTTTGTAGAGAGTTTAGCAGATAAAGTCTTTGAAAGTTGATATGCCTCTTGCAGTGTTGTATGTCCTTTATGTACATAGAGATGCAAATGACCAGGTGTTTTAGTTTCATAAGCAGTAAAGTTTAAAAAGCCCTCTTCACGAAGCATCAGTTGTGCACGATGCCAAAACTTTTCAGTATTTCTACCGTTATAGTCAAACACAAGATTTTCTACTTTGTCTCGACTATTTATCAGTGAGTGTGCAACAATGATTTTTTGATCGGCATATTCATTCATAATAGATCGTGTCAGCGTTGCATCAATTTTTTCATACTTGTCAAAGTGCATTTTACCTTTGTGATTGAGCTTGTTGATAATTCTATCACGCTTTATCCAGTAGTGATCTGTTACCATTTTAATTAAAGAAATATCAACATTATACATGGTTAGATCCTAGTAAATAGCTCTGTCATAAATGACAAAATTGTTTGCAAGTGTTTTCATCTCTGCTTTTATTTGGGCATGTAGTGCTTCATCATTAATGTTATCAAGAACATCAGCTATCTTGTTTGCAATAATCTCAAACTCGTTTTCTTTCATACCTCGTGCGGTAAGTGCTGGTGAGCCAATACGGATACCACTTGTCACAAATGGGCTTCTTGTCTCTCCTGGGACAGTATTTTTATTGACGGTGATACCAGCATTGCCAAGTGCTGCATCTGCATCTTTACCACTAAACTCTTTTTCTAAAAATGAGACAAGTACAAGATGATTATCTGTGCCGCCACTAACAATATTATAACCACGTTTGACAAGTACTTCACCTAATATTTTTGCATTTGCTTTCACCTGTTTTGCATAAGCTTTCCATTCAGGTTGCAAAATTTCACCAAATGATACTGCTTTTGCAGCAATGACATGTACAAGTGGACCACCTTGAAGACCTGGAAAAATAGCAGAGTTGATTTTTTTAGCAATATCTTCATCATCACACATGATCATACCACCACGTGGACCTCTTAATGTCTTATGTGTTGTTGTTGTCACTACATCTGCATACGGGAATGGACTAGGGTGTTCATCTGCTGCTACAAGACCTGCAATATGTGCGATATCAGCAAATAAAATAGCACCGACTGCATCTGCTATCTCTCTAAATTTTGCAAAGTCAATTTCACGTGCATATGCAGAGGCACCACAGACGATAATTTTTGGTTGTACGATCTTTGCAATATCCATCACTCTATCATAGTTTATACGACCATCGAGTTCAACGCCATAGTAAAATGCTTGGTAGTTTTTCCCTGAAAAAGAGGGTTTTGAACCATGGGTTAAGTGTCCACCATGGCTTAAATCCATACCTAAGATTTTATCTCCTGCCTTTAAGAGTGCAGCATAGACTGCTCCATTTGCCTGACTTCCAGAGTGTGGTTGTACATTTGCATAATTACATCCAAAGATTTCACATGCTCTATCAATTGCCAATTGTTCTACTTGATCTGCAAATTCACATCCACCATAATAACGTTTATATGGATATCCTTCTGCATATTTATTCGTGAAAATGCTTCCCATTGCTTCCATCACAGCGGGACTAGTAAAATTTTCACTAGCGATCATTTCTAAGTGATCTGTTTGTCTCTCTAACTCATTTTGTAAAATGTCATATACTTTAGGATCATTTTTTTCTAAAAAATTCATTAATTTGCTTCCTCATCATTTTCTTGTGTTTTTATTGGTTTCATCGCTGGAAATAGAATAACATCTCTTATAGAGTGTTGATTGGTAAGTAACATGACAAGTCTGTCAATACCAATACCTTGACCTGCTGTTGGAGGCATACCGTAACCTAATGCATGGATATACTCTTCATCCATCTCATGTGCTTCGTCATCACCACTGTTTTTATCCTCTATTTGTTTAGTAAAACGTTCATGTTGATCAATAGGGTCATTAAGTTCATTAAATCCATTGGCAATTTCAGTTCCTGCAACAAAAAATTCAAAACGATCTGCAATTTCTGGATTTTCATCACTTCTACGAGCCAGTGGACTAATCTCAATTGGATAGTGTGTGATAAATGTAGGGTTAATCAGTTTAGGTTCTACAAAGTGATCAAAGAGTTCAGTTTGCAATTTTGCGACTGAAAGTTTAGGATCTGCTGCACAGTTATGCTCTTTTAAATAAGTGAGCATTGCCTCACGATCTTCAATGATCTCTGCAGGAACACCACCAATTTCACTGAGTGAGTCTGCCCAAGCAATCTTTTTAAATGGTCCGCTTAAATCAATCTGCATATCTCCATAGTTAATGGTTGTTGGGAGATCAAGTTCACGAATTAGTGTTTCAAAAAGCTCTTCAGTTAATCGCATAAGATCTTTATAGTTATGATATGCCCAGTAAAACTCAATCATAGTAAATTCTGGGTTATGGGTATGATCCATTCCTTCATTTCTAAAGTTTCTATTGATTTCAAATACTGCTTCAAATCCTCCTACAATCAAACGTTTGAGATAAAGTTCTGGTGCAATTCGTAAAAATCTCTCTACATCAAGCGCATTATGATGTGTGACAAATGGTCTTGCATTTGCACCACCTGCAATTGGGTGCATCATAGGTGTTTCTACTTCTAAAAAGCCTTTTGATTCAAAAAAATGTCTTACGATACTAACAAGTTTACTACGTGCTTTAAAGACATCTTTGACATCCGGGTTCATAATCATATCAAGGTATCGTTGTCTATAACGAAGCTCTATATCTTGGAGTCCATGAAACTTTTCAGGAAGGGGTTTGACTGATTTTGCTGCTAGGTCAAGTGCTGTGACATGTAATGAAAGTTCACCTGTCTTGGTGACAAATGGGTATCCTGTGACAGTGATGATATCACCAACTTCAATCAACTTTTTAAAAACATTATTATAAAAACCTTCTGGAAGATTATCTCTGGCTACATAGATTTGTAGTTGTCCACTCTCATCTTCTATTTTGACAAAAGCAGCTTTTCCCATAAGTCTTAAAAATTTAATACGTCCGTTTACACTAAGACTTTTGCTTTCATCACGCTTCTCTTCTGTATCTATAACATAAGCAAACTGTTTTTTAAACTCACCTGTAGAGGCTTCTCTTTTGATATTGTGTGGATATGGGGCATAGCCAAGATCTTTTAGCTGTTGTGATTTTTCTATTCGTTGTTGTTCATATTGATTGTCAAAGATCAATGGGTCTCTCTCCTAACTATTTTGACATTGTTTGCAAATTCCGTAGAGTTGCATCAAGTGATTGGTTAATTTAAAGTCGTGCATTTTAGCGATTTTGTTTTGAAGTTTTTCTATCTGTTCATCTTCAAATTCAACGATCGCACCGCATTTCTCACAGATTAGATGGTCATGATGGGGTTTATTCCCTAGTTCAAATTTTTTACCTTGTGACCCAAAAGAGATGGATGTCGCAATATTGTTCTCTTCAAGTAAATTTAGTGTACGATAGACCGTTGTAATACCCGTGTTTAGATCAGGGTAATTCTTTTTTACAAGAAGATAGAGGTTTTCTGGTGTAAAGTGATCTTGGTTATCAAAGAGTGTTCTAAGAATCGCTTCACGTTGTGCAGTATATTTTAAGCCATTGGTTTTAAGGAGTGCTTTAAACTTTTCAAGTAACTCCTCATACGATAAGTGTTCAAGACCTTTAATCATTAGTAACTCCTATTCTTTTGTTGACATGTCGTCAATTTCTATCTTAGTTTCAGGTGTGAGCTGTGCTGGGTCAATCTGTACAATCTTTGCACCTACATCTTTGAAAATTGGGTACATCATGCTGCCTTCAAACATATTATTGATACTCTCTTTGAAAATAGCAATATTTGAAAGTACATAGATAATGACTGAGAAAATTAAAAAGATTTTTGCACCACCAACAATAAAACCTAAGATTTTATCAACAATGCCAAGTCCACTTGAATTGACAAGTTTGCCCAACAGCATGCCTATGAAAGTTGCAGCAAGCCAAAAAATAAGTAGCACAGCAATAAAACCGATAAGATAGACAGAAGCTTTATTTTGTAAATTTAAAAAGTTTGCATCTGCATACTCACCAGCCATTTGTGCATAGCGAGAAGCGACAAAGATACCGCCGATAATTCCAATAAGTCCAAAAACCTCTTTAACAAATCCTCTTAAAATTCCTTTAATGCCTAAAAAGAGAATAAGTGAGAGGGAGACGAGGTCTAGTAGTGATACATTTTCCATAAAGTATATACCTTTTGATTTCTGTTAATAGGAATACATTATATCAGATAAACTTTTAGAGTAAATCAAAATATATAAAAATTTTGTAAGTTTACAAGAGTGGTTTACAAAGAAACGTGTGGGTAATCCCTACACGCCAATTTTTCCTTTTAGTTCTTCAGGTTGTGATGCAACTCTCAGTGCGTCATCTTTATGGATAATATTTTTTTCTACAAAGTGTGCAAGGGCTTGTGTTTGTGTTTGCATACCTGTTTGTGCTTGGTTAAGCTGCATTTGTGAGTAGAGTTGATGAACCTTGTTTTCACGGATTAGGTTAGCAATTGCATGGTTGTTGATCATGATCTCTTGTGCTGCCACACGTCCTTTTGATTTTTTGGGTAAGAGCATTTGTGAAATTACTGCAGCGAGTGACACTGCTAACATATTTCGGATTTGAAGTTGTTCACTTCCATCAAAGCTATCTACAATTCTATTGATTGTTTGAATGGCTGAGTTTGTATGCAGTGTTCCAAATACTAAGTGACCTGTTTCAGCGGCTGTGAGTGCTGCTTCAATAGTCTCTTTATCACGCATCTCACCGATAAGAATAATATCAGGATCTTCACGCATTGCATATTTGAGTGCAGAAGAGAAGCTTTTAGTATCTTCTCCTACATTTCTATGAGAAAAGAGTGATTTTTTGTTTTGGTGTATAAACTCTACAGGGTCTTCTACCGTAATAATATGTTTATGTTCATGCATATTGATTTCGTTTAGAAGGGCTGAAAGTGTGGTTGATTTACCGCTACCTGTAGGACCCGTGACTAAAATAAGTCCTTTTTCTCTTTTGATAATCTCTTTAAATATCGCTGGCGAATTTAAATCATCAAGGGTAGGGATTTCTGTGGGGATAATTCTAAATGCGGCAGCAAGTTCATTACCAAAGGTATAGTAGTAATTACCTCTAAAACGCCCAACGTTAGGGATGGCAATTGCAAAATCGACCTCTTTATGCTCTTCAAGATGCTTTTTTTGTTTATCTGTGATAAGTGTATAGCACATCTCTTCGATCATTTGTCCATCTAAAACTGCAAGGTTGAGAGGAATAAGTTTTCCATCGATTCTGATTTGCGGTTCAGATCTGCTGACAAGGTGTAGATCTGATGCATTGTGGGCAACCACATTCTTTAAAAGTGTATTTATATCCATCATTTGCGCTTTTGGGCGCTCTAATGTGGTAGATTCCATTTGAAGTCCTTATGAAATTGATTATTACTCAATTATTTTTGGAACAACAAAGAAACCTCCCTCACTTTTTGGTGCATTTTTCAAGATTGTTTGGACAATCTTGGGATTATTCGCAGGAGTATCTTCTCTAAAGGGTGTACCACCGCTGATTGTAGAGAAAGAGGCTTCTTCATTTTCCAAATCTAACTCATTGAGATTTTCAACAAAATCGACAATTTGTCCAATTTCATTAATAGTGTCTTCTCGCTTAGTAGTTTCAATTTGCAAAGAAGAGAGTTTCTCAAGTTTTGTTAACAATATATCGTCTATTTTCATAACTGTTATAACCTCCATAACTGGGTCAAAGAGTGTAACAAAAGTACATTTAATATTAGCTATGTTATATTCTAAATCCATTAATAAATATATCAAAGTATATAAAAGGAATAACATTGGGACTGAAAGAGAATGTAGATGCGATCAAACAAGAGTTAAGTGCGGAAGAGCAATTTCTTGAGAGTGTTATTAAGGCAGAAGGTTTTTTTAAAAAATATAAAAAACTTTTAATTGCGCTAGCTGTTATTATTGTCACTGCTGCTGTAGTGTATACGTTA
>JAHZKW010000138.1 GCA_022600175.1 Campylobacterota bacterium
ACATAAAGGTGTTGTACGCTTACAATCACTCTTTATATCAGCCACTGCAATCGCAAATCCACTGTCATGCGTGATAGAGAGTGCAGAGTCTACAATCTTATATTTCTCTACCAAGCTTGTTGAAAGTGTGAAGAATGGAGCGTTGTTTTCATCTTTATGAATGATGATATCGTAAAAGGCACACTCTTTAGAAATACCAGTACCTAATGCTTTGGAAATTGCCTCTTTTGCTGCAAAGAAGCCTGCAGCACGTTGTGTAGAAGTGCCTACCAAAGAGATCTCTTGTGGAGAGAGAAATCTTTGAAGGGCTTTATCAGGAAATCTGTCTAGAAACTTTTCAAATCTATTGATATTAACAATATCAATACCTATCATTGAATTACAAAGTCCGTAAAGAAAAGGTTGTTGATTTGTCCATCTGAAATAACTTCATTGACACCAATCACAATCTCATCCTTTAGGTTTTCTTTTCCTTTTATCGTACTGATTTCCTCATAAGTTTTTGCTGATAAAGATCTAATGATAATGTCTCTAATAAGTGGTTTTTTAGCATCTAATTCTCCAGCAAGTTCTTCACCTGCAATTTCAAAGTTTAATGCAGCTTTAAGATATCTTCCTCCACTCTCACTATAGAGATTAACGACAAACTGTTCCATAGGATACATTTGACCAATCTCTGCATAATTTGTA
This sequence comes from Campylobacterota bacterium, assembly GCA_022600175.1. Lineage (GTDB taxonomy): Bacteria > Campylobacterota > Campylobacteria > Campylobacterales > QNZT01 > SZUA-1433. The sequence goes on from JAHZKW010000138.1 coordinate 691, forward strand.
CTTCTTGTAGATTGTGTAGTAGAGCTCTTTTTTGATGATACCATTTGCGTCTGTTGTGCTTTGTTTGCGTCGTTTAAGACCTCTTCATCTTCACTTAACAGTAGATACCCTGCAACACCACCAGCAATAAGGATGAGAAATAGTACAACGGCTACCACAATGAGAAGTAGGTTTGAACCGCCTTTTTTCTCAACTTCAACTTCTGTGTTTTCAACTGCTTCAGCCATGATTTTCCTTTCATTTGTTATTATTGTTTTTCTAACTTATAAACAATATCGTACTAACGAGAGAAAAGTTTAGTTTTTTTTAGAAAAGTTATATATTTTTATCTAAAAAGAGACAAACAAGAGGGAAACTATAACTATAATGGCATTTTTAGAGCAATTTTTTTCTTTTCTAGGTAAAAGGTTTTTAAATTTTACTAAGCTTTTTACAGGATTTGGACACTTTTGGATATTTCAAGTCCAACTCTTTCCTCTCTATTTTAAAAGACCGTTACGACTCAAAGAGCTTTTAAAGCAGATGGAGATTGTTGGGATCGGTTCTGTGGGAGTGATTGTTTTAACAGGAACATTTACAGGGCTAGTCTCAGCAGTACAACTCTATCAGGCATTTCATCAATTTGGTGCGCAGAATATGATGGGGTATCCTATTTTTATCTCTATCGCTAGAGAACTAGGACCTGTATTCGCTGGTTTGATGCTTACCTCACGTGCTATTAGTGCGATGGCTGCTGAACTTGGTACGATGCGAGTGACTGAACAGATTGATGCGATAGATACTTTGGCAGTAGATTCAAAAAAGTATCTGCTTATCCCTCGGATTTTGGCGACAACACTCTCACTTCCCTTATTGGTTATTCTTTTTGATTTTTTAGGAAACTTTAGTGCCTATTTGATTTCAGTCTATGCCTTGGGGATCAATGAGACAGCTTTTTTAAATACAATACATATGTATCTAAAATTGAGTGATATCTTAACGGGTGTGCTTAAAGGTTTTATTTTTGGATTTTTTATTGGTATGATTGGTACCTATATAGGGTATCATGCAAGAGGTGGTGCTAGAGGGGTTGGTATGGCAACCACATCTGCAGTAGTGTATGCGGCGATTGTTGTTTTTGTGATGGATTATTTTCTCTCTTCATTATTTTTAATTATAGGATGGTAAATATGAGTGTTTTATTAGAGTTTAGTATGTTTCCAACAGACCTTGGAGAGAGTAAGAGTGCGTATGTGAGTAAAGTGATTGATGTTGTAAAAAATAGTGGTTTTACGTATCAGTTAACTCCTATGGGTACAATTGTTGAGACTGAGAATATTGATGATGCTTTAAAACTTGTGGGAGATGCGTATAAAATATTAGAGCCACATGCAAATCGTGTCTACTCTTCTTTAAAGTTTGATATACGGAAAGGGAAAGCAAATAGGATGAAAACTAAAATTGCTGCGGTAGAGAAGCATATAGGGAAAGTCTCTAAATAAGTGATGATGTTCGTCGATCTACTTTATTATATAGTAAGGAGTATGAATGAGCAAACTTGTTTTATTGATCTATAACTTTGGACTCTTTTTACATCATAAGAAGATCCCTCTATTACCTACCTTGATTAAGTATCTTATTCGTCTCGTTTTTGGTCCGCATATTGGTATGGGAGCCCAGATTGGGAAAGGCTCAACATTAGGGTATGGGGGTATTGGTATTGTGATACATGATAGAGCTGTAATTGGAAATAATGTTTCCATTGGTCAAAATGTGACTATTGGAGGAACTTCTAAAAAGTATGAAGTTCCAGTCATTGGGGATAATTGTGAATTAGCAGCAGGTGCTGTGATTGTGGGGCCTATAAAGATAGGTAAAAATTGTGTTATTGGTGCGAATGCTGTCGTAGTGAAAGATATTCCTGACAACTCTGTTGCTGCAGGTGTACCTGCACGTGTGATAAAATCTGACATCGATATCAACGATTATCGATAATTAATCTCAAGATTAAAACTTACTCTTATCAAATCCTGATAAACTTATAAGAAATTATAATAAAGGATTTGATTATGAATTTACCTGCTATTGATATACCACTTGTTTTACCTATGGATATTCCTGTGATGTTACATCCTCCACTGGTTCACTTTGCTGTGGCAATACCTGTGATTATTCTGTTTTTAGAGCTTGTGAACGTCTTTATGAAAAAAAGAGCGCTCTCTGTTGTTTCGTTATCTCTTTTAATAGCGTTGATCGTCGTGTTATTAGGTGCATTTTTTACGGGAAAAGCAGATGGTAAAAATGCAATTGAGCTTATGAGTAGCGATGCTAAAGAGGTTTTAAAAGAGCATAAGCTTATTGGTGTCTATTTAGTTTATGGATCAGGGGTTTTACTATTGTTAAAGTTTTTAAACCTTACGAAAAAAGGTTTTTTCAGAGCGCTTTATATTTTAGGACTTATAGGATTTGTTGGGGCAACGATGTATCAAGGTAAAGAGGGTGGAGAACTTGTCTATGAATATGGTACCAATGTTGAAGCTGTGACTGCCTTAGATGATAAAGT
>JAHZKW010000139.1 GCA_022600175.1 Campylobacterota bacterium
ATGCAAATTTTAAAAACTTTCTTATTGTCACATACTGCTCCTTTACTTTTATCTTTAAATCCATACAAATTTTTCAATTTATACAGACACCTTTTTATACTAATTTCTGATCTAAATAGCATCTTTCCCATAGTAGCTCCTTATTTTAAATTTCACGCTTTAAAAACGTTTCAGCATGTTATATGCCTATCGGGGCGAAAAATACTACGTTTTTTCGGAACTTTGCTTCGCTCGTCAAGAAACGTACCGTTCCTTAACGAGCGGCTTCGCCTTATGTTCCGATTTTATAGGGCTTGAACAGCCCTATTCATCTCCACAATCGTATTTATTATTGCGACTATTTGCAATAATAAATACCACTTTTCTGCAATTTTTCACTCTATTGCAATTATTTTTTTACATTTGCTTCATATTTTTTTCTACCTCCTTATAACAATGGTAACGCTTTTGAAAAAAAGTGATTAAAACGAAAAGGATTAAGTATGGCACTAAGTCAGAACCAAGCCAAAAAAGCAAAAAAAGAGAACAGCAAGCATACCTTGCTGTTCAAGCAGTTGAGTCTCTATTGAAAGAAATAGAAACTCTTACAAAGACACCAGATGAAATGGAGAAAAGATTGCAGGTTCTCTCTACTTTTGTCAATACGTATGTATCAAAAAATGATAATTCTAGATTTCAAAACCTAAATGCTTTTGAAGCATATAGAAAATTTATCATCAATAGTCGTGATGAAAAAGTGAGAAGAGAAATTGAGAAAAATAGAGCTAATAAAATCAAATACACAGATTTTGAAGAAGAGATTTTATTCTCTTATTATGAAAAAGGTGAAAGTAATGAAACAATTGCAAAAAGAATCAAAGCTAGAGGTGTCAAATGTAACAGAGAGTCAATTAGACAATTCATTATTAAAAAAAGAAAGGAACAAGCATGAAAAAATAAACATATCTTCAATAGCACGAGCAAATGCAAAATCCATCGCTAATCAACTAACTGTTGTAGCAAATGGCATCGGCGAATCAAAAAAAGAAGCAAGGTCTAAAAGTGAACTAAAAGGTCAAAATGGCCAAGTAAAAAGTGAAAAAGTTCATAGCTTAAAAGCTATGGACAATTTTAGATCTGTATCTAAAAATTATTTTCAACACATCAAAAATACCCTTGGTGGAAAAATTGAAAAAAATATCAATGCGGAAACAGTAAAAGATTATATATTGACAAATCTCATTGCAGAAAAATTTGAAGGAAGTACTGCAAACACATACTTATCTATCTTAGAAAAAACTGCTGAAAGTTTAGAGAAGTTAACCAACAAAACTTACATCACAAAAGCAGAATTTAAACAAGTAAAAGATGAGATCAAAAAAGATTTCAATCTCCAGAAGCTTCATAGAAATAGAGCTTATAAAAATCCTCAAGCTATTCAAAAAGAGATGGAGAGATTTTCAGAATTTGCACTTTCATCAAAACTACAAATAGAACTCGGGATGCGAATAGATGATGCTATTGATTCTTCAAAATGGTCTATTAATTCTGATAGATCAATAACAATCACTGATTCAAAAGCAGGCATTACTTACACAACAAAAACTGCATCTAAAGAGCTTGAAGAAGAAATAACAGTGGCTAAAGCATCTGGTTATCAAGTTCCAACAACAACTTATGCCAATGAACTAAAAGAAGCAGTAGAAAATACAGATCACGTATGGAAAAAGAACTCTTCTCATGGGTTAAGATACAACTTTGCACAAAATAGGCTTCAAGAATTGATAAAAGAGGGGAAAACATATGCACAAGCTAAAGGGCAAGTTAGCTTGGAAATGGGCCACTCTAGACTTTCTATAACTGACACATACACATCTTTTAAATAGTTACAAATTCCTGCAGTTTTCCCAAATACTATCTACCACATAAATCATATGTGGTAGAGATTATACCCCCTCTCTTTAATAAATATTTAACATTAAGCCTACTGAACCGCAAATATTAAAATTGCAAATTTCTGCAATTTTCTTCATAGATCATTTTTTTTGAATTCATCATCTTATTACATATCTGTATTAGCGAATAGCAGCAATACATATTTTACAGCAAGGACAAAATATGCTAGATGAAAATGATTTATTATTGGAAGTTTTAGAAGGTGTCAGAGAAGTGATAGATGGGCATAAAAAGCTTATAGGGATACTTCTGTCTGAGCCAAAGTGGGTTTGTATCTCAAACGTTGCAAAACAACATGGTTTAACAACCCAAGCAGTGAGAAAAAGAGTACTCAATGGTCACTTTGAAGATGGTGTAGACTATAAGTATATCAGTGGTAGAATCTACATTGCCAGAAGTGCCATTTCACAGTTCGCAAGGATGAGAAAATGAGTGCTACTAACTACAATAAAACAGGTGTGCTAATACGAAATAATACCATCTATCTGCAGGGTATGGTAGACGGTAAGTTTATACGTAAAAGCACTAGAAAAAAAGCTACTAAGGCTAATATAAAGTGGGCTGAAAATAATGCCCACGATGTTCTTTTACAACTTACTCAAAAAACTGTAGAGCAGAAAATAGTTTATACTATTGAAGAATTTGGTTTAAAGTCGTTTGCCATGAATAAAGCAAAACGTAGAGATCAAACTAATCGTAGATATAAGAACATGTTTTATAAAAATATTGTTCCATATTTTCAAAATAAAAAGCTTACTGATCTTAAAGTGTCAGATTTAAAGCTTTGGCAAACAAAACTGTTTGAACAGGGGTTAGACCCAAAAACAATTAAAAATAATCGTAGTGTTTTTAATTATATTTTGAAAGATGCTTTATCAGATGAATTGATTACGAAGGATTTGTTTAAATTTGTGGATGTGATTCCGCTCAAAGATCCAGAGATATATCCTTTTTCATTAGAGGAGATGAAAACACTTCTCAATGAGTCTTCAGGATGGTTTCACAACTACTTAAAAGTTGCATTTCTTACAGGTATGAGAACAGGGGAAATGATCGGATTAAGGTGGGATGATGTTCAGTTTAATGAAGAAATTATTTCTATCAAACAAGCTATTAGTGAAGGTGTCATTGGAGAACCTAAAACAAAAGCAGGTATCAGAGAAATTGAAATGCTTCCAGACGTTAAAAAAGCACTTCAAAGTCAGTACAAATTAACTGGTCATAAAAAAACAGGATATGTTTTTTTAACCCAACATGATAAGTACTACAAAAAGTCAGACTCTATTGGTGTATATGCCTGGAGACCCCTACTTGAAAAATGTAACTTAGAATATAGAATTCTCTATCAGACAAGACATACTTTTGCAAGTATAATGATACAACAAGGTGAAGAGATTGGTTGGGTAAGTTCAACTATGGGACACAAAAATATTTATGTTACTTTAACAATATATGCTAAGTTTATTAAGAGAAAAAAACAGGAGAGAGCAACTTTTCTTGATGACTTAGATTTGGATAAGGGATAATTTCTGCACAAAATGTGCACAGTTTAAAACTTAAACGATTGAGGTGCCTGTTTTAGGGGGTTTAATTGGTGACAAGAGAGGGACTTGAACCCTCGACCTCCGGCTTATGAGACCAGCGCTCTAAACCAGCTGAGCTACCTTGCCACAAATTGAAGAGGGATTGTAACTCAACAAACCTTATTAATTTATTAAAAAGTGGTGTTTTGAGATTTTTTTTCTAAAATAAAGAAGTGTCATCATTTTTTACTTCAGTATTGCAGTCAGGTAGAATAAAAATACCTTAGTGATAAAGACTCAATTTTTATGAAATTTTTTAATAAACTTATTGACATTTTATCAAATATGTTGTAAAATCTTGTTGCTTCATGAAGAGGCATTCATCGATACAATATATGTATACAATTCATGACAAAAAAACGAAGGAGAAACTATGAGCTTTGAACCATTAGGACAAAGAGTTTTAGTCAAAAGAGTAGAAGAAGAAGCAAAAACAGCTTCAGGTATTATTATCCCAGATAATGCAAAAGAGAAGCCATCAAACGGTAAAGTTATCGCTATTAGTAGTGAAGTAGAGGAAGATGGATTAATCAATGCAGGTGATACTGTTGTATTTGGTAAATATTCTGGTACGGAAATCACTCTTGAGGGTAGTGAACATCTTGTAATGGATGTTGATGATATTCTTGGAATTTTAAAATAATTAAAAAATAAGGAAATAATATATGGCAAAAGAGATTCAATTTTCAGATAACGCAAGAAATGGTTTATATGAAGGTGTTAAAAAATTAAGTGACGCTGTAAAAGTGACAATGGGACCACGTGGTAGAAACGTACTGATTCAAAAAAGTTTTGGTGCACCACATATTACTAAAGATGGTGTTTCAGTTGCACGTGAGATCGAACTCGAAAATGCACTAGAAAATATGGGTGCACAACTCGTAAAAGAAGTAGCATCAAACACTGCGGAAGAAGCAGGTGATGGTACAACAACAGCAACAGTTTTAGCACATGCTATCTTTAAAGAAGGACTTAGAAATATCACTGCAGGTGCAAATCCAATCGAAGTAAAAAGAGGTATGGATAAAGCAGCAGAAGCGATCATTGCTGAACTTAAAGAGATTTCTCAAGAGGTAAAAGATAAAAAAGAGATTGCACAAGTTGCAAGTATCTCAGCAAACTCTGATACAAAGATTGGTGATCTTATCGCAGATGCTATGGATAAGGTAGGGAAAGATGGTGTTATCACTGTTGAAGAAGCAAAAGGTATAGAAGATGAACTAGATGTAGTTGAAGGTATGCAGTTTGATCGTGGTTACCTTTCTCCTTACTTTGCAACAGATACTGAGAAGATGGAAGCTGTATTAGAAAATCCATTTATTTTACTATTTGATAAAAAGGTATCAAATCTTAAAGATCTTTTACCGGTACTAGAGCAAGTACAAAAAAGTGGTAAACCACTTCTTATCATCGCTGAAGATATTGAAGGTGAGGCACTTGCAACTTTAGTTGTCAATAAACTTAGAGGTATTTTAAATATCGCTGCAGTTAAAGCACCAGGTTTTGGTGATAGAAGAAAAGCAATGTTAGAAGATATCGCTATCCTTACAGGTGGTGAAGTAATATCTGAAGAGCTTGGACGAACGCTTGAGAGTGTTACAGCTGATGACCTAGGTACCGCTTCTAGTATTGTAATTGATAAAGATAACACTACTATAGTTAATGGTGCTGGTGATAAAGTAAAAATTGATGCACGTGTAAGCCAAATAAAAACACAAATTGCTGATACGTCAAGTGAATATGACAAAGAGAAGCTTCAAGAGCGTTTAGCCAAATTAAGTGGTGGTGTAGCGGTTATCAAAGTTGGTGCTGCAACTGAAACTGAGATGAAAGAGAAAAAAGATCGTGTTGATGATGCCCTTTCTGCAACTAAAGCTGCTGTTGAAGAAGGTGTCGTAATCGGTGGTGGTGCTGCACTACTTCTTGCAAGCTCAAAGATTTCACTCTCCTTAGAAGGTGATCAAGCAATTGGTGCAGATATTGTAAATCGTGCCGTAAAAGCACCATTGAAGCAAATCGCAACTAATGCTGGTTTTGATGCTGGTGTTGTTGCTAACAATGTCGAAATCAGTACTGAAAATAACTACGGTTTTAATGCAGCAAGTGGTGAATATGTAGATATGTTTGAAGCAGGTATTATTGATCCTGTTAAAGTTGGAAGAGTTGCATTACAAAATGCAATCTCTGTTTCAAGTTTACTACTTACAACCGAAGCGACAGTCAGTGATATCAAAGAAGAGACACCTCCTGCAATGCCTCCAATGCCTGATATGGGTGGAATGGGCGGTATGCCAGGAATGATGTAAAACCTCACTCCTCCGTAAGCATCCTTTCTCTGAGGATGCTTACTTATTTCTTACCAATCTAATTTTTTACTTTTTATTGTTGAAGCTTTATTGTTAAGTGTACTACCTTGTTCTCCTTCTCCAGACCACTCTGCTCCTTGACTGTAAAAGCTTACTTGAAAACTATGTTGTCCTGCATTTGCATTAAACCTATTAAAGATAAGATAATCTCTAGGAAAATACTTTACTCTATTGTTATGTGGTGCTGTTGTTGCTAATATACTTATCGTTCTAGGATCATCGAAAGATGTCACTGTTGCACCAACAAACCTAGTTTTAGGGTCTTCATCTGCTCTATATAGAAATGCACTATTATCAAAAGCAATATTATACCAATTGATATGATCACCACTCGCTTCTAAATTTGATCCAAGTCCAAAAAATGCGCTATCTGAAGCATTAGGTAAAAAGACTTCATAGTTGACTGTAGCATCTAATGTTGTGTTACCTTCAATGCTTTGTGAAGGGACATAGGCTTTAACATAGATAAATGATATATCTGTATTCAATGTATCATCATCGTCTACCCCTGATGTAGTATGCGCGGTTGTAATATCTCTTATCTCAATTTTGACTGGCGGTTTTGCACTATTTTTTTCTCTTCCAAAATTTATTCTTAGACCATTACTGGTAAAACCGTTAAGAAATGACGATGCAGGTATTTCATAACCTATATTTGTACTATTCATATTAATAGTTTGTGCCACTCCATCTTCATTTGTAAACATAACATTGGAAATATCACCAGTTGTTACTAAATCATAATTCACACTGATATTTTCTGCATAACACCCTTCTGTGAAATTATGCAGTTTGTCTCCAGCCTGATTGGTTACACTCACATTGATATCTAGTAGGGCACCCATAATATGCGGTTGATTACTATAGTAGGTATAGTCATTCATACTATTTAACGTTTCAAATGTATGCTGTGCATCAATTTTAGCAGGAGATACTGTTGTAGTTTGATCATCTGCTGAGATAAATCGCTGTTCATCTGACCCATCATCTTTATCAATGAGTGCAAACTCGTAACCATCTACTTCACTCACCTTGATATTGATTATCCCTACCTCATTATAGTTAGCATTTACTCTTGTTTGACTATTTAAAAAATCATTCTTTTCTAATTCTAGTGCACCTTCCATACAATTAGGCGATGGATTTGTTTCAGTGTATTGAATTTGATAAACTGTTTTATTTTCATTATAGCTATCCCCCACAATATTGCCGTTATGATTAATCATTTCTAACGTAATATTAAAATCAACTCCTGCTTTTAACACGCTAATCTCAGGATTAATCTGCATTTTAAAGGCATTTGGTCTAATCGCAAAAGGGTCAGTTGCATTACTCTCATGTGTGACATTGTTATCATCATCATATTGAAATTTTACATATGCATATTTGTAAGCATCGGCTACAGGTTCAAAAGTTAATCCTTTGAGCGGTACGCTGAAGTTTATATCTTGGTAAGGGTAGATTTGTGTACCATCTTTTGCGAACAGTCCTGCTTTAACATTTTTAAAGATATTTTCTGTTAAGTCACGATTTTGATCTATGGATGCAACCATAAGAAGGATCTCTTTATCAACAACTTTTGTAAAGATAACGGGATTTGTACTATTCCCTTCATTGGTACCCCATGCATCAAATAAGTTTCCTTTTTTGATTGTTAATTTATAATCTTCTACCTCTCCATCACTCTTTATACCATAGGTGTGTTCATTTTCTGTAGAGATCTGTTCTGTAGTAACTCTAAAACGTGCATAGGTTTCCCCCTCTTTAAGATCATCAGGAAGCTCCCATTCTAGGGTTACTATATCATCACTTTGTGCATTAATAATATGACTTACACCCTCTTTCTTCTCAAAAATACCATTGCGATTAAAATCAATCCAACCTACAAGTTTTGCAATTGCTGTTTTATCATTTTTTACTCTAAACTTTGCACTAAATGTCGTATCAGTAGTATAGAGAGTTTTAAAACCATTGACCAGTCCATTATCAATATCTCTATTTTCAATAATTGCATCTGGTTCACTATCGACACTCACTCCAAGCATTACACGTCTTGAGGTGTTGAAGTCTAGTTTATGTCTAGGTCCATTTTCATCTAAAGAGGTTTTATAAGTATCTGGTGCATCACCATAATCAATAAGAATTGGTGCAAGGTTACATCTGCCACCATCTATACTTACATTCTGTACATTATTGTTAAGTAGATTAGCAATAATACTTGCTTGTACATAAGTAGACCCATTATCTTCTTCTTTATAAATTGCTCTCACTATCTCTCTATTGGTATTTTTGATTGCATAAAAAATACCTGTACTATCAAAGAAACTACTCCCATATGAATCATCACCTAGTGGAATAATATTTTCTTTTAAGAGAGTCACTTCATATGTATCAATATTGATTTTGAAAAAATCGTTATCGCCTTCAATTCCATAGAGTTGATTATCAATAGGATTAAACGCCATATCTGAGATATCAGGACCTTGTAAGGTATATGAATCAATTATTTTTTGATAATTTGTACTATTTTTATCTAAATCAATAACATACATTGTATGCGTCCCTATTTCAGGTTGATTTTTATAATAAAGGTGGAGATGCCCATTTTGATCAACATCACCAACATAAGTTCCGTAGTCTGGAAGCCCCTCAATTGGACCTACTTTTTCTTGTGCATATTGACCATAAGCATCTTTTCCCACACGTACAAGAGATGCTCCCTCAGCTCGTAAACTACCCCATAAATAACCGTCTTTAACATTATAACCAAATCCATTAATGGTTGCATCAGCCACCTGTGTTGCATTCATTTCATAGGTTATACTTTCACCTGTTGCTAAATCAACTTCATGTACAAATTTTGTATCATCTATTACAATCGCTTGCTCTATACATCCAATAGGATTTAAACATGCAACCTCCGATCTTGGGGTGCCATCATAATTATTACCTTGATTATCTTTTGTGATGACTTCACTTAACTCACTAGTCTCTAATGCCCCTTTGAAAATTTTAAACTCATCTAAAGAACCTTGAAATCTCTCTGCCCCATCCCAACTCGTACGTCCTAAAACTAAAGTATGTACACAGTTTCCACTTGCTATATTATTTGTAGCCCTAGAACCACTTTTAGTACCATTGATATATACAGTAATATTCTCACCATCATTGATAAGCGCGACATGACTCCAAGTATTGAGTGCAAGTGCTTGTTGGCTTTGAATATCCTCTTCCCCATTTTTGAGGTTTATACTTAATTTCATATTTTTACGTAGATACACTTCTAACTCTTTAGTAAAAATACCCATAAAACTTTTTGTAGGTTTTTTAGAAGGATTAATCCAAAAAGAGATTGAAAACGGATCATCATTTAATTTATAATCTGGAGTAAAAACAGTTTCACTTTGATCATGATCAAACAGTGCTGCTTTGCCTAGCTTCGCATTATGTGTTACTTTTGCACTATTTACTGTGCTATGATGCTCACCTACACTATCCTTTACTTCTCCTTCATTTCCTACCCATTCACATGCATCAAAACGATATTCTGAAATTAAGAGTTTGGGGCTAGAGAGTTCTGTACCATTACATGAAATACCTTCAATATCTGAGTTTCCACCTAATAGAGCAGCAGGTATTAAATTTCCATTAGAAAGATCAATTTTATAAATTTTTCGACCATCGATACGCCCTTCATCTTCAACATAGAGGTTGCCATCACTAGCAAAGGCTAAACCTTCGGCGTCAGCAATTCCACTTAACTCTAATAACTCTGTTGTGTTTGCATTTTTAAGATTAAGATGATAAAGTTTTGGTTTTTTATTATCCCAATTGTAATCATCAATAGCATATGCATCACCAGTAAGTGGATCAATTGCAATACTAGACAAGTTAGAGCCATCACCACCAATAGTTTTCGGATATCCAGTAATGGCTTTCCAGTTTGTACTATTAAATGCATAAAGCTCAGAGTTGCTCTCTCCACTAATAATATAAAGGATTTCTTGTGAGATACTCTCATCATAGTAAAACTCTGCACCCTCTACTGCCCCTGGAATTAATTCTACTTTGACTGGATTAACTTCAGACGTATTGACATCGACACTATAAAGGTTGCTTGGTCCTTCACTATCACTTTGCGCTTTAAATGCATAGATTTTATTATCAATAGCGCGATAAGCCGATCCTTCACCATTAAATGTTTGTCCGATACTTTTTTCAGCTGGTACTGGTAGATTTGTTGCTCCAGGGGTTAATTTGACTGTATAAAACTTATCACTACTGTCACTTAATGCATAGCATACACCTGAGACATCATTATTGGTTACAAGCTCAATTGAGGTTGTAATTTTAAAATTTGATGCAGATTTCTGTCTTTCAGCCCAAAACATATCTAAATCGTAACTTTCACCAACTGTTAATCCGAGAGTATCTAACGCAATAGAATCCTCCAATGCACTATGTATTCCACCTATATCTACTACTAACTTCCCATCGATAAAGACCCATACATCGTCATCCCCACTAAAAGTAAAGGTTTCACCCCCTTGATAGGTAAACTTTGTGTGTAATTCATAAGTCATATGATAGTTATGCTTATTTCCTTCATCTCCCATCAGTTTTCCATCTAGTGGGAAAAAACCTTCAGGGGTATTACCATTTCCAACAGGGGTTTTGGCACTATCATACTCATAAAAGGTATACTCTATACCATTAACAGTCTCTATCTTCTCTTCAAGTGTGAGGGTATATTCCATCCCTTGATTGACACCTTGTACATCGTTATACCATTGATCAAAAGACTCTTTACTTCGGGTTGATTTAGAAGTACGATTGAAGACAGGCTTTTTATCAGGCCCTAGATCTGATTTTACAATGCCTTGTACTAATCCAGAAAAATCCCAATTTCCAAGTTCTCCATACATTTCAAAATCAGGATGAGAAGAGGAAAAATCTCTTAGAATCCCTGTTAATTCTAATGTTGTAGGGTCAGTAAATGATTCTTGACTCAAAGCAAAAAACTTTGGATCAGCACCATTACTATTTTCAATACGAAACCCATGAATTTCATGTGATCCTATATTAAAGTCTGATGCTTTAATCACACCAAAATACTGTTTTTGATGACTATGACTACCCGCTTTGTAGCCTGTATTCCAATTCATACTTCCGTTTCTAAATGTAATTGTTTCAGAATTAGAAATTTGATTTTTTTGTGCATCAAGTGGTACGATGGTAAAAGTACTATTACCATGACGTTCTTGGAAAAAGAGATAGTCATCGCTATCAATTGTATAGGTATCATACATCAAATCTATAGAAGTGTATCTGTTATTATTTTCATAACGTAGATAATCTCTTATATCTGTACTTTTAAAAAGTTCCGTAATCTTTGCAGTGAAACTATTATGATTTGCATTGGTATCATGATTATTCATTGTTGCAAGATATTGAGATCTTACATAAAAAGGTATATTAACATTATGAACACTTAAACTCTCTGTTGCAAAGTTATCCAAAACAACATCCTTGTTGCCATCTTTAATTGTAATACTTCTGACAAAGACCTCTTCGTTTATATTATGATTAGATCCTGAACCATCATGTGGACCACCATCATTGGATCTACTTTGCGTAAATTGATTACCATTTACTTCTAAAACTACCGACTGTATTGACAAAGGGTTTGCTGAAGCAGCATAGAGGGTTATAGCAGAAACTAAAAGCAAAATAAAAATGTTTTTCATACGTTGGGCCTTTTTATATATTACATACTGTAGGTAGTATCGGCTATCGTAAGAAAAGTTTACTATTTTTTACTATTTTTAAAAATTAATTATTGAAAGTGTACTAAAAGTTTTGTCTAATGGCATCATAAAGCACGATACCTACAGCAACAGAAAGATTAAGAGAACGCCCATTTTCTCCCATAGGGATGGTGATCATATTTTGTGGAATTTTCTGCATCAATGCCATAGGTAAACCTTTGGATTCTGCACCAAAGAAAAAAAAGTCACCTTCTTGAAGGTTAAATTGGAAATAAGGCTTATCAGTTTTTGTTGTTGCAAAGAAAAAACGATCACTTTGATCTTCATAGGCTGCTAAAAATTCTTCTAAACTCTCCCATACATGAAGATCTAAAAGCTTCCAATAATCCATCCCAGCACGTCTTACAGCTTTCTCACTAAGATCAAATGCTATAGGCTTGATAATATGTAATTTACTATCAGTATTAACACAAATTCGACCAATACTACCAGTATTTTGTGGAATTTCAGGGTTGACTAAAACGATATTAAACATTAAAAAATGATCGTTTTATTATTATTAACAAAGATACGATCTTCAAATGCCAAATCTATAGCATTTGAAAGCACCACTTTTTCAACATTGCGCCCTGCTTTTTGCATATCTCTCCAGCTATACTCATGGTTAACATGAATTACATCTTGTGCGATGATTGGCCCCTCATCAAGGTCATTATTGACAAAGTGTGCAGTTGCTCCAATAATCTTTACCCCACGCTTATGCGCCTGCTTATATGGGTTTGCACCAATAAAAGCAGGTAAAAATGAGTGGTGAATATTGATAATTTTACCTTCATAAGGCTTGACAAAATCTGCTGATAAAATCCG
The DNA here is from genome assembly GCA_022600175.1 of Campylobacterota bacterium. Classification (GTDB taxonomy): domain Bacteria; phylum Campylobacterota; class Campylobacteria; order Campylobacterales; family QNZT01; genus SZUA-1433. The sequence continues at coordinate 12,520 of JAHZKW010000139.1, forward strand.
CATATATTTCGCAAGTACAACAAAGTCTGGATTAAATTCAGCCAGTAGGGTCAAAATCTTCTCTTCATGTGCGCTTCTCTCTAAGTTTTCAGCAGAAACATAAAAATAAGGAATATCAAACTTCTCTGTTAATGCTCTTAGTGAATCATGGTTTGAAATTACAGCCTGAATATTAGCATTAAGTTCACCACTTTGATATTTTAAAAGGATATCACCTAAACAGTGTGACTCTTTTGTTGCCATTAAAACCACATTTTTTGCACGTCTAACCCCTAGATAGACCTGTGCATCATTCGGGAGAACCGCAGAGAGTTGTTTACGCATTTCGTCTATATCAAGGTTGCCTACAACACGTGCACGAAAGAAGAACTTTTGGCTCTCTTCATCTACAAATTCGCTATTTTTTTCAATATTTAAATCATTGTTAAAAATAACATTTGAGATTTTATAGATCAAACCTTTTTCATCTGAACAATCAATTTTCAATACATATTGACTCAAAGTAACCTCTCTATTTCATGGGTATATTTTTTGGCCTCATTGTAGCCTAAATCAAAGAAAAGCGCAAAATTTTTGAGATCAAAAATAGAGTGATTTCCCATCTCTTCAATCTCCATAAAAAAATCACAAGCTTTCTCTCCAGCACGGATATTGGTATGGAGCATAATCATCAAGGATCGTTTTAAGTGTCCTGCAAAAGAGAATTTCATCTTTGTGGGCACAGGGTTAACATTAACCCCAATAATCTTATGACAAATACTTGTAAGTGGATAAGAGGGTAGATTGTCACAAAAGCCACCATCCACATAGACCTTATTCTCAATTTTGACAGGTGAAAAGAAAGGAACCAGTGCTGCTGAAGCCATCATGTACGTCACCATATCACCTTGATTGATATAAACCTCTTTACCTAGCTGATAATCTACTACTGTACAGAAAAAGGGAATATTAAGATCTTGAATATCTTTTTTACCAAATATCTCTTGCAAATCATCGATAGCATCTCTTAAATGATATAATGATCCATCTCTAATGCTATATTTTAGATGGCTTTTAAAATCTAAATCACTCAGTTTGGTATAGATCTCTTCAATCGTTAAACCACTTGCATAAAGACCTGCAACAATAGCACCTCCACTCGAACCTGATATTGCTGAAATCTCAATACCGAGTTCCTCAAAATAATGCATCGCACCCAGTTGTGCGATACATCTTGCGCCACCACCTGAAAGTGCGAGTCCTATCTTTACCATGCTATTGTGAGAGTTTTGCGATACGTTCATCAATTTCTGAAAGATAAAATTGTAAAAAGTTAATAACTAACTTTTGTTTAGCTTCAACTTTTGTCAACTCTGGACTATTTAAACCCTCAAAAAGTACTTCAAGCCGCTCTTTAGAGTGCATTAAAAAAGAGAGTTCATCACTCTCATCAACCATAGTTTGAGGTTTAGGTGAAGTTTGTGCTACTTCCTTTTCTTTGGTATATCCATCTTCCTCAATTTTAGCATCAAGCTCATTGAGTGTAGAGAGTATTAAATCTTTCAGCTCCATGGCTTTACCAACCACTTCTCAAAGTTTTCAAATTGCTCTTTGGTATGCATCTGCGTAAAATATGTCACTTTCGTATTTCCACTTCGACGAATTCTACGAATCGCTTTTTTAACACTACTATTTTGTGGGTCATGCTCTAAGAGGTTTTTATATATAGCAAGCGCATCATTCATATGCCCTTGCTTTTCATATATACGCGCTAAAGTTATTGTACTCATAGACTATTTTGAAACGTAGTCGGCAATAATTGAACCTACTTCAGTAGTAGAGCAGACCTCGTTTGCACCATAAGATGAAATATCTTTCGTACGATACCCCTCTTTAAGTAACTGATCAATTGCTTTATCAATTTTATCCGCTGCTTTCTCTTCAGCCAATGCAAAACGAAGCATCATTGAAGCACTCGCAATTGTTGCAATAGGATTTGCAATTCCTTGACCTGCAATATCTGGAGCAGAACCATGAATCGGTTCATAAAGTCCAACAACACCACCTACAGAAGCAGAAGGAAGCAGACCAATAGAACCACTAATCATACTCGCTTCATCACTTAAAATATCACCAAAAATATTTCCTGTTAAAATAACATCAAACTGTTTTGGATCTCTCACTAACTGCATTGCAGCATTGTCTACATACATATGAGAGAGTGTAACATCTGGATACCCTGTTGCTACCTCTTCAACCGTCTCTCTCCAAAGTTGACTCACTTCAAGTACATTTGCTTTATCTACAGAACAAACTTTTTGACGACGTTTTTGTGCTGCTTCAAATGCCATTTTAGCGATTCTTATGATCTCATCTTTTGTATAAACCATGGTGTTAAAAGCACTTTCATTACCTTTTTCCCGTGGTTGACCAAAGTAGATACCCCCTGTAAGCTCTCGCATCACAAGTAGATCAACCCCCTCAATCACTTCACTTTTTAAAGTACTGGCATCTAATAGTTCATCATAAACCTTGACAGGGCGAAAGTTTGCATATAAAGCAAGCGCTTTTCGTAATCTTAAAAGACCACTTTCAGGTCTTTTATCTCGAGGTAAATTATCCCATTTTTCACCGCCAATTGCACCAAAGAGTACAGCATCTGCATTTTTACACCCTTCAACCGTCTCTTCAGGTAGAGGGTCTCCTGTAATATCGTAAGCGATGCCACCCATCAAGTACTCTTTATAGACAAATTCACAATCTGTATTTACAGAAACAGCATCTAAAACTTTGATCGCTTCATCTACAATTTCCGGACCAATCCCATCACCTTTAATGACTGCAATTTTATATTTTTTCATCTATCTGTCACCTTCTTTTAATTCTGCTTTGGCATAGTTGATTAACCCACCTGCTTCAATAAGCTCTTGCATAAATGGAGGAATAGGTGTAAATTTGTAATTTTTACGCTGTGTAAGATTTTGTATTTCACCATTGGCAGGATCAATGGTGATTTTATCTAATTCATTGATCTCATCGCTCTCTGGAAGTTCATAGATTGCTAATCCCATGTTAAAGGCATTGCGATAAAAAATACGTGCAAAGCTTTTTGCGATAACAGCGGAAACGCCTGCTGCTTTGAGTGCGATGGGTGCATGTTCACGGCTACTTCCACATCCGAAATTTTCTCCTGCAACGATAACATCGCCCTCTTGAAGATTATTTACAAAATTTGGATCAGCATCTTCCATGACATGGTCTGCCAATGCCTTAGGATCTGAAGTATTTAGGTATCTAGCGGCAATAATTAAATCTGTATCGATATTGTCACCAAATTTCCAAACCGTTGCTTCTGTTTGACTCATTTAGTACCTTCTGTCTAATTTTTTTGAATATTTTACCAAAAAAAGACAAAAATTTACGAAAGGCTCTCTTCAACCTCTTCCATCTCTTTAAAGAGTGTGTATGTTCAAAAATATAGTCAAACCCCAAAAACATGGCCGAAATAAAAAATAGCCCCATAAAAATTAATAAAAATTCCATCTTATCTCCTATCGTTTAAGACCATTAACTGTTTGAAGCATCTCATCTGAAGTTGTGATTGCTTTAGAGTTGGCTTCATAAGCACGTTGCCCAGTAATAAGATCTGTAAGTTCTTCGACCAACTGTACATTACTCATCTCTACAAAACCTTGTTTGATCTGTCCCAAGCCTTCTAAGCCTGCGGTTCCAATTAAGGCATCCCCTGAAGCAATTGTAGCACTATAGTTATTATCCCCTAAAGAGTGTAGACCTGCAGGATTGATAAAATTTACTAACTCGATCTGCCCTACTTGATTAGGTTCAGTCTCTCCAGCTTGTAAGACTGAAATTTGTCCATCGGTTCCAACAGCGACAGTGACAGAGTTTTCAGGAATGGCAATCTCAGGTAATAACTTATATCCATCACTATTAACAATAGTACCATTACCATCAACTTTAAATGCACCATTTCTTGTGTATGCCGTCGTACCATCAGGGAGTTCAACTTGAAAAAAACCATTACCTGTAATCGCCATATCAAGATTATTCCCTGTCTCTTTAAAGTTCCCCTGTGTAAACTGTTTTGTAATGGCTGTAGGTCGTGAACCTAACCCCACTTCAATACCTGTTGGTGAACCTAAGGTCTCTCCAGATTGTACGCCTGCATACTCGGCTACCTGATAAAAAAGATCAGCAAATTCTGCTCTTTGCTTTTTATACCCTATCGTATTGACATTCGCAATATTATTTGATGTGACATCGATCTGAGTCTGCTGTGCTAACATACCTGTTGCGGCAGTATAAAGTGATCTAATCATCTATGCTCCTTTTATGCTTTCACTGATGCTAACTTCGTGATAGCTTCTCTATTTAATTCATCCATATGACTTGTCATGACTTTTTGATACATCTGTACCAAGCGGTTACCTTCTATTAAATTCACCATCTCTTTCACCGCGTTTACATTACTCATCTGTTTAAAACCTTGTTGGACTAAAGTACCATCACTCATAGGTCGTATATCATTATCTAAATTAGAAGAGGTGTAGAGGTTATCACCCTCTTTTTCGATATTTTTAAGATTATTCGCACGACCTATAAAAAGTTTTGCAACCTCTTCTCCATCAGCAAAGAGTCTCCCACTCTCATCTAAAGCAACTGTTTTGTTATTGCTAAGGTTTATCCCTCTTTGATCACTCTCTTTAAAGTTGTCAGCTAAAAGTTTATACCCCTCTTTAGTTGTGATATTACCTTCATTATCTAATACAAAAGAACTTTGTTGTGTGAGTCTTACACCTTGTGGTGTCTCCACTGCAAAAAAGAGATCTCCACCAGTAAGTCCAAAGTCAAGTTGATTCCCCGTTTGCTTCAGGTTAGGTGCACTAAAGTCTGTATGTCCTTCAACCACTCTAGGTGTTCTATTGAGTGACCTGTTAACAAATTTTGAGGCTTCCTTGGTATGATTATCTAAGGGTAGGATATCACGCTGTTCTTGATAAATACGCTCAAAATCTCCGATAATAACGCTATCTTTTCGAAAACCACTGGTATTAACATTGGCAAGATTATTTGTTGTCACATCAAGTTTGTTAAACTGTGCAATCATTGCACCTGTGACCTGATAATAGCCGTTTTGCATTGCGCCTCACTCATTTTTGTATTGTTATAGATTTTACTAGCAAGAAGTGTGCCAATCAAAATATAAAATTAAGAACCTATTTTTATATTTATATAAGAAATTTTCGGTATAATATCATCCTTACTTTTTAGAACAAGCGTATCAATTGATTAAGTCATCATCACTTTGATGTATCATATGGCTTTTAGTAACTCATAGGGGAGAATATGTCTGCAAAAGAACTAAATAAAACTTTAGAAGAGTTAATTAGTAGCAATAAAGATGGCTATATCACATACGAAGAACTTATGGAAATTTTTCCAAAACAACCATCGACGGCAAACTCAAAAAAAGTTTTAGCACTTTTAAACAAAAACAATGTTGCGTTGATCACCTCTGCGGAGAAAGCAAAACTTAAAAATATTGAAGATGCAAAGAGCCTTGAGGAAGAGCGACAACGTGTACAAGATGAAGCTTTAGAAAATGAGTTTGATCTTGCGAAAGAGAAAGAACTACTTGAATGGTCAAGAAGTGATTCGCCGGTACGTATGTATCTTAGAGAGATGGGACTTGTACCACTTTTGACAAAAGAGGAAGAGATCGAGATCTCAAAACGTATTGAACTTGGTGAAGATATTATTATCGATGCATTCTGCTCTGTCCCGTACCTTATTGATTTTATTTTAGATTATAAAGAAGCACTGATTAACCGTGAACGTCGTGTTAAAGAGCTTTTTCGTAGTTTTGATGATGAAGATAACAGTAGTGAAGGTGAGAGTGATAGTAGCGATGACGATAGCCCTTCAAAGGGTGACAATAAGAGAGAGAAAAAAGTCAATGAGAGCTTTAAAGCATTAGAAAAAGCAAAAAAAGAGTGGATTAAAGCTTCAGGTACTGAACTCTCTACAGAGGCTAGTGAAGAAGAGAGTATGCATTACCGTTTACATCTTGCCTTTAAAAAGAAGCTTTTAAAAGAGAAACTAATTGATCTAGGTCCAACCAGTAAACTAATCAATGAACTTGTAAAATCGATGGAAACAGCCCTGAAAAGTGATGGTGGATTTGATAAAGAGCTTAAAAAACTTGAGTATAAACTCCCACTTTTTAATGATACACTAAGAAAAAACCATCAAAAAATCCTTGATAATATTGTCAATCTTAGTAAAGAGGATATTTTGGCAGCAGTACCAGAAGCGACAATGGTGTCCACTTATATGGAAATTAAAAAGCTTTTTCAAACTAAAGAGGCCAGTAAAGATAGTTTTGATTTAGAGCCTGAACGTCTCAAAGAGATTTTAGAGCAAATTAAACGGGGTAAAGCAATTGCAGATAAGTCGAAAACACGTATGGCAAAATCAAACCTTAGACTTGTTGTTTCAATAGCAAAGCGTTATACCAATAGAGGACTTCCATTCTTAGATCTTATTCAAGAGGGTAATATTGGTTTGATGAAAGCAGTTGACAAATTTGAATATAAAAAAGGGTATAAATTTTCAACCTATGCAACTTGGTGGATTAGACAGGCAATCAGTCGTGCGATTGCTGATCAAGCAAAAACGATCCGTATTCCAATTCATATGATTGAGACGATTAATCGAATTAATAAAATCACAAGAAAACATCTTCAAGAGTTTGGTAAAGAGCCTGATTTAGAGCAAATCGCTGAAGAGGTAGGTCTTTCTATCGATAAAGTGAAAAATGTTATTAAAATCACAAAAGAGCCTATTTCTCTTGAAGCACCAATAGGAAATGAAGAAGATGGAAAGTTTGGTGACTTTGTTGAAGATAAAAAGTCAATTGCACCAATTGATTTTATGCTGAAAAATGACCTTAAATTTCAAATTGATGATGTCTTAGATCAGTTAAATGATCGTGAGCGTGCTGTTGTACGTATGCGTTTTGGGCTTTTAACAGATGAGAGCGATAGAACACTTGAAGAGATTGGTAAAGAGCTTAATGTAACTCGAGAGAGAGTAAGACAGATTGAAAACTCTGCTATTAAAAAGCTTAAACACCCAAAAGTAGGTAGAAAGCTTAAAAACTATATCGAAGAGTAGATCGCCTACTCTCTTTTAAAAACTATGGCGATTGTTGCAGTCAAAGGAACAATCGCAAGTCCCACTAAATATGCTGTTACATTTAACATCCCATGCCGATTTAAATATAAAAAAGATAAAAATAATACGCCATAAGCGGCTAATCTAAAAAGTGAAAGTGCACCTGAAGCGGACTTCACAAGATTGTGTGTTGATTTTTTAACTCCCACTATCTTTGCCCGTTCTTCTTTAATCACCTCTTTTAAATCTTTCTCTTCACCATAGAGATCATGTTTGTCTTCAATCTCATCAATAAACTCTCTATCCTCTTTGGGGATATCCCCCGCTTCAAGCTTTTTTGTAACCATATTTTTATAGCCCAAATAAGATGCCAAGGTGACTAACAGAGAGGCAAAGAATGCACTTTGAGAACTTACTACCCAATGTTCCCCCTGGTTAAAAGCAAACAAAAGTAGTGTCATATCAACAAAAAGGAAAAGTCCTATAATATATTTAATACTTATCATCATCCTCTTCATCATAATTTTTATCAGCGTGTTTATAACGTGGATCATCTTTAAGGGCATCCAACTCTTTTTTCTGTTTATCATATGCTTTTTTGACATTCAAAAATGCAGCAGCAATTCCCCAAAATACACCTAGCCATAAAAGCCAAGCATATCCAAAGAGATTTTTTAAAAGAAGCCCCACTCCCACACCAATCACTACAGCAACAACCATAGAGATTCCCAGCGATAACTGTTCAGCACCCTCTACAAACTTTCCATATTTAGGTTTCTCTTTTTCACTCATGAGAGTTCTTTAAATACTTTTTGGGAGACTTCAATCACTTTATCAATCATCTCATCACTCATCTCAGTAGAGATAAATCCTGTTTCAAATTGACTACAAGCAAGATAAACACCCTCTTGTAACATCATCTGATGAAAACGTGCAAACATCTCTGTATCAGACCTGAGTGCATCATCAAAGTTTTTTACAGGGTTGGCATTAAAAAAGAATCCAAACATACTTCCTCTCACATCTACTTGCAATGGTATACCTACACTGTTAGCTGCCGCTTTTAATCCTTGGGTGAGTCTTTTTGCTTTGGCTTCAAGTGAACTATAAAGGTTCTCAATTGATTTTAGTTTGGTAAGTGATGCTAGTCCTGCGTTCATCGCGATTGGATTACCACTCAATGTGCCCGCTTGATAGACAGGTCCATCCGGAGAGAGTTTATCCATAATTTCTCGCCTTGCACCAAAAGCACCTACAGGCATACCTCCACCAATCACCTTTCCAAAAGTGACAATGTCAGGTATTACAGCAGTGAGACCTTGTGCGCCTTTAAGACTAGCTCTAAAACCACTCATCACTTCATCATAGATAAGCAAAGCACCATGCTTATCACATAATGTTCTAAGACCTTCTAAAAATATCTCATCTGCTGGAACAAGCCCCATATTACCAGCAATTGGCTCAATGATAATACATGCAATATCATCTGAGTTTTCAAAACACTTTTTGACACTTTCAAGGTCATTATATTTAGCGAGTAAAGTATGTTTAGTCAAATCAGCAGGAACGCCTGGTGATGAAGGTGTACCAAATGTAACTGCCCCACTTCCTGCTTGCACAAGTAGTGAATCACTATGTCCATGATAACAACCCTCAAATTTAACAATATCATCTCTGCCTGTAAAACCACGTGCTAATCTAATGGCACTCATTACCGCTTCTGTTCCACTGCTGACAAAACGTACTTTATCCATACAATCAAACATCATACAGATCTCTGAAGCTAACTTGGTTTCAACCTCTGTTGGTGCACCAAAGCTTAACCCTTGTTTGACTGCATCTATCACTGCATCTTCTATCTTTTTATCTCCATGTCCAAAGATAAGCGGTCCCCAACTCTGTACAAAGTCAATATAACGATTACCATCTACATCTACAAGGTAGGCACCCTCACCTTTCTCTATAAAAAGAGGTGTGCCTTCTACACTTTTAAATGCTCTAACTGGAGAATCCACTCCTCCTGGAATCACATCTTTTGCCTTATTAAAAGCAGTTTCACTCTTTTGTGTCAACATCTTCACCCTTTTCTTGATTTAATTTATTTTGTGTTGTAAGATAATAGTATAAGTATGCCTTCTCTTTATCTGTTAAAAAGTATTCTGGCATAAGTCGATTACCCTGTTTTAAAGCATCATAAAAACGTTTACTGGTCAAGTTATTGATCCTAGGACCATAAAGCGAGACCCGTTTATTCCCTTTAACATAAGAGGATATCTCAATACCCTCCCCTATCTCTCCATGACATTTGTCACACCCTATACCACGTGGATTTTTATATAGCATCTTTGCATATTCATCATTGGAGATGAAGCTCTCCTTAGCATAAAGGCTAAAAAAAAGAGGAGAGACTAGAAGCCAAAAAGTTGCAATTCTCTGCATCGATACCCTTATTGGAAGCTAAGTACGATATAATATCCAAAATTATATAAAGGTTTTTTATGCAGGTTTTGGATGGTAAAGCACTCTCTGTAAAGATCAAGGATAAAGCAAAAGAGGATATTAAAGTTCTCAAATCAAAAGGAATAACTCCTGGTCTTGCTGTAGTGATTATTGGTGATGATCCCGCAAGTCATACTTATGTGAAAATGAAAGAGAAAGCATGTGAAGATATTGGGATCTACTCTATCGTACATAAGATGCCTGATGATATCTCTGAAGAGAAGATTATTGAAACCATTGAGATGATGAATGGTAACAGTAATATTGATGGAATTTTGATTCAACTTCCACTTCCTAAACATATTGATACTGATCGTGTGTTACAAACAGTTTCTGCACAAAAAGATGTAGATGGTTTTCACCCTTTTAATGTTGGAAAACTGATCTTAGGTCTTGATACCTTTATCCCTTGCACACCTTTAGGGGTGATGAAGCTTTTAGAAGAGTATGATATAGATCCAAAAGGGTTAGACGCTTGTGTGGTGGGTGCTAGCAATATCGTAGGAAAACCGATGATGAATCTGCTTTTAAACGCTTTTGCCACTGTAGATATTTGTCATATTTATACTAAAGACCTTAAGTCCCATACAGAAAAAGCTGATCTTTTGATCGTAGGTGTAGGTAAACCAAATCTAATCACTGAAGATATGGTTAAAGAGGGAGCAATTGTAATTGATATTGGAATTAATAGATTACAAAGTGGTAAACTTGTAGGAGATGTTGCTTATGAGAGTGTCTCTAGTAAATGTGATTTTATTACACCAGTTCCAGGAGGTGTTGGTCCAATGACCATTGCAATGCTATTAGAAAATACAATTAAATCAGCATGGAGTCGTTTATCATGATTAAAAAGTTTTATAACTTTGCCAATAGTTGGACAGGTACGATTATCATCGTACTACTTGTGATCTTTTTTGTGGTACAAGCGTTTGTCATCCCTAGTGGATCGATGAAACGTTCTATGCTTATTGGTGATCACCTTTTTGTTAAAAAGTTTGCTTATGGTATCCCTACTCCACATATTCCTTGGCTTGAGGTTCCAGTACTGCCTGATTTTAATGGAAATGGACACCTCTTTGAAGGAGAGCGTCCAAAACGTGGAGATATCGTTGTATTTCGCTATCCACTGAATGAAAAAACACACTTTGTTAAACGTTGTGTAGCAGTAGGTGGAGATATGATTACAATTAAAGATAAAGTACTTTATCTTAAGCCCCACGAAGGCAATGAGTATGTTAAAGCCAATTATCCACAAGAGAGTATTATCGATATGGGTGGTACATTATGGGTAAAAAATCCATACATGCATCAATTTCCAGGAATACAAATAGATGAAAATGTCACACAAGGGGCACTCTATCCAGAACAAATTTTTAATTATCCTCCTGTACAAATTGATGAAGATTTTTACTTTATGATGGGGGATAATCGTGACCACTCTAATGATAGCCGTTTTTGGGGTCCAGTACCCTATAGACTCGTTGAGGGTACTCCATGGTTTATCTATTTCTCTTGGGATAAAAACTATGAAATTAGATGGGATAGAATAGGTAAAACTGTTGACACCGTTGTCAATAATGCAGAGTATATTAACCCCAAAGAGCCTTTAGATTAAAATATGAATACTTTACAAGCCATTGATATTCTCTCCTTGATTATTGCACTTGCTATTGCAATCATTGGTCATGAAATTATGCATGGGCTTGTAGCATATAAATATGGTGACACTACAGCAAAAGAGCAAAAACGCCTAAGTCTCAACCCAATCGTACATATTGATCTAATTGGAACTATTTTAATTCCTGCAATGCTCTATTTTTCAGGGGCAGGATTTCTCTTTGGCTGGGCAAAGCCTGTACCAATCAACGTAAGAGTAGTGATACAAAATGGAGGCTATAATGGTGCAATCGCTGTTAGTCTTGCAGGTATCGCTTTTAACTTTACCTTGGCACTTATAGCAACATTACTTTTATATACTTTACCTGCTGTTGATTCTCTTAGTACATTTTTTCTCAAAACCTTATTAACGTATACTGTCATTTATAATATAGTATTAGGTATTTTTAACCTTTACCCGATTCCTCCACTTGATGGATCTCATGCTATCTCTCATCTATTTTCAAAAATGGGTATTTATAGTGTGGCTAATTTTTATCACAAAATTGGTCAATATGGTATGATATTACTAATTCTCATCATTGCTACACCGCTTTCAACTATCATTTTTACACCAATCCAAATGATCATTACAACACTCTTACCACATTAAGTGTTACAACGTTAAACATTTTCTAACTTTTTTATTTAAAATAAAAAATTAATTTCCCAAATAGAATAAAAAAGAGTATCCTGATTATATGAAGAGACTATGGAGGCATTAAGATGCATTTTCAACATTTGAGTAACTTTATCTCAACACGTGTGAGAGTTAATGATATATTTGTTCCTGCAATGATTCTATTTTTGGTAAAAAATCAAGGGTGGGGAACTAGAGAGCAAATTGCACGATTGATCTATATCTTTGAATATAAACATGACCTTGCACATTATGAGACAATTGTAGAGAAATTTGCTTCAGTTATTTTAGAAGAGTATGGTGTAATAAAAAAAGAGGAAGATATCTATAAGCTACGTACATGGCCTCTCTCACAAAAAGAGATCAATGAAATTTCAAAACAGTGTCTTAAAGTATCTAATGGATTTTTTTCAAATCTACCTACAGAACAAGAAGATGAGAGAAAAGCGAGTTAACCTCGCATCTCTTCACTAAAGTGGTAACCCTCTTTTAAAAGTCGTTTACGTATACTCTCTTGATGCTCATCCCCTTTAGTCTCTAACGCAATCGTGACATTGGCATCACCATAAGAGAGACTTGTAGAAGTTCTATCATAACCTATTTGCATAATATTGGCATTTAATTCTCTTAAAATATCTGTAAGATCCATTAATGCACCTGGCTTATCTATGAGCGTGATGATTAATTTCATTTTACGATATGCTTTGATCAAACCTTTTTCGATAATAATTGAGAGCATACTTACATCGATATTGCCCCCACTAAGCACTGTTGCTATTTTACTATTTTGATCATAATCAAACTTTTGATGCATAATGGCTGCAACACCCACCGCGCCACCACCTTCAACGACAAGTTTTTGTTTCTCTAGTAAAAATAAAATAGCATTGGCAATCTCTTCATCATCCACACTGACAATATCATCAACTAACTCTAAAATATAAGAGAGGTTTTTCACATTGACATCTCGTACAGCAATACCATCAGCAATCGTGCGTACACTGACAGAATCAATTGCTTTTTTTGCTTTAAAAGATTGAAGCATCGCATCAGCACCACTGGCAACAACACCAATAATCCTAATATTAGGTTTTAAAGCTTTGAGTGCAGAACTCATCCCACTAATCAAACCACCCCCACCAATAGGAATCACTACTGTATCGATATCATCCACCTGATCTAACATCTCTAACGCGACACTGCCTTGTCCCGCGATCACCTTATCATCAGCAAAAGGATGGATAAATGTCAATTGATGATCATCTGCATAAGAGAGTGCATAGGCATAAGCTTCATCATAGTTCTCACCATGTAAAATCACCTCTGCTCCTAGAGACTTTGTACTAAGCACTTTTAAAAGTGGTGTCGCTTCAGGCATAATGATTGTTGCAGGGATAGCAAACTTTTTAGCACTATAAGCAACCCCTTGTGCATGATTTCCTGCACTTGCCGCAATCACACCACGCATACGTTCCTCTTTTGTTAAAGATGCGATCTTGTTGTAAGCACCTCTAAGTTTATAGGCCCCCGTAAGCTGTAGATTCTCTTTTTTTAAATAGATACTTGTATCACAATAGTGACTTAATAATGGGGCATAAGTAAAAGGTGTCTCATTAGTCACACCTTTAATAGCCTCTCTAGCTTTGACAATCTCTTCTAATAAAATCATTAACTTTGCAGTGCCTTATGCTCAACCATAGTACATCTGTTCTGCACTACTGTTAATCCTAGATCTTCCGCTCTTTTTGCTGCTTCATTGTTCACAATACCTTTTTGAAGCCACAACACTTTTACATCATCTCTTTTTGCAATAATCTCTACAAGTTCATCTGCTACTTCTGCTTTACGAAACATATTTACCATATCAACTTTTTCGGTAACATCATCTAGAGATTGATACACTTTTTCTCCAAGAATTGTCTCACCCTTCGGATAAATAGGAATAATTTTGTACCCTTGTGACTGAAGATATTTAGCTACCTTATTGCTATCTTTCTCCTCTTTTGGACTAAGACCTGGAATCGCAATTGTTTTAACATTTTCAAAAATTGCTTTAAACTCATCTGGGTTTGCATTTACTGTTGGAAATTCACACTCCATTTTAACTCCTTTTTCACATTTCTTAAAATCTATTCATATCTCTTCTAAACCCCTAAATTAAGGGGCTTAGAAGACTATAGTGCTATGATTTATTATCATCAAGTGTCATCGTTTTAAGTCCATTTTTATCAATTTGGGTGGACTCTAAGCGGACTCAAATAAGGATTAAAAATGTATCAAAAAACACTTAAGAAAAGGATACCTACAAATGAAACAGGCATCTTTTATAAATCTATTATAGACAAAAACAACAAAGAAGTTGATAAAGTCTATATTATTAGATTTAAAAATGAAGATGATAAAGATAGTGTCAAAACTATAGGTAAACATTCTGAAGGCATAAGACTTAATTACTGTAAAGCTAAAAGGGATGAAATCATAACCAAGATTAGACTTGGTGAAGAATTACCCCATATTGCTAAGCAAAAAGAGGAACTTCTTTTTGATCAAATTGCTCACAGGTATTTTGATGATAAATACTTATGTAAGGATATAGAAAAAGAGAGAAAGAGATATATTAACCATATTCAAAAGCATATAGGTTTTAAATATATCTTTAATGTATCACCTGAGGACATAGAGAACCTGCAAAAACATTTTATAAACTCTTTTGCTCCTAGAACAGTTAACCATCTAATTTTCTTAGTAAGCACAATTTACAAACATGCAATAAAGAAAAATTTGTATAGTGGTAATAACCCTGCTTCATCAATAGATGGTTTGAAAGTTGATAATAAAAGAGAAAGGTTTTTGACTCAATATGAGATTGATGAGCTTTTTGAAGAGATTGATGAATTTGATCTCTGGCTTTTTGTTAAACTATCTCTTTCAACTGGTGGAAGAATTGGAACTATTATGAGTATCAAAAAGAAAGATTTACAGCTAGATACTAACTCTGTTACTCTTATGGATCACAAGAATACTAAGAGTTATAAGGGCTTTTACAATGATGAGCTAAAAGAAGCTCTTAAAAAGCATATTTCATCCCTTAAGGCTAATGACACTCTTATTAGGCAACATAGAATCACTATTGAGAATAAGCTCAGACCAATTTTTGAAAAGTTGTTTAATAGTGAGCTTGAAAAAAGTGATAGAAAAAACAGAGTTGTCATTCATACTCTTAGACACACTTTTGCTTCTCATCTAGCTATGAGTGGTGTATCTATTATTTTGATACAGAAGCTAATGAATCATAGCAATATAGAAATGACTATGAGATATGCTCACTTAGCCCCTGATAATGGGCTGACAGCTGTAAAAGGACTTTATATAAATCAATATTCATAAATAAATATTGAAATTTAGTACTAATTTCTCTCCTTGTCTAGTCATCAACCTATTTAAATAATATTTAATTTTTACCATAGAATTAACTTAATGTAAAAGTACCTTTAAAACTTATATTATAAGTCATTAGAATTGTTTTATACTAAATAAAACTTTTCATATTACAAACTAAAGATGTTAATAAAAAATTAAAAATAAAGCATTTTCCAAAACTTATTTAAACTCTTATATTTGTTTTAAAATAAATATAAATATAAGCAAAGATATTTTGCATTTTAAATTTTTATACTCTTTATTATTTTTTATAGGAAATGGCTACTAAAACTGTATGGATTTTATCACTTATAACAAAAATTACTGTTCATTTGTTAATATATGAAGTTTTTGAAATATAATTTAAAAGTCTAATTATTAAAATAAAAGATAATTCATACTTATAAAAATCTTCAATTTAAT
>JAHZKW010000140.1 GCA_022600175.1 Campylobacterota bacterium
GTCTGGCGGCGTGGCATCGAATATCTCTGGATCAGGCTGAATAGCCAGCGCGGGATCTGCCGGAGCATAAGGTGCAACAGGCGAAACAGGTGCCACAATCGGAGCAACGCCACCACCACCGCTATCAACAGGTGCAACAGGTGATATATAATCATAATCAGTCGGCACACGCGATCCGACTTGGCCGGTCACGGGATCAATGAAAAAGCTCTCAATAAATTGCGCTTGCGCCGGACGCTGCGCGGCAAGCTCGTCAACGGCTTGCTGGTACAGCGGGGCTGAGCTGTATCCACGCACGCCGCCAGCAAACTCTGTCGCCGCTGGCATGCCGCCCATGATGTCCGTCTGAGACATCTGCGGCCCCATACCAAACGCAGACGCAACGTCAGCAGTCTGCTGGAAGCCTGCTTCTTGGAACGGCGTAAACGCGGCAACATCAGGCCCGTAATATGGCACATACCCAATCTGGCTAATGTCTTCAGCCTTGGCCAAATTGCGGCGTGCTGCTTCCTCAATGTATTCTGGGATTTCAACGCTTGACGTTGTTGATCCACCTTTTTTACCTTTCATTATCATCAAAAACTCCCATTATAAATATAGTTACATTTTAGCATAGCTATATTAACAACTCTCTAGATTGTTATAAAATACTTAGTTTCTTAATTTGTATTTAAATTTTTATAAATGAATTAAGTTCATTTTAAATAACAATATTCTATGATTACAATACCTCCTTTTTGAATAAACCACATGAGGTATTCTCATGTGGTTAAAAATAGACAAAGGTCATTTATGAAAGCTGAAGTAGAAAAACTAAAACGAGAATTAATTATCACCGAGAGTATTAAATACTTTGAAACCAATGGATATGAACAGACAAAAATTGTAGAGATTGCAAAGTCACTTAATATCTCTGTAGGTACTATTTATGCTTTTTTCAAATCAAAGGAGAAACTCTACCTACAATGTATCATGACCAATATCAATAACTTTTATGAGATGCTAGGTAGTCACCTTACTGATGATCCGAAAGAAAACCTTAAAATTATGCTAAGATTTAAATTTGAATTTTTAATGCGTAAGGAAAAAGTAATGAAAGAGAGCTTGGAAGCGGATCCACTCTTTAATCAAAAAGTATCATTAAGTGAAGAAAAACCACTCGAAAAGATCTATCTCCAACTTGAAAAAGAGTTACAAGCTGTGATTCAAAAACCTGAGCTCGACTATCGACTGACTGCTATTGCCTTCAACCGCTACTCTGATGCTTACTTAGAGCATTGGTTTTCACACAAATATGATCTTTTAGGCGCTGTCGATGAAATCATAGAAAACTTTTTACAAGGAGTCAATAGATGAGAATTATACTTCTCTCTCTACTACCACTAGTTGTTTTTGCGCAAGATCTCCAAACACTTATTACAGCAGTTGAAAATTCAAACCAAATGCTAAAGTCAACAAAACTTAATACAGATGCCAGTGCTAAAAACATAGAGAGCCAAAAAAGTAACTCCTACCCTACTCTAGACATTGGAACAGCTTATACGACTATAGATAAAGTTTCAGCCTTTGAAGCAGGAAATCACTTAAGAGTATATGCAAAAGCGGGTATAGATATTTTTGATGGATTTAAAAATCGAAATCTTGTAAAACAGAAAAAGCGTGAATATCAAGCAAATCAACATGACCTATACTACTACAAAGAGACACTTCTACTTGATGTAATCCAAGATTATTTCAATATCAAAAGTGCTGAAGCCTCTTTGTCGGCACTACAAAAGAAATCAAAACAGCTTCAAGCAGATCTCAAACGTATTACAAGATTTAAGGCTGCTGAACTTGCCACACAAGATGAAATTGATAAACTCCAATCTACTTATGATGCAAACCTATACGATATAGAGACACAAAAACTAAATATTCAAACCCTCAAAGAGTACCTCTCTTTAAAAACAGACCTTCACATAGACAACCTTAAAGAGAGTCATCTTATTATGCCACAAACACTTACCTATCATCCTAGCAATGCACTACTGGCACTTCAAAAGCAAGCAGAAGCACTAGGGGCTGCAGCAAAAGCTAGAAATGCAATCTACTATCCTAACTTGCGTCTTGAAGATACCTATGCGTATAATGACTATAGTCGAGATGATGGTTCCTCAGCAATAGGACTTGAGAGAATCGACAAACAAAACACACTCTCTCTTTCAGCCAATATGCGTCTTTTCGATAACGGCACAATCAAAAAACAAAAACAAGCAATCCAAATCCAAAAACAAGCACTTTTAGAACAGATAAATTATAAAAAGAAAGAAGAGCAAGTTGCATTTAACCTAGCACTTGTCTCACTCAAAAGTACCCAAACCAATATCAAAAGTACAAAAAGCGCATACAAAGCAGCACAAAGTACTTTTAAAAGTATCAAAGCAAAATTTAACGCAGGTATCGTAGATAATGTCACATATCTTGATGCCCTAACACAAATGACCAATACCAACGCACTTTATCAAAAATCGCTCAACGATTTAGAAATCGCAAAAGCAAACTACTATTTCCGTGCAGGAAAAAATCTAAAGGATTTTATTCAATGAAAAAACTACTATTTACACTACTCACCACTTTCGCTCTTTTTACACAAGCACATGCACAAGAGATCTATGCAATCTTTGATGTAGAAGCCCTACATGATGCAAAACTCTCTATGGCATCAGGCGGTGTGATCAAAACCATTAAAGTTGATATCGGCGATAGTGTCAAAAAAGGGGACCTGCTTATCGAATTAGACAATGCTGATTTAAAAGCGAGTGTCGGCGTTGCAGAAGCAAACTACAAGAGTGCACAAACCTCTCTCAAATATGCCCAGCGTGCTTACAATAGACAACAAAAAGTCAAAGAGCTCATCGATCAAGCGGAGTTTGATAAGTTTAAACTGGATCTTGAAAGCGCAAAAACATATGTTTCCCAGATGAAAGCAGCACTCACCTACCAACGAAGCCTTTTAGCAAAAAGCAGACTAACCGCTCCATTTGACGGTGTGATCAGTGATAAACTTACAGAAATTGGTAATGCCATCAGCGGCGGCAATCCAAAAACACTTTTAAATTTACAAAGTTATGAAATTAAATTGGTTATCACTTTTGATGCACAACACTGGGATAGTGTCAAAGTGGGCAATATGTACCGTTATAAAATCGATGGCAGTGATACAGAGTTCACTGGAAAAATCTCTAAAATCTACCCTTCAATTGATAAAGAAACCAGAATGATCAAAGCAGAAGTTGAAGCTAAAGATATCCCTATCGGCCTTTTTGGTACCGGCCATATCATCACGGAGTAACAGATGTATAAATTTGCCATAAACCGCCCCATTACAATCTTGATGGCGGTTCTCAGTCTGATCATTTTCGGAATGATGTCCTATAACAAAATGCCTGTCAATCTTTTTCCAAACGTTGACTTTCCACTTGTGACGATCCAAACTGCCTATGATGGGGCAAATGCTGCTTCAGTAGAGTCTAAAGTCACAGACAAGATTGAAGAAGCAGTCAGTGGTATTGATGGCATCGACAAAATTACCTCCAGTTCATACGAAGGGCTTAGTATTGTCCTGATTCAGTTTGATTTAGAACGTGACATCACTGAGTGTGCCAACGACGTACGTGACAAGATAGGCGCTCTAAAACTAGCGAGTGATATTGATAAATCTGTTGTCAAAAAAGTCGATTCAGGCGGCAGTGTGATCAACCTTTTTGTCGCTTCAAAAAATAGTGATATGCAATCTCTCATGCTTTTAGCAGATGAGAAGCTTAAACCAAAACTCCAACGTGTTAGAGATGTAGGAGAAGTCAAGATCATCGGCTATCGTGATCGTGAGATTCGTATCTTTGTCAAGCCATTTTTACTCAACAAATACAACATCTCTATCTCAGAACTTCAAAATGCAATTGCCTCTGACAACTACAAAGCAAGTGCAGGAAAACTGATCAACGACAAACAGGAGATCATCATCAATGCCAAAGGGGATGCACACTCTATTGAAGATCTGCAAAACATGATCATCAAACGAGGAGTCAGACTCAAAGATATCGCTACGGTTGAAGATGGACTCAGTGATGAGAAAAGTTACTCAGAACTCAACGGTGAACAAGGTGTTATGCTAGAGGTTAAAAAGATCTCCGGAACCAATGCCTTGGATATTATCGCAGGTGTCAAAGCAACTATGGGCGATCTTGAGCAAATTGCCGGAGAAAACTATACACTGACACTGGTACAAGATCAAAGCAGCAAAATCCTTGTCAACCTGAATAACGTAGAGTTTGATCTGATCTTTGGTGCATTTTTAGCAATTATCATCGTTTTTTTATTTTTAAGAAACTTAACTGCCACACTCCTGTCTGCTTTAGCAATACCGATCTCTATCATCGGTACCTTCTTTGTACTTGACTTTCTAGGGTATGATCTCAACAAACTCTCCATGATAGGACTCACACTTGCTATCGGTATCTTTATCGACGATGCGATCGTTGTGATTGAAAATATCATGAAAAAGATGGAAGCGGGCATGGAAACCTTTGAAGCCACACTACTTGGTGTCAAAGAGATCGCCTTTACCGTTATGGGAATCTCTGCCATGCTTTTAGCCGTCTTTATCCCTATCGCCTTTATGGATGGAATCGTTGGTAAATTCTTTAATGCCTTCGCTGTGACAGTTGCAAGCGGTGTCTTAATCTCCTATTTTGTAGCAATCATGTTTATCCCTGCTTTTGGTTCACGTATGCTAAACCATAAAGAGAGTAAATTTCACACACTGACTGAACCGATTTTTGCAAAACTTGATCGAGGATATGTATGGATATTAACATACTTGATACGTTTTAAATACCTCACAATCGTTGGAGTGGTACTTCTCATCGTTGCTTCAAGTCCTATCGCTAAAAACGTTGGTATGGACTTTGTCCCGATGGAAGATAACAGTGAGTTTCAAGTCATTCTCAAAGCAGATGTCGGTATCTCGCTTGAGGAGATGAAAAAACGTGCACAGCCGCTTTTTGAAGCCGTCAGAGAAAATGAAAATGTTGTAGACGCTATCCTCTCTATCGGATATACGGACTCAGAAGAGACACATAAAGCAAAGATCTACGCCAAACTCAAACCTGTTGAAGCACGCTCCGTCGGACAAGCTGACATCGTAGAAGAGTATCGTGCAAAGTTTAGTGATATCAAAGAGATGGTCATCACTGTTGAAGAGGTTCCACCGTTTGCCACAGGAGAGAGCAATGCACCGATTCAGGTTGTGATCACGGGCGATACACTAGAAGAACTTGGTAAAACCTCCAAAGAGGTGATGGCATATCTCGATACCATCGATGGGGTGGTAGATATCGATAGTGACTATGAAGAGGGAAAACCTGAATATGAGATCACCATTTTGCGTGAAAATGCTAAAAAACAAGGGGTGAGCAGCCAACAGATTGGAGCACTCCTGGGAGCAGCATTTTCAAGTGATAGGATGATCAGCAGTTTTGAAGATAGAGGACGTCAATATGACATCACACTGCGTTTTGAAGACAGTGAAAGACGCACTATCGATGATATCAAAAAACTGATGGTTACCTCTAGTAGCGGTAAACTCATCCCGTTAGAGGGTCTTGTATCGATCAAAGAGAGCAGTTCACTGGCGACTATCAACCGATTTGACAGAGAGCGTAAAGTGATGGTCACTGCGTATAAAACTGAAGAGACTGCGTTAGATGCAGTCGTCCAAGAGTTGGACACTAAACTGCCGGAGCTTTTACCTACTGGATACAGCTACCGCTTTACCGGTGAGGTAGAGCGTATGCAAGAATCCAATGCTGCTTTTGCTGCGGCACTTGGCCTTGCCGTGATCCTCATCTACCTCATCTTAGCGGCACTTTATGAGTCACTCATACAACCAGTGATCATCATGGTGTCAATGCCGCTTAGTTTTACAGGGGTAATCGTAGCCCTTGGACTTGCAGGTATGAACTTCTCACTCTTTGTTATGATCGGTATCATTCTGCTGATGGGAATGATTGGTAAAAATGCCGTACTGGTCGTTGACTTTGCCAATGATGCCATTAAAGCGGGTAAACAGATTGATGAAGCATTGCTTGAAGCAGGGGAAAAGAGACTTAGACCGATTCTGATGACCACATTTGCCATGGTTGGTGCGATGCTGCCGCTGGCATTTGGCGGAGGAGCTGGATATGAAGGAAATGCACCTATGGCGATGGCTGTTATCGGTGGGCTTATAAGCTCCACTATTCTAACACTTCTAGTGGTTCCATCTTTTTATAAGATTCTCTATCCATTTGATGCTTTTTTACGTAGATGGTATGAAAAAGGGAGGGTGTAATATATTTTAATTTATTCAAATATGGGGAATGTTCATTTAACACTTTCACCCATATGATACGATCATTCCTCTATGGATATTTTCTTAAAGTTATTGTATAATTTTAACCACTATTTGTAGGTTTGACTGACATCTCAAGCAAAAAAGTACTACAACATCAAGGAGAAAAATATCGAAGAAAATTTCATATTTTAGAAAAGTTATCACTCCAAAAAGGTAAAGAAAAGGGATTTGATACTGATAATATGATTATGTGTGGTCGCGTTGCAACGCTACTTGACAATGGACAAAACAGTATTCCCCAACTCTCTAAAACCTTGGGTATCAGTCGGCAAGCTACACATAAGGCTGTGGGTAAACTTGTCAAAAAAGGGTTTGTCCAGATGCAAGAGTGGGATTAACAATCCCACTCCCAAAACCCTATCTTAAACTATCAAACCAATTGATCGCATCGATATAAAAAGGCAATAAACAAGCATCATGACTGCCTCCTTCTTGGATCATCAATTCAACATTTTGTGCATTATTGACTACAAAATTATCATAGGCGAAAAGTGAATTTTCAACCAGTACCACTTGGTCATCATTACAGTGATAAAGTCTCATAGGCATGGCAGGTGTCCAATCAATGATCGAGTTTTCTACCAACGCATCTTTAAGTGCTGTCTCTTGGTTGCTAATGCTATGAAAGATAAAATGGTTGATAAGGTTGAACAGTTATGGGGTCAATTTTCCACCTTGGCAGAAGAGAATAATATAGACAAAGAGATAATTTTAAGTAAGTTTGATAGTTTCGGTTCCAGTAATACAAAACAGAAATTGGCACAAAGCGGCACATCTCTTTGCTCTGATATGTTTATGACCATGTTTACATTACCGTTTAATGTTTTGGAGAAGGTAAGAGAAGATTCGGCAGGAAACTGAAATAAGAAGTAACATTTAGTAATTATTTAGATCGGAGGGAGGAAGCCGATAAAATCCACCATATTTTACTTATTAACATTCATTAATGTAGAGTTGAAGTTATATTAAAAGTAGTGTAATATACTCTTAACCATACAAAACCAAAGGAGCAAAGATGCAAAAGTCACTCTTTCTCACAAGCCTTATAGCAATACAAGTAATTGCTTCTGATCTCTCACTATTGCATCCGCAAAAAAAACAAATCCAAGAAGAGAAACGCAATGAGATTGAAGCAGCATATCAAAATCAAAAATATGACTGGGTATCTCCACTAAACTTATCGCTTACAAAAAGCAAAAGTAAATCAATCGGAGACAATACCTATAGTACAGTCGATAAAGCAGCCATAGGACTAAATCAAGATATCTTTCGTTTTGGAGGTATCTACTACACCCTCTCTTTTGCTGATAAGCAAAAAAGTTTTGAATTACTTACTTGGGAGAAAGAAAATGCACAGCTTTATGAACAGATATATACCACGGTCCTCAATCTCAGACGTTTACATCTTCAATTAGAACAAGCAAAATACCGCTTAAAGAATCTGGAGATTGATGTCTTTTTAAAGAGAGAACAGTACAAAACAGGCAGTGTAGATATGACGCAGCTGAATCGAGCGATTATGGATAAAAATGATCAATTGAAAGTAATGATTAATACCAAAGAGAGTATTGCAAGTACACAAAAAACATTAAGAGCCCTCACACCGCTAAAATTTTCAGAGATTAATATTCCCATTTTTACGATGATTGATAAAAAACAGTATCTCCAACACAATTATGCAATCAATCAAGCCGCTTTACAGAGTGACCTTAATCTTGACCAATACAAAATCACCAAGTCAAGCTACCTTCCACACCTTAGCATCAATGCAGAAGTAGGTTACCAAAACTATGACCATAAAACAAATGATACTGCCGACTATGACGGAGACTATCACTCTACCGGTCTCTCTGTGACTATGCCGCTTGATTTTAATACAAATACAACCCTACAAGAACAAAAAGCGGCATATCTTCAAACCAAGTTGCAGATAGAAGATGAGAAGATTGCACAAAATGCCGTTTATGAAGAGAGTCAGGCACTTATCAAAAACTATCAAGAATACATAGAAGTAACCCGTAAAAACCTCACTTTATATGGTGAGCTGATCACAATGACCAAACAAGGATTTAAAGCAGGCTACAAATCAGGGTATGACCTGAAAACCATTGAAAACACCCAAAAGATTGATGCTCTGGAGGTTGAAATTAATGAAACAAATATACAACTAGAGCTTTTAAAACTTCACTTCGCACAGCAACAAAGGATACCCCATGGATAAAAAGATCACTACTGAAGAGATCAATCAAACACTAGGCAGCGGTCAAAACCAAAAAAACTTTTTTTTACATTACTGGTGGCTTTGGCTCTTGTTTATCATGATAGGAGGCGGTACGTATCTCTATATACAAAATAGCCAAAAAAAACAGCAAAACAGTTATAAAACAACTACTTTACTCACTGATGATCTCATTGTGTCCGTCTCCGCCACGGGAAACCTGGAACCAACCAACACTGTAGATATCGGTATTGAAGTCTCTGGAACTATTGAACAAGTGTTCGTAGACTATAGTGATATAGTCACCAAAGGTCAAGTACTCGCCAAACTAGATACGACTAAACTGGCTTCAAAGGTGAGTAATACCAAAGCCTCTTTATTGGTAGCAAAAGCCAACCTTCAAGAGAGTCAGGTTGCACTCAAAGATGCCAAAAGAGAACTAAATCGTCTACAAAAACTCTATAAATCCACTGGAGGTAACTATCCAACTGTGATGGAGATCGATAAAGCTAAAACGACTTATAATAAAAACAGAGCCAATATCCAAGCCATGCAAGCAATGGTCTCACAAGCTGAGGCTTCACTAAAATCAGATGAAGAAGATCTTAAAAAAGCAGTTGTCGTCTCTTCGATGGATGGCATTGTACTTGATAAACAAGTAGAAGTTGGTCAAAGTGTTGTTGCCAGTATGCAAGTACCTGTTCTTTTTACACTGGCTGAAGATTTGACCAAAATGCAGGTCGTTGTGAGCGTTGATGAAGCAGATGTTGGACAAGTGAGAGAAAATCAAGAGGTCACTTTTGATGTGGATGCCTACCCAGATAAGACCTTTGAAGGTACGATCAAGCAGGTACGCATGAATTCACAGATGGTAGACGGTGTTGTCACGTATGAAGCACTGGTTGAAGTAGATAATAATAATTTATTGCTTCGCCCGGGGATGACGGTTACCGCTGATATCATCACAAAAAAAATCGAAAATGCGACACTAGTTCCTAATGCAGCATTACGTTTTGTAGTCCCTAAAAATGAGACCAAATCACTCTTTTCAGGACCTCCTGGCCAACAGACCAGTAAACCAAAAAAAGGGTCTACCCTCTGGATACTAAAGGACAACAATGCGGTAGAGATCCCTGTTAAAACGGGAGAGAATGATGGTATCAACACTATTATCACCGAGGGAGAAGTTGATCTTAATAGTCAAATTATTATAGGACTAAACGGAAAGAGTGATGAGTAACAATATGACCCCACTCATAGCATTTCAGGGTATCACGAAAGTCTACGGTAGCGGTGAAGCAAAGACCTATGCACTTCGCGGTATCGATTTAGAAATACATGAAGGTGAATTTGTTGCAATTATGGGAAGTAGTGGCTCTGGAAAATCAACTGCTATGAATATCATCGGCTGCCTTGATGAACCTACCGAAGGTGACTATCACTTTCAAGGGGTCGATGTAGGGGCATTGAATCTTAACCAAAAAGCACTGCTTCGTAGAAATTATATGGGCTTTATTTTTCAAGGATTTAATCTACTCGGTAGAACCTCTGCACTTGAAAATGTGGAACTTCCTCTTATATACCGAGGTAGCAGTGCCAAGGCACGTAAAGATGCATCACTTGCCGCTTTAAATAAAGTAGGACTTAAAAATGTTTCACATCATCAGCCATCACAACTTTCAGGCGGACAACAGCAACGTGTAGCAGTTGCGAGGGCATTGGTCACCAATCCACTTATCATGTTGGCTGATGAACCGACAGGAAATCTTGATAGTAAAAACAGTGAAGAGGTGATGTTACTACTACAAAACCTCAATAAAGAACAAAATATCACGATTATCATGGTAACCCATGAAAATGAGATGGCAGCCTATGCAGACCGTACCATTGTCTTTAGAGATGGATTGATTATCAGTGACGGAAAGGAGAAATAACGATGTTATGGAATGCATTTATACTAGCACTTCGCGCCATTCGTAGAAATGTCATGCGCTCTATTCTTACAATTCTTGGTATCGTTATCGGTGTGGCATCTGTGATTGCAATGGTCATGCTTGGAGACGGTACAACTGCATATGTGACACAAGATATCTCCAAACTAGGTAGTAACATGCTCTCTATCAGCCCTGGCCAAGAGCCTAAAGGCCCACCAGGCAGTGGCGGGAAAGCGGCACTTTTTGATCTGGATGATGTAGAAGCAATCAAACGTGAAATAACAGGGATAAAAGCGACTTCTCCCGTAGGTAACACAAGTATTAATGCTGTTTTTGGCAATGAAAACTACTCTACTACAGTTTACGGTACAGATAATGATTATTTTATTGTTAAAGATTGGGAGTTTGAAAGTGGACGACAATTTTCTCAAAGTGAACTACAGTCGGGGAAATCAGTCTGTATTATCGGTGAAACCGTCAAAGAAGAGCTTTTTGGGGCACAAGACCCCATCGGTACAAACATCCGCTTAGAGAAGTTTTCTTGTAAAGTTATCGGTCTACTTCACTCTAAGGGGGCAGCGGCATTTGGGATGGATCAAGATGATCTTATTGTCACGCCTCTCAAAATGTTTCAAAGACGTCTAAGTGGTAACCGTGACATCTCTTCAATTATGATCTCTGTTTCTGATGGAGTTTCGACACAACAGGTGCAGGAGGATATTAAACTTCTTTTTCGTGAAAGACGTCACATCAAAGAGGGAGACGAAGATGATTTTCACATTCGGGACATGAAAGATATCATCGATACACTCTCTTCTACCACAAAGATGTTGACCATGCTTTTGGGTGCTGTTGCTGCTATCTCTCTTTTGGTCGGGGGAATTGGGATTATGAATATCATGCTTGTCTCTGTTACAGAACGTACTAGAGAGATCGGTATCAGACTGGCAATCGGTGCCTTGGAGAGGGAAGTACTCTTACAATTTTTGGTGGAATCAGTAGTACTCTCTATGCTTGGTGGCATCATCGGAATTATTTTAGGTATCTCCATCACCGCTGTGGTAACGCAGATTTTTAATATACCGTTTATTTTCAATGAGGGAATTATCTTAATCGCATTTTTGTTTTCAGCAATTGTAGGGATTGGATTTGGTTATTTTCCCGCCAGAAAAGCGGCAAAGATGAACCCTATTGATGCATTAAGACATGAGTAGAGTTACAGCTTTGCTGCAATCTCTACCATTTCACTAAAAGCATCTACATCCCAGCTGGCTGTTCCTACAAGTACACCTTCGCAATTAGGAATTTCCAAGATCTCTTTAGTGTTAGCTACTTTAACACTACCACCATATAGAAGCGGTGCTTTGAGCTTTTGTTTTAAGAGAGCTAGTGTCTCTTCGATCTGTTCGTTGGTTGCTGTAAGTCCAGTGCCGATTGCCCAGACTGGCTCATACGCAATGATCAGATTCTCATAATCGATATCAATTCCCTCAAGTTGTGCAAAATTATAGGCGATCACTGCTTCGATCCCCTCTTCTCTCACCTCTTTTGGCTCACCGATACAGTAGACGATTTTAAAATTTTTTGCTTTGAAAAAATCATATTTTTTAGCAACCTCATCTTGGCTCTCTCCAAGGACATGACGTCTTTCACTGTGTCCAATTAAGATCGTTTGAAGATTAAACTCTTCAATCTGTTCTAATCCAATCTCACCTGTAAAGGAACCTTTTTCAACAGGATAAGCATTTTGTACACCCACTTCCAGATTATCTTCAAGATCAAAACTATCCAAAGCACTGCTTGGCGGAAACACCAAGACACTATCACTACTATTTGTTTTCGTAACAAAAGTGTTTAACTTTTCGATATACGCTCTTGTACTTGCTCTGGTATGGTTTGTTTTAAAATTAGCAGCGATAATCATACTAGTGCTTTAAAACTGCTTCAACACCTGGAAGCAATTTACCCTCTAGAAGCTCAAGACTCGCTCCACCACCGGTAGAGATAAATGTCATCTCATCCACATCACCTGCACGCTGAGCAACGTCAGCCGTGTCACCACCACCGACAATAGTCGTTGCATGACACTCAGCAATATAGTGACTCATCATGAAACTCCCTTTTGAGAACTTATCGATCTCATAAACACCCATAGGACCATTCCAAAGGATTGTTTTTGCATCATTAAGTGCTTCTCTAAAAAGTCTATTTGTTGCAGGTCCGACATCAAGTCCCATCCAATCTTCAGGAATCTCCTGAATCGGTAGAAACTTCACCGGTGCAGCATCACTGATCTCAGGAGCAACTACTAAATCTACTGGTAGATAAAACTTCACACCAAGCGCCTGCGCTCTATAGATGATACGCTTTGCATCTTCAAGCAAGTGATCTTCTACGAGTGATTTACCTATTTCATACCCTTGCGCTTTTAAGAAGGTAAATGCCATACCACCACCAATGATAATTTTGTCAACTTTCTCTACTAAGTTTACCAGTGCTTGAAGCTTACCAGATACTTTACTACCACCGACAACTGCGACAAACGGACGTGTTGGTTCCATCACAGTTCTATGGAAAAAGTTTACCTCTTTTTGCATCAAAAATCCAGCTGCTTTATGCTCAGTATCAAAGTGCTCAGGTAGTGCAAAGATAGAACCATGTTTTCTATGACTTGCACCAAATGCATCATTGATATAGATATCTGCCATAGAAGCAAGACGCGCGGCAAATTCACTATCATTTGCAGTTTCACCTGGATTATATCTGAGATTCTCAAGTAGCATCACATCACCGGCTTCCAAACCTTTTGCTTTCTCAATCGTATCTTCACCGACTACATTGTCAGCCATAATAATCTCTTGTTTTAAAAGTGAGTGTAGTCTTTTTGCAACTGGCTTTAGAGAATCTTTCTCCTCATTCCACTCGCCTGGCTTTGGACGACCAAAGTGACTTGCTAAGATAACCTTACAATCACGATCGATACAATATCTAATCGTTGGCAATGCTGATCTAATACGTCTATCATCACTGATATTGCCAAACTCATCTTTTGGTACGTTAAAATCACATCTTATAAATATACGTTTCCCATCAATGTCAAGATTTTTAATTGATAATAGTTCCATCATTATACTCCGTGTGTAGAGATATGTTTTGCCATGTCAATTAGTCTACAAGAGTAACCCCACTCATTGTCATACCAAGCCATTACTTTGACAAAATTACCATCTACCACTTGGGTTAGATCACCTGCAACAATTGCGCTAATCTCTGAACCCACAAAATCAGAAGAGACACGCTTATCATAATCAACTTCGATCAAACCTTTTAGTGCACCATTTTGTGCCGCTTCAAATGCTGCATTGACCTCTTCCTTTGTTGTCTCTTTTTTCACCATTACGTTAAGGTCAACCATTGAAACATTGGGTGTAGGAACACGAATCGCTTGACCATTAAGCTTACCTTGAAGGTGTGGCATTACAAGACCAATTGCTTTTGCCGCACCTGTTGACGTGGGGATCATGTTCACAGCAGCGGCACGTGCACGGCGAGGATCTTTTGCATGTTTAACATCAAGGATATTTTGATCATTTGTATATGAGTGACATGTAGTTACCAATCCCTTTTCAATGCCAAACACATCATCAATCACCTTTGTCACAGGCGCTAAGCAGTTTGTTGTACAACTTGCATTTGAAACGATCGTTTGTCCTGCATAACTCTCTTCATTAACACCCATTACAAATGTTGCTGTCTCTTTATCTTTTGCTGGTGCAGAGAAAAGTACTTTTTTAATACCCATATCAATATAAGCTTGTGATTTTTCTTGTGTATAAAATGCACCTGTACACTCTAAAAGTATTTCTGCCCCATATTTTGCAAAGTCAAGATTTTTTGGATCTCTGTCATTTAAAAACTTAACTTTTGATTTTCCGATCTGCATATAGTTGTCTTCGAGGATTTCAACATCACCTTTAAAGGTTCCATGTACGCTATCATATTTTAAAAGATATTTTGTCATCTCTGGATCTGTTGTATCGTTGACAACGACGAGCTCCATATCATCTCTATCTTCTAAAATTCTTGCGACACATCTTCCAATCCTACCAAAACCTGTAATAGCCACTTTTATAGCCACTGCATCTCCTTTATTAAGTTTGCTGTATAATAGTATTATATCGACTTTATGGTTAAATAATTAATAACAGAAATTAAAAAAGGTTTAAAATAGCGTAAATGAATATAGCACTATTTGGCGGGAGTTTTGATCCTCCCCATATTGGACATGAAGCAATCATACGTGAAGCTTTACAAAATCTCGATATTGATACGCTTTTTGTAGTACCTACGTTTCTAAACCCTTTTAAAAAATCCTCTTTTGCGTCTGCAGAGAAACGTTACAAATGGATTCAAAAACTACTTCGCTCTTACCCTAAAGCAGAAGTATTGGATTTTGAAATCAAAAAAAACCGCCCAGTACCAACGATTGAAACAATCAAGTACCTTAAAAAAAAATATGATATTCATAAAATATATTTAATTATAGGTGCTGATAATCTGCCGCAGTTAAAAACATGGAAATCTTTTGATACACTAAGCCAACTTGTTGAGTTTATTATTGCGACACGAGAGGGTGAAAAAATCCCCGAAAACTTGCAAAAATTGGACATTCATGTTACTATCAGCTCCACAAAATTAAGAGAAGAGCTGAAACAGGAGTTTTTACCTAAATCTATTGCTGATGAGGTGATAACTTATTATGAGATAAGGAGAAAAATGGATAAGAGAGTTGAAAAGATTATTGAAATCTTAGATGAGAAAAAAGCAGATAATATTCAGCTTTTTGATATGAGAGAAAAAGATTATTTTGTAGATGATGTGATCATCGCAACTACACTTGGTGAAAAACATGGTGCTGCCCTTTTAGACTACCTGAAACAAGGATTAAAAGTTGAAGGGGAAAGTTACTTTCATGTAGAACCAAGTGATGAGTGGACGGTACTTGATATGGGCGACATTCTCATCCATCTTATGACACCTGAATATCGCGCAAAATATAATATTGAAGAGTTTCTATCACACCGCCAAAAAGAGCAGAGTATCCAACCAGAATAATATGCTACGCCGCTAAATAGTACAAGAATTTAAATTTTTGTACTACTTAGTAAAACTACTTGACATTTTAGGTCTAATTTGATTACAATCCGCCCTCATTTGTAACAACATTAAGGATTGATCATTGCTTGCAACTAAAAAGTACCCTACTGCACTACCTGTTAAAAATTTCATTCAAAATGGCAATACATTAGAAAAATTCATCAAGCCTCAACCTATTGATCATGAAATAGAGATTGAACCAAATAGTCTCCTTATGAGTAAAACAGACCTACATGGAACAATCGAATACAGCAATGATTACTTTATAGAGGTAAATGGATATCAAGAGAGTGAATTGATGGGACGAACACAAAATATTATCAGACATCCTGATATGCCACAAATTATCTTTCAAATGCTTTGGGAACATCTTCAAAATCACCAAAACTTCTCAGCATTAATCAAAAACCTCGCAAAAGATGGGCGTTACTATTGGGTCTTAGCACACTTTAAAATCCACAATAATCAAAATAACTATGAAGTAGGCAACTATTATGCGTACAGATATGCGGCACCCAAAACAGGAGTTGTAGAGATTGAAAAACTCTATAAAAAGCTACTTGAAATTGAAAAACAACGAGGAGTGGAAGCTTCTAAAAAGTATTTTGTTGGTTTTTTAGAAGAGCGTGCCCAAAGTTATGAAGCATATCTCAATGAGCTTACGGGTCATAATAGACCGATCAAACGTATCACAAAAGCGATAAGAAACCTCTTTAAATAGTCATCTAAAGAGGTGATTAAAACTATTTCATCTGTATTGCACGACTCTGTTCAACAGGAAGTGCATCACTGACACTACTGTTCTGCATCTTCACAACGGTATAAAGTGCACCTGCTATCAAACACCCTATAATCACTAAGTTGACAGTACGTCTTTTCTCTTCACTTCCCCTACCATTAAAATCCTCAATCTCTTCTAAAGATGGTTCATTTTGTTTCATAATATACCCCTATATTTTAAATAAAAACAAATTATATCCTATAAAAGTAAATGGCTTATATTAAATTTTATTTTCCATAAATGCCGTTAAAATCTTAGTATTAAGATCTATACGCCCAAAATAGCTTTTTTTACTAGCACGTTCCGCTATCGTATGATCTCCATCACCAAAAGGTCCAAATCCATCTAGTGTAATCACCCCTTGGCTTGCCATATGATTTGCATCACTCACACCACCACGCTGTTCAACAGTAATCTTTTCACCTGTTAAAGCTTCTATCTTTTCTAAAAATGCTTCTTGCTTAACATTAGGAGCCATGACATCACGTTGGATACCACCACTAAGTTTTGCCACGCTTCCCTCTACATGTGAGGCTTGGCAAATCGATTCAAACCCCCGCAACACCCTATCTCGCTCATCACTGTTGGTATATCTTAGCTCTACCGAAAGTTTAGCATGTGGAGAGATGGTATTAGCACCAATACCCCCTTCAACTTTCCCCACATTGACCGTAGTACCTTTTTCTAGATCCGTTAAAGCTGTGAGTGCAATTAATTTATGGGCTGCTTCTAAATTGGCATTGATACCTTTGATATACTCATTACCTGCATGTGATGCTTTGCCCTCAATATCGATAAAAAAAGTACCTACCCCTTTACGACCATTGACTACTTCTCCATTTTTCCCTGCTGCTTCATAAACAAGACAATAGTCATAATTTTTTGCTAAAGAGAGTGTTAAATCTTTTGAGTCATCACTACCTGTCTCTTCATCACTCACCAGTAGCATGTCAATATCTCTAATTTCACCAAATATTTGATGTAGATTACGCAAAGATTCTAAGGCAACCATATTTCCACCTTTCATATCACACACGCCTGGACCATAAATCCACTCATCATCATCACGATAGTGTTCAAAACTCATAGGAGGAAAAACCGTATCTAAATGCCCCAAAAGCAATACTTTTTTGCCCTCTGTCTGCTTTGAGGTAAAAAGTAGATGATTACCTACTTCATCACGCTTATGTACTTCACAAGAAAATCCCAATGCTTGCATCCATTTTGTAAAAATTTTTCCATTTTCATCTACACCCAATTTGTTCTTTGTGTAAGAATTTAGATCAATTAACCTTTTCAATTCTGAAAAGTCGTAATTTTTAATCATACTTGCAACCCTTTTGTATCTAAATTATCCTATAATTATAATCTTATTTCTCCTAAAAGGAACTGCAATGTCTACGCATAAAATCGGCATGTGGATGTATCAAAATAGCGGTGGTGAACAGATCCAAAAAAAGATAATTGACAAACTTCGAGAAAGAGATATTATCACGACTACAGATCTCAACCTCAGAAATGCAATTGCTAAAAATGGTTCCATTATCTGTAATGATACGGCAATGGAAAAGCTCGATCTCTTTTTTAGCTATAACGCAGGTCAACAAACCCAATACCAAGTTTACCTCTACGAAACACTTGATAAATTTATTCCTATTATTAATAACTACGATGCATTTGCACTCACTGAAGATAAGTTTAAAACCTCACATCGTCTTAGACACCACGGTGTCTTGACCCCAGAGTTTAAACTCTGTCATAGAGATGATGTAGACAAACTCAAACATGTACTTCGTGAGTGGGGTGGAAAAATTGTCTACAAGCCTACTGATGGCTGGGGAGGTATGGGACTTGTCAAAATCGAAAACGAAGCAGCACTTGATATGTTACTACCATTTTTAAACCAAACAGATATCCGCTATTTTTATGTTGAAAAATTTGTCAACTATGACAATACCGATTTTAGAGTAGACATCGTCAATGGAGAATTTGTCGCATGTTATGGACGAAAAGCGGCAAAAGATAGCTGGAAAACAAATATCACAAGTGGTGGAAGTATCTTTTTAAGAGAGCCAAATGACAAACTGGTTGAGATCTCTAAAAAAGCAGCAAAAGTAACAGGTCTTGAGATCGCAGGGGTAGATCTCATTTATGATCAAGAACAAGAGGAGTATGTAGTATTAGAAGTAAACGGTATACCAGCATTTGCAACACCAGAACAAGAGGCTATGGGACTTAATTTTAACGATAAAAAAATTGATTTAATTGTCGATTTAATAGACAACACAGTAAAGGGCAAATAATTATGGGTAAAAAGAAGCAAAAAAAACTACCAAAACTAGGTTTTCTCTATCTTGACTATGTATTGAGATTTTTTGATAAGTCAAACTTCAAAGGTTGGCCAGATAAAATTGAAGTGGTAACTTACCACTGGAAAAATGACAAAGCACGTTTTATCAAAGAGGTCAAACGTAAAAAAATTGACATCTTGATCGGAAATATCCCGGCTACAGCCTATGAAACTTTTAGAGAGATCGCACGAGAACTGCCAAATATCCAATTTGTACCTTCACTAGATACACAGTTTTCAAATAAATCTAAAGAGAATGTTACCCGTTTTTGTTGGAAGTATAATATTCCTGTACCTCAAACCTATATCTTTTATGATAGAGAAAAAGGGGATGCGTTTATCCAAAATACAGAGTTTCCAAAAATTGTTAAAAAAAGTTATGGGCCCTCAAACTATGGAGGATACTTTGTCCATAAAGTATCCTCCAAACAAGAGGCAACAAACCTCTTTAAAACTAAAAAATATCATCCGATGTATATGCAGGACTTTGTCCCAATGGCAGCAGATGTGCGCGTCATGTTAATTGGACATAAACCTGTCTGTGCATTTTGGAGAAGACCACCTGAGGGTGAATGGCTCACAAACACCAGCCAAGGTGGCTCTATGGATTATATGGATGTCCCTGTTGAACTTTTAGAGTTAGCAGTCAAAGTAAGTAAAGCAGCCAATGCAGAGTATTGGGCTTGTGATATTGCTGTGGGTGTTGATGGAGAGTATCGTATTTTAGAATGTGCAACCGCATTTGCAGCATTTCCATATATTAGAGATTGGATTGCACAATACTTGATGTGGAAATTTAGTGATGGAAGATTTAAAAAACCAAACATCCCACTCTTTAACTGGGAAGAACTGGGAAAAATTGATAGTTCACTCTTACGTACAATGCGACATATTGCATTTGGTACATTCTCACCAAGTTATGATGGTGCCTACTATATGAACAAAAAAATTGCTGTTGATGAACAAAAGAGTATCTTTGACGTCGATAGCCAATTTCCAATGTTAAATACAAGAGAACGAGATGAAGAAGAGTGGCCAAGTGAAAAATGGAATTATCAAGATAAATATGCACTCAAAAATCTCAAGAGTATGGAAGTAGAAAATAACCAAGCACTACAAGATGGTGATGAATCTGCACTCAATGCAGAGGAGATCAGTGATGAAGAGATGTTTTCATTTCTCTCAACCTCTACTAAAGGATTTGGTAAGAAAAAAGCAGCAAAAGCACTTGAGACATATGGTAAAGAGAAACTTGTACATATGCTGGAAAATGAACCTGATCAACTCTTAGACGTTAAGGGGATTAAAGAAAAAACTATGCAAAAAATGGTAGATGCATGGGGAACTTTCAAACAAATTTTAAAAGGCATTCCACCAAGTCAATAGTACACTAAGAGGCTTTTGTCTCTTGGTGTTACATACAAACTACACGTTTTAGATGTAAAATGGTAGTAAAGGATTTATCATGTGTATGCAACATCAAAGACCACCAAAACCTCAGAAAAAAAGTTTTAGAACAAAAGATAGCAAAGCGCATATCCCTTACGACAGTTGTGTAATGGAGCATGGAGACCCTGACTTTCAAGACTTAAGAGTAAGAAAAGTTACTAAAAAGAAACTTAATTTTTTTGAAAAGTTATTTTCCTAAATTTATGCTATAATCCCCCTTCAAAAAAAGAGCTTTGGAGTATTATGAAGCAACAATATAAATCATATCAAGAGACCGTTGATTTTCTCAAAGAGTGTGTCAGAAACTATCCAAATATCATTACATTACAAAATATTGGTACTACTTGGGAAGAGCGAGAAATTGTACTTGCCACCATTACAATCAATGTGGAACAAGCAGATCTCAAACCTGCACTTCTTTATACTGGTACAGTGCATGCACGCGAATGGATCGGTAATGAACTAGGTGTCGAATTTATTGATCATCTTTTAAAAAACCATCAAAGTGATCCTCGTATCACTTCGGCATTGACTAAAAATACCTTATACATCGTCCCTTGTCTAAACCCTGATGGATTTGAGTACTCCCGTACCCACTTCTCTTTTTGGCGTAAAAATAGACGAAACAACAAAAATGGTACCTATGGTGTTGATCTCAACAGAAATTTTAGTGTCGGTTATGTGAAAACTACAGATACAAGCTCTAACGTCTACAGCGGACCTGAGCCATTTTCAGAGCCTGAAACAAGAGCGATCAAAGAGTTTGTTGATACACATGAGAATATCACTGTAGCACTGGACTATCATTCACAAGGCAATGTCTTTTTCCCTGCACATAAGTTTAACCATGAGGCAGAAGTCAATGGTACTGACCTCAATGTCCTCTGTGCTAACATGAACTATGAGATCAAAAAAGTCAGTGGTCGAAAATATGGAATTCATCGTGGAAAACCACCTACTAAACTTATCAGCGGTAGTGGACGTGAATACTACTACTCTAAAGGGATCATCTCAGCAGTAGTAGAAGTAGGAACACGTAATATTCCTGACTATATGCAAAATATGAAAGAGAGTATCAATGAAAATATTCCTGCTCTCTTACATGCTTTAGGAGAGGCACAAAACTACTCATTTTTAGCCCCAAAACGTGTAGAGAACTTTCATTTGGAAGCTTCTGATTCTCAAAGTATATCACTTGCATGGGATGGTGTTGAAGGTGGTGAAAACATCTTCTATAAGATTTATAAAAATACCCAAGAAAAGCAAGCCTGTAATGAAGCAAACCTCATTGCGACAACCAAAAATAAACACTTTACCGATACCGATCTTAAAAGCGGAAAACTCTACTTCTACTATATTAGAGCTGTAGATATGATCAGTAATATCGAATCTCCCTATGCACCAAAGGTACGTGCAAAAACAGCACTTTTAAATGATGAGTTTTCACGTGTTATCTTTCCAACACCTAACAATATAGGCTATATTGCAGAAAAAACAATCGAACAAAATAGAGAACATTTTGGAACAAACTCACTATTTGTAGGTGTTAATGAGAATAAAGGGATCAGTTATGCGGTAATGGAATTTTCACTAGAAAACATCCCTGAAAATGCCATCATACAAGAGGCAAATATCTCACTCTATCCTATGAATCGTGTCAATGCAAAGATAGAAAAATATGGAGAGTGGTCACTTTCATTTATTGATCAACAGACCATTGGTGAGCTTTATGACTTTTCACAAATTCATAATGCTCAGATC
Organism: Campylobacterota bacterium; assembly: GCA_022600175.1. Classification (GTDB taxonomy): domain Bacteria; phylum Campylobacterota; class Campylobacteria; order Campylobacterales; family QNZT01; genus SZUA-1433. The sequence goes on from JAHZKW010000140.1 coordinate 22,087, forward strand.
TTAGGAACATTGGGAGAGAGTATCCCCTCAGAGAAGCTAACACAAGGAATTTGGAGTCATTGGCACTTTAACGCATTTGAGGCTAAACTTTTACAATCACAGATTCACCAAAAAAGTGTTGTATTTCGGATGCAAGGTCCAACAAAGCTTCCTGTAGGACGTAACTCACAAATGATGATGTTTGATATTGGATATGGTAAATTTGGAGGAGGTATACACTATCGCCCTTCATTAAATATCAAATATACAGTTCCATCCACGCAAATAGAGATCAAACCAAATACAACCAGTACGATTTCTACTTCAGAAATTCAACATGATACACTCATCTGTGGTTTTGATAAAAATGGTTGTAAAGAGTATGGCTATATGGAGTTTGACTTAAGCTCTCTACCCAATCCTGATGAAACGGTAGTGACACACGCTTATATCGAAATCTCAAATAAGAAAAAACCAACCACCAAACAAGATATGCGTTACAATATAGAGTTTATCGATGTCGACAATCATACTTTTGAAGATATCAAAAATCGTGAACGCATAGAGTTTATAGGTTATGAGGTGAGTAAAGACGATTTAATAAAAAACCGTACGCATCACTTTTTGTTTGATAGCTTTAGTAGACAAGAGCTTGAAGAGAGTCATAAACAACATAAACCCGTCTCCTTCATCGTCAAAGCAACCTCCTCTTCTATTCCTAAAAATCACCAAATTGAGTGGGATGAAAAAGAGGCAAAACTAATCATCCAATATATCAAACGACGAAAATATGGTGTGCCAACCATCTCTAATCTCCAGATAAATGTTGAAAAGGGAATGGTTAAACTTGCATGGGAAAATCCAAAAGATGAGGCACATGTCGGATCTTTTGTCGTTAGAAATCGCTTTCATCCACCACAAAACCCTTATGACGGTGTCAAACTCTACGCAGGTCCTGATAACTACACTTATGATAACTATGGCTCCACTAAAGTGGATAAATACTATGCTGTATTTACCTATGATGATGTACCAAACTATAGTGAACCAATAGTCATTGAGTACAAGGTCAAATAACCATGCCTAAAAAAGCGACAAAAAAAGAGATAGAGATCATCAAAACAGCTTTTGTTGAAAAGTACTCCGATGCCGTCACTGAACTTGAGTATAAAAATGATTTTGAACTACTCATCGCTATCATCCTCTCAGCACAATGTACAGATAAACGGGTGAATATCATCACCCCAGCACTTTTTGAAAAGTACCCTACACCTTCTGCACTCGCCCAAGCAGACCTCGAAGAGGTTAAAGCACTCATTAAAACTTGTTCTTTTTTTAATAACAAAGCCAAAAATATCATCAAAATGGCGATGAGCGTAGAAGAGGAGTATGCAGGGGAGATCCCAGCTGATGCTAAAAAATTGATCAAACTAGCAGGTGTAGGACAAAAAACTGCCAATGTTTTTATGATTGAACGTCATGGTGCAAACTTAATGGCAGTCGATACACATGTTTTCCGTGTCTCCCATAGACTAGGACTTAGTGATGCTAAAACTGTGGAAAAGACAGAAGAAGAACTTGTCAAAAAGCTCAAAGATGATCTACATATCTTTCATCAAGCGATGGTACTCTTTGGTAGATACACATGTAAAGCTGTCAAACCAGAATGTGACCAATGTCTCTTTCCCGAAGTGTGTAAAACAACTAAAAGTTTCAAACCACAATAACAAAAAACTTCTACACAACAAATGAGACAATTTTAGTCTTATTTAAGTTTCTGATTGATATCATGATGACTCAAAATTTGATTTTATAGAAGGATATACAATGTTTACAGTTACAATGGAAAAAGAGTGTGGCTGCTTTAAAAGAAGCGATTTCACCAATAATATGTCATTTGAAAACAAAGATGATGCAATGATACAAGCACTAAACATGACAAAAGAGATGAACCAAGATTTTTGCCAAAAGCATGAGTTTAGTGTACAAGAGATGGGTGAAAACCTCTTTATTAGTGTAGGTGATCAAGGAAAGTCCGCCTGTTGCGGTGGTGGGCACTGTGGATAACAAACAACCTGCACGAAACGTTCTAGGGGAACCTATGGAACCTTGCAGTTTGAAACCACTCACAGGATTTTACCGTGATGGTTCATGTAACACAGGAGATGACAATCCTGGTGTGCATGCTGTCTGTATTTATGCAACAGAGAAGTTCTTAACTTACTCTAAAGCAGTAGGGAATGATCTCTCTACACCTATCCCACAGTATAACTTTGCAGGAGTTAAACCAGGTGAGAGTTGGTGTCTATCGGGTCCTCGTTTTGTAGAGGCCGTGATGAATAAACAAGCGCCACAAATCTTCATTCATGCAACACATGAAAAGATGCTTGAGCTTATTGATATTGAAACACTCAAAGCCTGTGCAATTGATCTTTAGAGATCAATTGTATAGGAATATTTTTTGCTTGTTTTCCATTAAAGGATTACGATGGAAACAGGTGCTACTTATCTAAACTATATCGCTGCTGCAAAAAATCTTCAACCCTTTGAAGGAAGAACAAACTATCAAACCCCTTATGCAGAGGGTTTTGAAGCAATCTATACAGAAGCTTCTCATCAAGATATCAAACTCTCCAATGCTAAAGAGTTTCTCAAAAGTCTCTCTAACGATGAAGTACAAACACTTCAAAAATATTCTAATCTAGCAGATGCTATCAATATTGATGCCTTAAGTCCAGAAGGTGCTTATAATCTTTTAATGCATGATCATGAACAATATGATTTTAATAGTGATGGTGTCGCTGAAGTGGGAATTGCACAAAAGATGCTCCCTATTCCAATCAATATGCCAACTGATACACATGATGCCTATATCAATGCTATCAATAACTTAGACGATAAAGATAAGCTCATGGCTTCTGCTTTAACATTTGATACATCCCATCTAAAATCTGTTTTATCTGACAAACCTTATACCCCACCTCTGATTGATTATACATATCTCAAAAATAGAGTAGAGCAAATTTTAAATCCTAAAGAGGGTGGGTATAGCGCACAAGAGTTTAAAACAAGTGTACGTGATTTTTGGGAAGTATTTGAAAGTCACTATACAGGCTCAAGGGAAATAACACCACAAGAAGAGACAAGAGATCCTGCCATAGAAAAATTTTTAAAAGATTTAAGGGAAAAAGGTGCTACACAATTTTTGGCAGATTTGAATCAAGAAAAGATAGATAAAAAAATTGAAGATTATAAAAACAATCTCATAGCTAAATTGGGAGATTCTCCACAAGCGCTTGCTACAATAGAAAAGCTGGTAGAAGAGTTTAAAAAACAACTTTTAGAAGAGATGGCAACTAAACTTGAAAAGAGTGAAAATAACATAGTAGTAACAACCCAAACGATGGTACAAACACTCCTAAACCTAAAAGATAATGACACTTCAACAACGGAGACACTACTACAAAAACTCTTGAGAGAAAAAGAGGCTAAAAAATCTTCATAATTTAAATTGAAACCAAGATACGCTTTTGTCAAAAGCTATAATTGACAAAAAGTCGTGTATTGGTAAATGACGCACGCTCATCTTGATTATCTGTGGTATCACTATAGATAAGATCAACAGAGAGTGCATCACTCACCATATAACTTGCCATCAAATCAATCTCTTCAAGATCTTCTCCACCATCACCTTCTGCCGTAAAATAGGAGAGGTTCATACCAAATCCATCTAACCCATAAGGTGCACCATCAAGCTCTATACCATGTCGGAATGCTTTACCATTTTCCCCAACTTCCGCCATTGTCATATGCTCACAGTTGATAAAAAATGGGCCTCCTCCAAAAAAGTTATCAGCCACTTGTCCATCTTTAGAATTTGCTTTATTATATGCTGTATAGAAAATAATACCTTGTTCTTCTAATCCTAAACGTACATTTAGACCATACACACCGACGGTACTGCCTTCATCAAAATCTTGATAGGTATACTGTCCCCCAATACCTAACGTAAATGCTGATAAAGGTCGCTCATAATCAGCCTCTATATAACTCATTTTGGCAAAATCTGTAGCGTTATAGTACCATCCATCTAAACGTAAATTTTCATACCCTTCATAACTAACCCCTACTACTTGGACACCATCATCACCATTTATTTTGGTAAATCTTTCAGGAGTCTCGGCATCAACACCTGCCATCTTCTGTAGATGTGCCAAAACAATAGTCGTATCATCAAAAGCACTATTTACAACACTCAATGCTTCAAAACTATTTGGCACCATACCGATATCATCTGTATCAGCGTAAGGAGTGTCTAGCTCTTGTCTACCTATCTTGATCTCTGTACTACCAAAGTGTGCTTTGATATATGCTTCACCCAGAATGGAGTAAGCTTTTTGCTCTGAACTAAAAAATGAAATTCCATCATTATATTTGTCACTTAATCCATGTGTTGTATAAAATGAAGTACCTACACTTATACCGTTAATCTGAGCAGTCTCCATATGCAGTTTTCCACCGATAGCAAACTCACCTTCATCTTGATGCTGGTATGCTGCTCTTAGATACCCATCATAAGTTGCATTTTTAAATGCAGTCTCTAACCCTTCAGCCTGCATACTGACACTTAATAGTGTTGCAACTACTATACTACGCTTCATTTTTCTCTACCTCAATCTTTTCTACTTCTCCACGTCTTAAAGCAACCAATGAATTACCTACTTCTAACTCCAAAGTATTTCTTGCCAAAGAACAAGCCTTGATCTCAAATGTAGCACCTTTATAGATACCAAATGAGGTCAATCTACTTTTCAGTTCTCGCCCTGCATTTATCTTAAGGATCGTACCACGATCCCCTTTTCTAAGTTCACTTAAATTCATCCTACAACTCCTAATGCAATTCGATATGCAATAAAACTAAGTATCCACGCAGTCGCTGTCGTAAAAACAAAGAGGTAAGCTAAATACTTCCAACCCCCTGCCTCTTTCACAAAAACCATTGAAGCCGCTAAACATGGTAGATAGATCATGACAAACACAATAAATGCAATCGCCGCAGCAAATGGAATATTTTCTTTGATCTTTTCTACAAGACCACCATGTTCTTCATCTACTTCATCACCAAGGGCATAAAGTACCCCTAATGTCGAAACTACAACCTCTTTTGCCGCTAGACCTGTCTCAAGGGCTACCGTCATACGCCAATCAAATCCAAGTGGTGCAAACAGAGGTTCAGTAGCTTTCCCCACTATTCCTAGATAGCTCTGTTCTAACAGTTTCATCTGAAGCTCATTTTGCAGTGCATTTTTCTCAGATTCATCAGCCAAAATCTCTATCTTGGTTTGATACTGTTTTTCTAACTCTGGATACTTAGGATAGTTACTGGCAAACCAAATTAAAATTGATGCTGCTAAAATAAAAGTACCCGCTTTTTTAAGATACATCCATGCATTGTTCCAAACTGTATGCCAAATCAACGCCAATGAAGGCATACGATATTTTGGCATCTCCATCACAAAAGGTTCATCCTCATTTTTAAAGACAACCACATTGAGTACTTTTGCGGCAATTAATCCTAACAGTGCTCCTGAGATGTAAATCAAAAATAGTACATTTCCTGCTTGATCTGCAGTAAAAAACGCCCCTGTAAAAAGTACATAAATAGGAAGTCTCGCACCACAGCTCATAAACCCTATAATAAAGAGCGTCAACAATCTATCTTTCTCATTTTTTAGCGTACGTGCGGCCATATAAGCAGGTACGGAACAACCAAAACCTGTTACAAGGGGAATAAAACTCTTTCCATGTAAACCAAACTTATGAAAAAATCCATCCAGTAAAAATGCCACACGACTCATGTATCCTGTCGTTTCAAGTAAAGCAATACCTAAAAAGAGGATCATGATATTTGGTAAAAACATCACAACAGCACCCACACCAGCGATCATACCATCAGCGATAATTGATCCAATCTGACCATCACCAAAAGTGTTAATCGCAGCAGCTGACAATGCAGCAAAAAAAGTATCAATTAGATCCATAGGAATTGATCCAATCTCAAACGTTAACTGAAACAATAGCCACATGAAAAATAAAAAGATAGGTACCCCAAAAAACTTATGAATCAACAGTGAGTCAATCTTTTGTGTTAAGCTCTCTTTAGGTGTACTTTTGACACTCTGTACCTCAAGTGCTGCACCTCTGGCATATGCCATACGCTCATCTTCAAAAATCTCTTCAAGATCTTTAGTACCGTAATGTAAATAGATATGATTCAATGAATCACGAACAATTGGCAAAAGCTCAATCCATATAGGCTCTTCATGCATTTTTTTATAAGTTTTAGAATCTTCTTGCAGTAGCTTTACAGCAAGTTTTTTATGTGTCACTTCACTTTTATACTTCTTCATTTTTAAAAAGAAGACAATTTTTTCTATCTCCTCTTCTATTGTATCACTATAGACCATTTTCGCATCATGTGTACTATCTGTATAAAGAGTGACTATCGCCTCTTTTAACGTTTCGATACCTGTATTTTCAGCGGCACTTGTTTTGATACAAGGTATACCTAAAATAGCACTCAACTGTTTAACATCAATGTCAATACCCTCTTTATCTGCTTCGTCACTCATGTTAAGTGCAATCACGACACGCTTTCCAAGATCTAAAAGTTGTGATGTTAAAAGAAGGTTACGTTCTAAGTTTGTAGAGTCAATGACATTCACAATCACATCAAAATCTGCCTCTTGCAGATAGTTTTTTGTTACTTTTTCCTCTATCGTATATTCAGTTAAAGAATAAGCACCAGGGAGATCCACAATATGAATATTATAGTCACTACAACTCTTTTCATCACAATATTGAAAATCAACTTCTGTTTTTTCAACAGTAACACCGCTAAAATTTCCTACTTTGAGATGTGATTTACTCAGTGCATTGATTAACATACTTTTACCGACATTAGGCTGTCCGACAAGTACAACATTAATATTATTCATTAAATCCCCCGAAATTAAACATGATAGTGGAATTGATTATCATAATTTAAAGAATTTTAACAATCCTCTCCTTAAAGAATGATTAATTATGATAATGTTTATCAATATTATTTTATATATGCATAAAATATGCGAGAAGGTGACAATTTACCAAAGAGAGATCTCTCTTTGGTAAAAGTTTACATTTTTGATTTTGCAGTAATCCCCATAAGACTAAGCCCTACACGTATACTTGTAGCGACCATCGCAGAGAGTTTAAGTAGTTGGTCTTCATCTACACTTCCTACAATTTTATGTTTATTATAAAACTGATGATAAGAAGCAGCTAAATTTCGTAGATACTCTGTTAGCTTTTGTAATTGTCTTGATTCAAAAGCATCTTCTAGTACTTCATGTAAAAGTAGCGCTGAAAAAAGTAGATTTCTAGAATCTTCATCAAGATTATTAAAATGAACACCCACAACATCTTCAACACTTTTACCACTCTTTTGAAAGATTTGGTTTATCCGTGCATGTGCATAATTGATATAATAGATAGGATTTGAACTATCTTGCTGTTTTAAAAGATCAACATCAAATTCTAAATGTGTATCACTCTTTTTAGTTAAAAAGACAAAACGAAGTGCATCGCTACCTATTTCATCTATCACATCACTCATCAAGATAAAATTACCTGCACGCTTACTCATTTTATAGGGTTCACCACCTTTGAGTAGTGCTACCATCTGAGATAAAATCACTTCTAACTTATCAGATTCATATCCAAGATAACTAATTGCCGCTTTCACCCTAGCGATATATCCGTGGTGATCTGCACCCCAAATATTGATATAGTGGTCATACCGACGCTGAAACTTGTCATCATGATAGATGATATCTCCCGCAAGATAGGTAGGTCTACCATCTTCTCTCACGACAACACGATCTTTTTCATCACTTTTTTCACTAGACTTTAGCCAGACTTTGCCCTCTTTTTCATAAACACCATCTTCGGATTTTAGTTTTTCATAACTCGCATCCCATTTTTCAAAAAGTGTTTTTTCACTGACAAAACTATCAAACGCGATATCTGCCATTGCTAAGTTAGCACGGATAAGATCCATCATCTTATCTTTACCCCAAGTAGAGAGTTTAGGGATACTATTTTCATCACTAAAGATCTCTATGCCAAACGCTTCTTTTGCATCATCTGCTAAGTCATAAACATACTCACCACGATAAAACTCATCTGGCCATTTTACATCTATCTCTGTATATCTATCTTGCCCAGCTAAGAGAATGGAGAGTCCAAGCATCTCAATCTGACTACCTGCGTCATTAACATAATATTCTGTTGTAATTTGATATCCCAAATGCTTACCGATGTTGGCCAAGGTATCACCAAAAACAGCCCCTCGTGCATGACCGATATGCATAGGTCCCGTTGGGTTTGCACTCACAAATTCTAAAAGAATAGTCTGCTCTTTTTGACCTTTAGCAAAATCCAGATTTGCTTCTATCGCGTCTGTTGCTTTTATATTTAAAAAATCATCACTGAGTTTGAAGTTGATATAGCCTTTGATGGCAGTTGCACTCTCAAAAATCACTTCATCAGCAAACTTCAAGCAAAGTTCATCAGCTATGATCATAGGGGATTTTCGTAAACTTTTAGCTAAAGAGAAAGCTAAAGGCGTAGCGTAATGGCCAAAAGAGTTATCTTTTGGCTTCTCAAGAACGAAGTCATTCTCAATATGTTTTTTTATAGTATCAATAACACTTTTTTTCACTAGTGCTTGACCCTACGCTTTTTGTGAATCTTCAGACTTTACTGATTTCGCAACTTCTTCTTTAGTCTCTTCAATCTTCTCTTTTGTAGCATCTGCTACCTCTTCACCATCATCTTTTACTGCTTTCTTAAAGTTTTTGATACCACTTCCAAGCCCTTTAGCAAGTTCAGGTATCTTTTTCCCTCCAAATAGTAAAAGTACTACAAGAGCGATGATGATCAATTCCATTCCACTTGGCATACCCATTTTTGAATCCTTTATAATTTCTAGTTATTTTTAAAGGGGTATTATACCATTAAATATTAATAATCTACCAACCGGTGCAAAATTGTTCTCTGTCTTGACAACTTTGTTTCAAACGTGCCACTTTTAGCACTGCTTCAAACTTCTCAAGTGTTTCAGCAAAGTCATTATTGATAAGTAAAAAATCATATTCACAGATACGTGCCATCTCACTTTTTGCATTGATAAGACGCTTCTCAATCACTTCTAAACTATCTGTTGCTCTATTCACTAAACGTGTTTTAAGTACTTCTTCATCAGGAGTCGTAATAAAAAGACTTGTCATGATAGAAGCATATCGTTTCTTCACAATCTCATGTCCTTGTACATCAATATCAAAAATAACTAATTTACCCTCTTGCAAAGCCTGTTCAATAGGTCTAATTGATGTACCATAATAATTTCCATGAACTTCTGCCCACTCTAAAAACATACCCTCTTCAATCTCTTTTTGAAACTGTTCTTTACTAATGTAATGATAATTTACGCCCTCTTGCTCACCTTCTCTAATCTCTCTGGTTGTTGTAGAAATTGAAAAATAGATATCATCATTTTTTGCCAACACTTCATTTGTCAACGAACTTTTACCACATCCACTAGGTCCCGAAAGTACTAAGATCACACCACTCATATAGTCGTTTCATCCTCTTTTTTATTTTTAAAATTTAGTGTCACACTAACATCCATACCATCAAGTGCTTCTTTGATCATTTCAGGCGTAATTGCTTTAGCTACAGCATCTTTAATCCACTGCTCCATCTCACCAAACTCTACTACACTTTCTTCACCATCAGTCATAATCTCATCAGAGATAATCTCTTCAACGACATCACCCACTTTTTCACCGAGTGCTGATTGAATCTCTGTTTCACTTAGGGCATCTATATCATCCATAAGTGCAACCTCACTCATCTGTGCTTGATTACTTGGTACTTCAAGTAGCTCTTCTTCTATTGATGGTTCATCAATATCCATCGTCTCTTCAACATCACTTTCCAACGACTCTATCAATGTCTCATCGATTGAATCCTCGGTAAGCTCTTCTATCTCTTGAACTTCTGAACTCTCTTCGGTAAGTTCTGACATACCTTGAAGTAGGTCATCTTCCCCAACTTCTTCTACAGTATCAGTTAAAGCCTCATCATCAAGAGACAATTCATCTTCAACAACGTCTTGACCTTCTATAGTCAGTTCCTCATCATCTGAGTCAAGTTCTAAGCCAGATAATGGTACCTCCTCATTGTCATCAACATTCTGGATTGATGTTTCACTCTCAACTTCTTCTTCAATTGAGAGAATCGGATCTTCCTCTATAGAAACTTCATCATCAAGGTCCTCTAAATCTAACGTTTCAAGTGACGCTTCTTCCTGATTACGCACATCATCAACTTCGGATAATGGCTCATCTAAACTCTCTTCCAAACTCTCTAGAGCTTGAGAAGGATCCGTCTCTAATGTCTCTGAAGTAAAATCATCTTCAATTTCACTGGCAGGTTCTTCCCCCATTTCATCAATTTCACTTACCATATCAGCAAGTTCTTCATGATTGTTTTCTTGAGTCATCATAGAAGTGGCAATTCCTGTACTCATGACTGAAGCACTATCTAAAGAGAGATCCATGTCATCTAAATCATCTACATTTTCTAAGTCAAATCCGTCAGTATCAAGGTCATCATCGTCTGCTGTCAATAGCTCTTCAACGTCATTATCCATATCATCTAACTCTAAGTCTTCACTCTCTAAAGACAAAGCATCAATCTCATCCATCTCCTCTTCAAATGCTTCCTCAAGATCAATCTTTTCATCTTGTGGTTTTCTGTTAATCACCTTCTCTTTGATCATCTCTACAAAATCAGTAGGCAAAAAAGGTTTCTCGATAACAAGATCAAACCCCTCAGGTAAATCATCTTGACGCGTACCAATATAACCTAACTGATCATAATTGAGTTTGGAAGAGACCTCTTCAAAAAGTGTTGCAGTATACTGATCACTATCAATAAACACAACATCATAAGAATCCGTTGATGTATCGAGTGTCGTTACTTCCTCTAAGTTGTATCCATTTTTTTGCGAACTAAGCTGCAATAAACGGGAAACAATTTTATTATCATTAATGAGTAAAATAGAAGGCATTATTTCTCCAATCTGTTTTTATGAAAATTGTGATAAATTAAACTCTTATATCATATTAATAGAGCAATAATGAAAAAGAAATTTAACCTATTTTATCTAATACTAGTTTTTATCGGACTAAACACACTATTGGCAGCCAACGAAAACTTTTACCTGCTCCCTAAAGATGCAGACAAAGCCTTGGGAGCTATTACTAAAAATATCGACCAATCCAAAAAATCCATTAAAATTACAATTTATAATTTTACCCATAAAAAGATAGCAAAGAGGTTAAAAAATGCTGCACGAAGAGGGGTAAAAGTTGAAATAATTTTTGATGAACGCTCTGCCAATGAACAAAAGAAAAGAAGCATGCTCTACTATCTTGCAAAATATAAAAATATTACTGTTTATAAACTCAAAGGAAAGATCTCTAAAAATAGAAAATATCATGGAATTATGCATCTCAAAACGGCACTATTTGATCATAGAACTGTACTTTTTGGCTCTGCAAACTGGAGTCACTCAGCCTTTGGGAAAAACTATGAGCTTATTTATCTAACTAAAGAGTACGCAATAGCAAAAAAATTTAATAAATATTTTGATGAACTAAAAAAAATCAGTACAAAGTTTAAATAGTTAAAGTAAAAGTTTCAAAAACTCAAAAGAGGCAAGAAACTCTCGTTTAAAAAGTGTAAGAATCGCTCCCAATACGGCAGTCAAAACCATAATCGATAAAAAGATTTTAATAGGAAAACCAACTACTAAAAGGTTGAATTGAGGCATTGTTTTCATCAGCATTCCAAAGATAACATCAGAGAGTATTGAGAGTGCGATAATAGGAAAAGAGATAATAAACCCCATCACAAATAGATGCTTCATCGCACTACTCAAATACTCCCATATAAATGGCTCAGGATAAAAACCACCTAACGCTATCGTCCCCATCGTCTCATTAAGAAAAAGTAGTATGAGATGATGTCCATCAAAGGCAAGTAACATAATAAGTGCCATCAATGTTAAAATTTGTGAAATGATAGGTGCATTCACACCAGTACTGGGATCAACGACCGATGCCATTGAAAAACCCATTACCATGGCTATCTGCATACCAGCTAATCCCAATGCACCAAAAATCATATTTAGTACCACTCCAGCGATGAGTCCTAACATCAATTCACTCACTATCATTAATCCAATATGACTTGCATCAATTGGGATTTCTGAAAGTGTCACTGCGGGAAAAAAGAGAATGGTCAAATAAAAAGCAACTCCTGCTTTGATGCTCATGGAGATTGACATATGAGAATAAAATGGGAAAAATGCCATCATGCCACTAATTCTCGTAAAAAGTAGAAAAAATATTATAGCGTTGTTTTGGGTAAGAATTTCAGCTAACTGCATTAAGCGATAACCGCAGTAAGCCTTTTATCTTGTAAGCGATATGCACTATTACAACGGCTTGCAATCTTTTCATCATGTGTTACAATAAAAAGACCAGCATGATGTTTTGTAACATACTCTAACATTACATCCATCACATCATTTGCAGTTTGACGATCCAAATTCCCTGTAGGTTCATCTGCAAAAATAAGTTTTGGTTTCTTTAACATGACTCTTGCTATTGATACTCTTTGTTGTTGACCACCTGAAAGATCACTCACATTTTGTTGCAATGTATCTTCAATTTTCAACTTTTTAATCAAACCCATATCCAGTGTTTGTCCTGAGATCAAAGAGGATATTTCCAGATTTTCTTGTACTGTAAACCCTTTAAAAAGATAATGTGATTGAAAAATAATACCAATATCATTGCGTCTGATATCTAAAAGCCTTTTATCACCCTGTTCATACATAAACCCTTTATCATAGATCACTTCACCATGTTGTGGTTTAAGTAGCGTTGCTAAGATATGTAAAAGCGTAGACTTACCACTGCCACTTACACCTAAAACAGCGATAGATTCTCGCTCATGAATATTAATATCAACATTTTCAAATAGAGGATAGTCAAATGCATGGGAGAGACTAGATGCATGCATAATACTTTTAGCACTTGTAGGTTTAAGACGGGGATCTGGACGAACAATATTGCTTTCCATAATCTTCTCCTACTTTTTTTGAATAAGATTTAAAACATATAGAGTGTACAACAGATTATATGTACACTCTATATTTATTTACGATAGTTATTTGAGTTGTGCTGCAACTTCTGCTGCAAAATCATCCTCTTTTTTCTCTAAGCCTTCACCAAGATCATATCTGATGTAGTCTACTAGTTCAACTGTACCACCAAGTTCAGCTGCTTTTTCTGCAACAACTTGTTCAATAGTTTTTTTGTCATCCATAACAAAAAATTGACTAAGAAGCGCTAATTGTTGATCAAGCTGTGTATTGTCAGCTACAAAACGCTCTAATTGACCTGGAATAATTCTATCCCAAATTTTCTCAGGTTTACCTTGTGCTTTAAGCTCAGCTTCCATATCAGCTTTTGCTTGCTCCATCGCTTCATCAGTTAATTGTAACTTACTCACAAATTGAGGAATTCGTTTCTCTTGTTTTTTAAGACGTCTAAGCTCTTCATTCTCTTTTTCAATATCTGCTTTAATAGCGATATTCTCTTTTTCAATAAACTCAGGATCTAAATCTTTATAACTCAAAACTGTTGGCTTCATTGCAGATGCATGCATTGCGATATTTTTAAGAAGTTCTTGAACACCTTCTGCAGTTTTTGCACTATCACATGCAGCACCAATAATAACACCTACACGTCCATTTGAATGTTCATAACCGTTAACAACACCATTTTCACCAGCTGTAATTGTAGCAAATCTTCTTACCACAACATTTTCACCAATTTTTGCAATCTCTGTACCAAAGTGTTCTTCAAAGTTTACGCCATTTACTTCTGTTTTTAAAAGCTCTTCATGTGACGTTACACCACTTGCTTGAATATGTAATGTTGTATCTTTTGTTAAATTGATAAAACCATCATTTTGCGCAACAAAGTCAGTCTCTGAGTTAATCTCACTGATAGTTGCTGTACTAAAAGTATCATTAACAACAACACGTACAAGCCCTTCGCTTGCAAGTCTGTCAGATTTTTTAGCTGCTTTTCCAAGACCTTTTTCTCTTAAAAGGTCCATTGCTTTTTCGATATCACCTTCAGTCTCAACGAGTGCTTTTTTACAGTCCATCATACCTGCACCAGAGAGTTCTCTGAGCTCTTTAACCATACCAGCAGAAATTGCCATTTTCTACTTCTCCTCTTCTTTATTTTCACTCTCTTTAGCTGATTCTTCAGCAGCCTCTTTGATTAATGCTTCTTTTTCTTGATCACTGATATCACCTGATGCTACTTTTGCTTCAGATGCAGTTTCACCTTCAGCTGACTCATCAATACTATCTTGTGATCTTAATGCTTTACCCTCATTAATTGCTTCAGCCATCTCTTTACAAAAAAGTTGTACTGATCTGATCGCATCATCATTTCCTGGAATTGGAAAGTTAACAACATCGGGATCACAGTTTGTATCGATTGGTGCAATAACTGGAATACCAAGACAATTCGCTTCTTGAACAGCAATTTTCTCTTTAACCGTATCAACAATAAAAATCATATTAGGTGCTTTTTTCATATCTCTAATACCGCCAAGGTAATCAAGCAATTTTGCTTTTTTACGTGAAAGCATTAAAGCTTCTTTTTTAGTCATAAGGTCAATTTGCCCCTCTTCTTCCATCTTCTCAATAATTTCAAGTTTTCTAATTGACTTTTTGATTGTTTGATAGTTAGTAAGCATACCACCCAACCATCTATGATTAACATATGGCATACCACAAGATTCTGCGTGCTCTTTTACAGCAGAAGTAGCTTGTTTTTTAGTACCTACGAACATGATAGTTTTACCTTCAGCTGCAGCATCTCTAACTATATTATACGTATATCTGAAGTATCTGAGTGTCTTTTGTAAATCGATAATATAGATGTTTTTTCTCTCTCCAAAAATATATGGTTTCATTTTTGGGTTCCATCTTCTTGTTTGGTGCCCAAAGTGTACACCACATTCTAGTAAATCTTTCATTGTAACCATGACAATGTCTCCTTCGTATTAAAAATTTGGTTTAGCCTCCACACCCGTTAGCAACGATGTTGCAACCATTCAAAGGACTGGTGTGTGTGAATTTTAGGCCTGCATTTTACTAAAAATATTTTTAATTTAATATTAATCTGCTATAGAAAATAGAAAAATCATCTTTTTTTAAAA
>JAHZKW010000141.1 GCA_022600175.1 Campylobacterota bacterium
GATCTAGCCTTTTAATGGCTTCCGTCATATCATGTACAAGTGATTTTGACGAAATTAATACAAGACCAGATGCACTTACTTCATCTGATATTAGTGCTAAGTTTTTAGTTACTGATGTACAACAAAAACTAATTGCTCAAAATACTTTTGGTGTTTGGTTGGGTAACATGTTACATCCTGATCTCGTCTCAGACGTTTTTGATGAACGAAATGAAGCAGTCACTGAATCGATCAAAAAAGTGATCAAAGTGTGCAAGTCCAAAGGAAAATATATCGGTATTTGTGGACAAGCTCCTTCTGATTATCCTGAGGTTACGCAGATGTTAGTTGAGGAGGGAATAGACTCCATCTCTCTTAATCCTGACAGTGCACTCAAGATGCGTGAGGTTGTTTTGGCGATAGAAAAACAACTTAATTGATTATTTTTTAATCATGAGTCTGTATAAAAAAACTAATTTTTGTTATAAAATACAGTTGCAAGTCCAGATTTCAACTCCAGATTGCTTCCTTATGAAAAAAGGACTTGCTTAATCTTCATATATTTATTTATTCGAAATGAACCTATTTTTATAGGTTCATAATTTATCATTTCATATTATATAAAGGAGAAAAGTGATGACAGAATTAATAGAGATATATCATCAAAATAAAGCATTGATCGATAGCTTTATTGTCTCAACAATGAAAAATACAGAGATTAGTTCTTCCACCGATACCAAAGAGTTACGGAAGTTTTTTACGATTTTCCCATCATTGGATTTGATTTATGTCGTGGATGAACAGTATAATCAAATCACACCTAATATCTTTAAAACAAAAGAGGTAGGGTGTGAAATGAATTGTAATAGACAGTATCTGCTCTCTAAAAGCAGTTGCTCTATCACAGGGATTACAATTTCAGAGCCTTATATCAGTAAGTCAGATGCTAATCTCTGTATCACCGTGACTAGAGAAGATTATGAACACTTGATCTTTTTTGATTTTAATCTTGAGCGGTTGTTAAGTCGTTTTGGTTTGATCGAGAGTCATCCCGTATTTGATAGTATTAGCACCGCTTCATATGGTGTCATAGGGTTTGGACTTATTGTAACGGCTGCTTTTTTGGTTTTTTACGCTTTTTATCTTTTTGTAACGGTTTTATTTGCTGATAATATTTTTGATATGGATCAAATCTTTAAATCAGTGATTGCACTTACCTTAGGACTTGCTATTTTTGATTTGGCCAAAACGATATTAGAGCAGGAAGTTTTTTATAGGAGTTTTAAACGAGGAGAGGGAACCATTCGTAAAGTTTTTGCCAAGTTCCTCACTTCTATTATTATTGCACTCTCTATTGAGTCATTGATGGTGGTTTTTAAGATTGCATTACATGATTATGCACAAATGTTGAGCGCATTTTATCTCATCGCAGGTGTTTCACTCTTAATCCTTTCATTGGCAATTTATCATAAATTAACAAGTCAAAAAAGCGTCTAATACTATATCTTTGGATCTGTTAAAGCGTAATACCATTATAAAAAAGGTATTACGTTTAGATATAACCTAAGCTCTATGTATCCCACTGCAACACAACTGTTAAAATCAAACCTTACTACATAGTAGACTTATATACTACAAGATCTACAAATTGATGTTTCCTAGAGTGAAGATACATGTGTAAAGAAGAGATGATATAAGAGGAGTAAAGGTAAAAAGCTTAACGTTGATAGCGATAGGAAGCTTTAATCGTTACCAACGTGAAGAAGGATAAATGTTATTCATCCTCTTTTGCAAATTTTTTGTACAGGAAGTCTAAGATAGCTTCGCGACAACGTATATATTCTGGATCATCTTGAAGTACGACTCTATCACGAGGACGGTCAATATTTACTTCCAAGATTTCACCGATAGTTGCACTTGGACCATTGGTCATCATGATGACACGATCACTTAACAATACCGCTTCATCTACATCATGTGTAATAATAATGACCGTATTTTGCACTTTTTGCTGGATACGCATCAAATGCTCTTGTAGATTTGCTCTTGTTAAACTATCTAGTGCACCAAAAGGTTCATCCATTAAAAGGACTTTTGGCTGTATGGAGAGTGCTCGCGCAATACCGACACGTTGTTTCATACCACCACTGATCTCTCCGGGCTTTTTATCGGCTGCATGGTCAAGGTTTACCATAGAGACAAACTTCTCCACACGACCTTTGAGTTCATAAGAGGAGAGATTAGGCATCACTTTTTTAACAGCCATCTCAATATTTTGATAGACTGTTAACCAAGGAAGCAGTGAATGGTTTTGAAAAACTACTGCACGATCAGGACCAGGTCCAGTAACCTCTTTACCATCTAAAAAGATATTTCCTTCTGTTTGCGGATCAAGTCCTGAGATCATATTTAGCAGTGTTGACTTACCACATCCACTATGTCCAATGATAGAGATAATCTCATTTTTTTTGATGGTGAGATCTACATCAGTGACTGCGATATAATCCTCTTTCCCTGGAATAGGAAAGCGTTTCTCAATTTTTTCCATTATTAAGTATTTTTCATTTTTCCCCATTATGCTCTCCCTTTCTTTCTATAATCAAAGAAGTCTGCGATCACACCCATGATCATATCTAAGACCCATCCAACGATACCTACGATGATAATACCGATAATAATATTGTGGTAGTTTAGATTGTTATACTCATCCCAGATCCAAAATCCTATACCGATACCACCGGTGAGCATCTCTGCTGCAACAATAACAAGCCACGCGATACCAAGACTTAGACGCATACCTGTAAAAATATAAGGTACAGCAACAGGTAAAATGATCTTTGTGACTTTTTCCATTGGATTAAACTGTAACACTTTGGCAACATTGAGATAATCCTCACTGACACTTCTTACACCTAGAGCAGTGTTAATGATAATTGGCCAGATGGAGGTGATAAAGATGGTTGATACTGCTGTGAGGTCAATATCTCTAAAGACAAAGAGTAGCAGTGGTAGCCATGCCAGTGGTGAAACTGGTTTTAAGATCTGAATATAAGGATCAAGTGCATATTGAAAGTTTTTACTCATTCCCACCATAAGTCCTACTGGTACACCCACGATAATTGCTAGTGCAAAACCGCCAAAAACTCTTTGAAGTGAGCTTAATACTTGCCAAGCAATACCTTTATCATCTTCACTCTCTATATAAAATGGATCAGCAAAGACTTCTGTGGCTGCTTCATAGGTTGCTGATGGTGTTGGAAAATCTTCTACTATTGTAGAGAGACCAGCCCAAGCTTGAATGATTATAAAAAGCACAATGAGAGGCAAAATAATCTTTGCTGCCATCTCAGTTTGTTTAGGGTTCATAATAGTTCTCTTTTTTATTGAATTTTCTTCTTTCCAAGAAGCACTGCTTCTTAGAAATCTTTGTCACTAATTTTATGGCAATTGCCAAGCATCAGTGATTATTTGATCACATATTTTGGATCAGCACATCCAGCTGGTCCATATGGACAGACATATTTTGGTTGTGTAGTCTCTACTTTCCATGTGTTTGTTTTTGATAACTCTTCTTGTGAAACTTTGGCATGATGTACTTTGACATCATAGATATACTCAACCGCTTTATTTGGATCAAAGACTTTACCATCGATAAATTTGTTATACTCATCTACACCGTCAACTTTCCAAGGACTTGGAGGAAGAGAGTATCCAACCTCTTTTGCCGCTTTTGCAAAAAGATCTGGTCTGTAGACTGACTCGATCGTCTTTTTCATATCGATTGGTTTGTCAAGTTGTCCCCATCTATACATCTGTGTAATAAACCACATACCATGACTGTAGTATGGATATGCTGCATAGTAGTTGGCAAAAACGTTAAACATTGGGTTTGGTTCAGACTCTTTATCTTTTAAGAATTGAAATGTACCGATCATTGATTTTTCAAGTACTTTTACAGGTGCATAGACATACTTTTTCTTACTTAAAATTTTTGCAGCCTCTTTTCTATTTTCCCATGAGCTATCAAGCCATTTTTGTGCTTCAATAACTGCTTTTAAAACAGCTTGCGTGGTTTCTGGATTTGCATCTGCAAACTTTTTAGTAGATTGTAAAACTTTTTCAGGGTTATTGTTCCAGATATTGTAGTTTGTTACCAGTGTAGAACCGAGTTTTGCCATAACAGCTCTCTCATTCCAAGGCTCACCGACACAGTATCCTTCGATATTTCCTGCTTTCATGTTAGAGACCATTTGTGGTGGTGGGAATACCTTCAATGTTGTATCACGATCTGGATCAATTCCCTCACCAGCCATCCAGTATCGAATCTCATAGTTATGGGTTGAGACAGGATATACCATACCAAACTCTAAAGGTTTATATTTATCTCCTTCAGCTTTATATTTTGCATCGATTAATGTTTTTAAAGAAGATGCTGTGACAGGACGCTTTATGGGATCAAGGCCGTGAGTTTCCATCTGCTTGATCACTTTATTACTGAAGGTGATACCGTTTCCATTAAAATCAAGGCTCAAAAGTGCATACATCTCTGCATTACCGTTGATGCCAAGTGTCCCTGCAATTGGCATACCTGCAAGTGCATGTGAGTAGTCATACTCTCCACTGATCACTTTTTGTTGTATTCCAGCCCAACCGCCGCCTTCTTTAACAACTTTTACATTTAGACCGTGTTTTTCAAAAAAGCCCTTCTCTTTAGCGATTACAATTGGTGCACAGTCAGTGAGTGCAATAAAACCAATCTTCAGATCTTTTTTCTCTATATCTGCATATAAAGAAGAAGCAAGTGTAAGACTTAGTGCTGTAGCAACAAATTTCTTTGTACCTAAAAACATAAGATATTCCCCTTATTTGAGTAAATTTTTCTGAAAGTTTTCTTTCATAGGAGGTATTATAATAGAAAAAAGTGATTAAATGTACAGTTTATTGGTTAAATTTTAATCAATAAACTTAATATTTTTTGAACATACTGTTATATAATTTCAGCAACGAGTCAAAAAGTATGAAATAAGAGTCAAGGTAAATCTATGATTAGATCGGTGTGTGGATACTGTGGTGTTGGGTGTGGATTGGAGTTTGATGAGAAGAAACTCGTCGGTGATCTTACCTATCCTATCAATGAAGGTGTTGTCTGTGCCAAAGGGGTTAGTGAACTGATGACCATGCAAACACCAACACGGTTATTACGTCCTTATGTTAGAAAAGATTTTAATAGTGCTTGGGAAAAAGTCTCATGGGAGCTCCCTTTAGACCTTATTGTCAATAAAATAAAAAAGAGTGACCCTCAAAAAATTGGTATCTACCTCTCTGGACAACTACTTACTGAAGATTACTATGTGGCAAATAAATTGGGCAAAGGTTTTATCGGCACTAATAATGTAGATACCAACTCCAGAATGTGCATGGCTAGTGCCGTAGTAGGGTATGAAAAAGCGTTGGGACTAGATTATGTGCCTGTACGTATGGAAGATTTAAATCGTTGTAATCTTCTGATCATTATTGGTGCGAATCCTGCTGAAGCACATGTGGTATTTTCAAACCGTATCAAACAAGCCAAAAAATCAGGAATGAAAGTAGTTGTCATCGATCCTAGATATACTGAAACGGCAGCGTATGCAGATCTCTATCTGCCAATTCGCCCAGGAGCGGATATCGACTTTTTAAACCTTGTGGCACTGCGTCTTATCACAGATAATCACATTGATCATCAATTTTTAGAGAACTCTGTCAATGGTTACGATACCTATCTTAAAAAGATCAAAAAACAACCTAAAACCAAACTTTTAAAACGTACAGGGTTGACAAAAGCGCAGTTTGAAGTGTTTATGAAACTTTTTTATGAAAATGAAAATATTATTTCTGCTTGGACAATGGGACTGAACCAAAGTGTGCAAGGGGTAGATAAAAATTTAGCAGTTATTAATCTGCATCTATTAACAGGAAAGATTAACAGCCCAGGTAATGGGCCATTTTCACTGACTGGACAACCCAATGCAATGGGTGGACGTGAAGTAGGTGGACTTGCTACAACATTGGCAGTGCATCTTGGATTTGATACAGAGTCGATCCAAAAAGTCTCTTCATTTTGGCAAACCGATAAGATCAGTGATCAAGTTGGACTCACGGCATTTGAGATGATCGAAGCAGCAGAACGTGGAGAACTTGATCTTTTGATTATTTGCCATACTGATCCTATTTATCATTTACCAAACCGAAAACGTGTGGAAGCAGCATTTGAAAAGATTGATATGGTTGTTGAGATCAATGCCTATGAGGATAGTGAGAGTGCAAAGTTTGCCCACATAAGACTTCCTGCAACACCTTGGGGAGAAAAAGAGGGTACACAAACCAATATGGATAGAACAGTTACCAAACAGGAGAAATTAACCAGAAGATCTATTGACTGTAAGGATGACTGGGAGATATTTACACTAATTGGTCAAAAACTTGGATTTAGTAGTGCCTTTGATTATCAACACCCCAAAGAGATTTTTAATGAGTATAAAGAGATGACACGTCTTAGTCGAAAAGGACACTTGAACCTTTATGAGAGTGACTATGATGCTTTGAGAGAAAAACCATTTATCTGGGGAGAGAAGCTTTATAAAGAGCAAGGTTTTTTAACACCTAATCATAAAGCCTCTTTACATTTTATAGAGAACCTACGTCTTAGTGAAACTACTAATTTAAAATATCCTTACATGTTGATTACAGGACGTATCAAAGATCAGTGGCATAGTACGACCAAAACAGGTGTTGTTAGGCAACTTTTACGCCATAAAAAGCTTAGTTTTGTTGAGATCAACAGTAGTGATGCCAAAGTAGAAGGGATTAAATCGGGAGATATCGTAGATGTTATGACTGCTAGAGGAACACTTTCATTAAGTGCTGTGGTGACAGATGCTATTCGGGAAAAGACACTTTTTATTCCTGTTACTGAGCGAAAGATCAATTATCTTACGACAGATCTACTCGATCATGAGTCTAAACAGCCCGATTACAACCAGAATGCAGCTGCTATATTAAAAAGGATTTCAACATGATGACCCCATTAGAGAGTTTTATCGATCATAAAGCCGAGACAGGAATGCAGTGCGGTAATTATCATATCGATATACCTGAGCTCAAAGAGGGAGAACAGTACCGTTTTCATTTTGATATGACTGCCTGTGTCGGGTGTCACTGTTGTGAAGTGGCATGTAATGAACAAAATAATAACAGTGCTGATATCAAATGGCGTCGTGTAGGAGAGATGGAAGCAGGAACATTCCCAGAAGTGAGCCAACTCTTTAACTCGATGAGTTGTAATCACTGTATCGATCCAGAGTGTCTGAAAGGATGCCCGACCAACTCCTATATCAAGTTTGATAACGGTATTGTTTTTCACAATGATGATGTCTGTATCGGGTGCCAATACTGTACATGGAATTGTCCATATGAAGTGCCTATTTTCAATCCTGATCGGGGTATTGTCACCAAGTGTCATATGTGTCATGAAAAACTTGAGGAGGGACAAACGCCAGCCTGTGTACAAGCTTGTCCTGCAGGTGCAATAGAGATTGAAGTAGTGAATATGCAGGAGTGGATCAAAAATGATATGGCAAAAGAGGGTGTTGCACCACATCTTCCTGATATTGCTATTACAAAGCCAACCACACGCTATACATTGCCAGCGTTTGAAGGTGAAGTAAAACCTGCAGATGAGCATATTTTAAAACCAGCGCATGC
This sequence comes from Campylobacterota bacterium, assembly GCA_022600175.1. Taxonomy (GTDB): domain Bacteria; phylum Campylobacterota; class Campylobacteria; order Campylobacterales; family QNZT01; genus SZUA-1433. The sequence continues at coordinate 7,723 of JAHZKW010000141.1, forward strand.
AGAGTTTCCTTTGGTCTTTATGACTGTTTTAACCCAAATATCAGTGGGTGGGTTTTTAGCACTTTTTTTAGGACAGATGCTTAATCTTTTGGGATTTAATTTAGCTAGTCCAAACCTTTGGTTAGCCATAGCGGTATTTTTACCAGCAGCCATTGGTTTACCACTCTCAGCACTGCATCTTGGACGTCCTATTATGGCAATTACAGCGATGAAAAATATCAAAACCTCATGGCTCTCACGAGAAGCAGCTGCTTTGGGGGCTTATGCATTGGGAGCTAATATTGTTGCTGTCATGTACTTTTTTAATGTGGAAGGCTTTTTGATGACATGTATGCAGGCTGCAGTATTAGCCATAGGACTATATGGTATTTATGCCCAATCAATGATTTACCGTATTAAAGCGAGACCTTCATGGAATAGATTATCAACTACAAAACGATTTTTTGGTGTGGGATATGTGGGCTTTTTATTGACTGCTTTTGTAATGCTTATGAGTGATGCTGATCGATCAGTGATGGCAATTTTAGCATTGACACTACTTTTTGGTATGTATCAGATTTATTTGATTTATGAAGAGACACTGTTTTATAAGTACTTAGAGGAAGAACACCCAAGCTATTACCAACTAAGTAGAACCAAATCACTCTTAGAAGAGCATTTTGGAAAACTTAAAAATTTAAGACTTATAACACTGGCAATTTTTGCATTGGCACTACCACTGTTGAGCATTGTTTTTACTGCTAGCGGTCTTTTAGGGGTTGCTTCATTACTTTTAGGTTTGGCAGTGATTGGCGCGATGGCAAGTGAATTTTTAGGACGCTATCTCTTTTTTGTTACTGTGGTGCCTTTAGGCTTGGCAGGAAACTTTTTTATGGGGAATCAACGATGATAAAAAAAATAAAAGATTTTTTAGGGGTAGATATCAAAAATGAGAAATATGTCCTGACTGATGATAGTGTATTTGGCAAGGTAGCTAAAGAAAAAAAGCCAGACTCTTGGGTGCGTTCCACTTGTGGTTATTGTGGTGTAGGGTGTGGTTTGTATATCGGTGTGAAAGAGGGAGAACCTGTCTATACCAAAGGGGATCCTGCACATCCTGTGAGTAAAGGAACCTTATGTCCTAAAGGGCTTAGTGAGCATGAGATGGTAAGAGCGGATAACCGTGTTTCAACGCCACTTATTCGTAAAAATGGAACATTATTACCTGTTTCATGGAATGAGGCATTTAGTAAAGTAAGTGATACCTTTAAAGAGGTGGCAAAAAAACATGGTAAAGGTGCGGTTGCGTGTATCTCAACAGGACAGCTTTTAACAGAAGAGTTTTATACGCTTGGGAAATTTGTACAGTTGGGATTGGGAACGAATAACTATGATGGTAACACGACGCTGTGCATGTCCAGTGCTGTGATGGGGTATAAACAGAGCTTTGGTAGTGATGGACCTCCTGGTTGTTATGAAGATTTTTCTCACGCTGATGTCATTATGCTTATTGGTGCAAATATCGCTGACAACCACCCGATCCTGAAACTTCATATCGCAAAGAACAAAAAGAACAGAGGGAAAAAACCGACTATTATCGTCGTAGATCCTAGACATTCAAAAACAGCCAATATGGCAGATTATTTTGTGCCGATTAAGCCACGAAGTGATCTTGCTCTTATCAATGGACTTTGTCACATCATCTGGGAACAGGGGTGGGCGGATGAGACTTTTATGAGAGAAAATGCAAGTGGCTATAAAGCTTTTGTTAAGCATATCCAAAAATATCCCCCGCAAGAGGTAGCCAATATCACAGGTATTGAAGTCAAAGATCTGTATGAGTTAGCACGTATCTATGCAGGAGCAGACAGAGCGATGAGTGCTTGGACGATGGGAGTCAATCAATCAGCACTTGGAACCGATACGGTCTCAGCAATCTGTAACTTAGCCCTTATGACAGGAAATTTAGGACGTGAGGGTGCGGCACCTATGAGTATTACCGGACAGTGTAATGCGATGGGGACTAGAGAGAGTGGCTTTACCAGTTCTATCCCAGGATATAGAAACTTTGCCTCTTCACATGATAGAGAAGAGTATGCAACTATTGTGAATGTTCCCGCAGAAATGGTTCCAGATAGCAGAGGCTATGCCTATCCGCAGATCATTGAAGGGATAGAAAAAGGAGAGATTAAAGCACTTTGGGTAGTTGCTACCAATCCACTAGTGAGCTTTCCAGATCAACCACGCCTACGAAAAGCCCTTGAAAAGCTTGAGCTTTTGGTAGTACAAGACTCTTTTATGAGTGATACGGCAGAAATTGCAGATGTGGTATTTGCAGCTGCAACGTGGAGTGAAAAAGAGGGTACATACACTAACTCAGAGAGACGATGTAACTTGGCAAAAAAAGCGGTAGAACCTTTGGGAGAGAGTAAGAGTGATTTTCATATCGTAGTAGAGTTTGCCAAATATTTTGAAGGTGTGCAAGAGCTTCTATTTGCTGATTGGAGTCAGCCACTTGATGCTTTTTCAGAGTGGCAAAAAGTCAGTGCTGGCAGACTCTGTGACTATAGTGGTATGAGCTATGAAAAGATTGAACAGCTCGGTGGTATCCAATGGCCTTGTAATGAGAAGAATCCAAACGGAACGCCAAGACTCTATGGTGAAGAGATGTTATGTTCTACTGAAGATGGAAAGCCAAAATTTGTCTGTGCCGATTGGATACCAATGGAAGAGAACCTTTGTGAAGCATTTCCACTGACACTTAATACCGGCCGAACAGTAGAACAGTTTCATACCCGAACCAAAACAGGGCAAATCTCCATCTTGGATAATCTAGCCCCTGAGGCATGGGTAGAGTTAAATCCCAAAGATGCCAAAAAACTTGAAGTGAAAAGTGGTGATCGAATTGCTCTATCTTCTGCTAGAGGAAAAGTAGAAGATGTGATAGTCAAAGTGACTGAAGTGGTACGTGAAGGGAGTATCTTTGTGCCGTTTCATTTTGATGCACAACTTATCAATCGCCTTACCCAGTCACTGTTTGACCCCAAATCTTTTGAGCCAAACTTTAAGCAGACAGCGGTGCAACTGCATAGTGTCAAGGTACCTACAGGCATAAAAATGAGTCAATCAGAGATTGTAGGGGAGTTAGGATATGCCTTACATGAGGATGCTGTGTATACACATGATAGATCAATAGTTAGTAAAGAAGAAAACAGATAAATGAGGAAACCAATGCAAAAGATAGAAGAGATTTCAAAAAGAAGAAATGCCAAAGTCAATAAAATTGAAAAGATCAAATCCAATAGGACAATAGATGAGGCGATGGTGGTGTTAAAATCCTATGCAAAGAGTGGGTATGACTCTATTGAAAAAGATGATAAAGCAGTCTTTTTTAAGTATTTTGGACTCTTTGATAAAGAGAAGTCAAATGGAAAGAATCACTTTATGCTTCGTGTGAGAATTCCTGGTGGACAGATTACTGCTGAGCAAGCGATCAAAGTAGGAGAAGTGGCAAAGGTGTATGGTAACAACTATATGGATATCACTACAAGGATGCAGTTAGAGCTTCGTTATCTCAAGATCGAAGATGTGCCTACGGTGTTAGAAGAGTTAGCATCTGTGGGGATCACTACCTACCAAACAGGGATTGATAATTTTCGTAATATCGTCACAGATCCTTTAGATGGACTTAGTTTTGATAATGTGTTGACTGCGATGCCTTTAGTTAAAAAGATGCAAGAGGTGTTTTTACAAAAGAGTGAGTGGATAGGTACACTGCCAAGAAAGTTTAATACTGCAATCACAGGAAATTATGCCAACAGATGTAATATCTTCTCTCATGACTGCTCTTTTGTACTTGCTGAAAAAGCGGGAGTATTAGGTTTTAACGTCTATTTGGGTGGTCGTGTTGGTGTGATTGCTAAAAATGCAAATGTCTTTTTGAGTGAAGATGAAGTTGTTCCTTTTTTTGCTGCACTTATTGAAATTTTTAAAGAGTATGGTTTTAGAGATAATCGTAACAAAAACCGTCTTCACTTTTTTATCCAAGAGGTAGGGATGTCTACATTGATTGACGCAATCAAAGTACGTAGCGGACTCACTTTAAAGAGTTCAGGAGAACAGTTGGTATCGTTAGAACATTTCGATGCAAAGTATGGAAAAGTCAAACTCAAAGATGAAACCTATGCACTTCATGTGGTAGTACCTGCGGGGATCTTTGATGGAGAAGCGTTAAAAGAGGCAGGTCAGATTGCACAAAAATATGGTCAAGCACTGCGGTTTAGTATCGACCAAAATCTCTATATTACAGGTATTAAAGAAGAGGATCTTGATGAAGTATTGGCACAACCATTATTTAGTAACTATAAGAATGTCAATACACCATTTTATAATCACATGATCTCATGTGCGGGGAGTGATACTTGCTCATTTGGTGTGATTCGTGGTAAGGTTGATGCGTTGGAAATGTCAGAGTATTTAAGTCAAAACATTGATTTAGAGGATGCAAAGATTCGTATCTATTGGTCTGCTTGTGTGAAAGGGTGCGGGATTCATGAACTAGGTGATATTGGATTGCTTGGATGTAAAGCTAAACATGAAGGTGAGACAGTTCCAGGAGTAGATATCATGTTGGGTGGTAAACTGCTTGGTGGAAGTCAAGATGCCAAACGTGTTTTAAAATCTGTACCACTACACTTTGCAAAGTACTATGTTGAAGAGTTGGTATTGCTCTATAAAGAGTTTAAAAAACAAAATGAAAGTTTTGAAAAGTTTTATGAGCGGGTGTTAGAGCATTATGCCCCTGATGCAATAGGCTTTTTGATGCAGTATAACTATCTTGTGGCTAAGAAGTTTCAAAAGCCAGATCAAAAGATTACTTTATCACAAATGCCAAAGTGTCAAGATGTAGAGGTGAGTCAGTTTAAAGCACTTTTAGAGGAGGAGAAGTTAGAGACTTTTGAAGTGGTCTCTTCAATGCTCAGTGATAAATAGTGTGATAGGATCTATCTGATAGAACGATTGAAGTTCATCATAGAGTTTTGGAAAATTCTCTTTTAAATGTTTTGGTGTGTGGAAAAAACGTTCACTTAAAACCGCAAAAAACTCTGCTTCGTTGGTTGCAGCGTAGCTTCCTAGTAATGCATAAGGTGTGTGTGAAAAATCTTCATTTTGAAGTGCTGTGAGTGCTTCAAAGTGGATACCAAACTCTTTTTTCCAACTTTTATAGCCTCTAAAAGGTAAAAGGGGTGTTCCATCGGCCAAACCATCTTCAAAATCTAACTCATGCGCAAACTCATGGATGATAACGTTATCAGGGCTTTGGTAGAGGTTGGTGTGTTGGATATCTTGTAAAGAGAGAATCACAGTCCCATTGGTTGATTGTCCCTCAAGCAGAGCTTTTCTCTCATGTGTAATACCACCAATATTTTGTGTATCATCAACAACAAAATGGTGAGGATAGAGGATGATGGTATTGACATTGTCTTTTTCACCTATCTCAAATCCCAGTCGCATGAGTGAAGCATAAAAGGCGATCAGTAGTTTAATATTGTCATTAACATTAATCTTAGCACCGATAAACTCTTTCTCTTCAATAAAAAGTAGTATCAATAGATGCAATTTTGTTTTAAGTGTATCAGGTAGGTAACGGTAGTGTGGAATCTGTTGTAAAGCATCTTGATAATGTGTGGGGAAAGGGGTCTCTTTGAGTCTTTTATAGCGATACATACGACGAAAATAGCCAACACTTTGCCAAAACAAGAAAAGTGCCATGAGTGCAAAAAGTCCTTGAAATAGTAATAGATAATAGGCCATCTCTATAGCTCCTTTTGATACCATGATACAAAAATTTTAAAGGATTAAAAATGGGTGTAGAGATCGAGCGTAAATTTTTAGTCAAAACAGGGTGGCCAAAAGAGAATGGTACACGCTATATGCAAGGTTACTTAAATCGCCAAAAAGAGAAAACTGTACGCGTACGCATAGCAGGAGAGAAGGGTTATCTAACGATCAAAGGGAAAAGTGAAGGGGCAAAAAGGCTTGAGTATGAGTACGAGATACCTATAGAAGAAGCCAAAGAGATGTTGGAGAGACTTTGTGATCAGCCTTTAGTCTCCAAATATCGTTATAAAGTCACTTATGCAGGTCTTATCTGGGAGATAGATCAATTTTTGGCTGAAAATGAAGGCTTGATCGTCGCTGAGGTTGAGTTGGAAAGTGAGGATCAAGAAGTGCAGCTACCACCTTGGATAGATAAAGAGGTGACAGGAGATGTGAAGTATTACAATGC
>JAHZKW010000142.1 GCA_022600175.1 Campylobacterota bacterium
AGTATCAGATTTACAAGTTGGTGATGCAATTTTCTTTGGTGCAGGAGAAAAAAAGCTGGTTCTTGACTATATGGGTCGATTTAGAATCTATCTGGCTGAGCTTATGGAGATCATCCCTGAAGATACATTTGAGTTTGTATGGGTAGTGGACTTTCCAATGTTTGAGGTAGATGATGGGAAAGTTAAAGCGTTACATCATCCATTTACGATGCCAAAAGATACAGATAAAGAGTATGTAGAAGAGATTGAGTCAATTGCATATGATATCGTTTTAAACGGTACGGAGCTTGGAGGAGGTAGTGTACGTATTCACAAGCCTGAAATCCAACAAGAGGTCTTTAAGCTCTTGGGAATTAGTGATGAAGAAGCAGCAGAGAAGTTTGGTTTCTTAGTGGAAGCTTTAAAGTATGGTGCACCTCCACATGCTGGACTTGCATTTGGGCTAGATCGTTTGATCATGCTACTTACAAAGAGCAGCAGTATCAGAGATGTGATTGCCTTTCCAAAAACGCAGCGTGCACAGTGTCTTCTTACACAGGCACCAAGCAAAGTGGATAATGAGCAGTTAAAAGAGCTTAGTATCAGAGTCAGAGAACAGAAAAAACAATAACAAGGAGTAAGGAAAAACAATGAAAAAACTTTTTTTAATTATCGGTGCACCAGGTAGTGGTAAAACAACAGACGCAAGTATGATCGCTGAGAAAAACAGTGAGAGTATTGCACACTATTCAACAGGTGATATGTTAAGAGCTGAAGTTGCAAGTGGTAGTGAGCTTGGTAAAACAATCGATGGTTATATCTCTGGTGGTAATCTTGTTCCTTTAAAAATTATTATTGATACAATTATCTCTGCGATTAATGGTTCTGATAAAGATGTGATTCTTATTGATGGTTATCCAAGAAGCACAGAGCAGATGACAGAGTTTGATGCACTTTTGGCAAATGAAGATAGTATCGATCTTAAATCAGTGATTGAAGTACGCGTAAGTGAAGAGGTTGCAAAAGAGAGAATTCTTGGTCGTGCAGCTGAAGCTGAAGTAGTGAGAGATGATGATAATGTAGAGGTTTTTTACAATAGAATGAAAGTATATACTGATCCATTGGCGGATATCCAAAACTTTTACACTGACAAAGGTCTATTAAAAGTGATTGATGGTGAGAGAGGGATTGAAGAGATCGTAGATGAGATGGAAGCTTTCGTTAAAGCGAGTATCTAATTACTAACTCCACGTTCTATTCAGTGATTATTGGTACGGAGCTGCTTAACGGCAGACGTACCGATAGCCACTTCTCCTTTTTAAATGCCCAGCTTGTACAGAGAGGTTGGATACACAAAGCAAACTTTGTGATCAAAGATGATCCCGATTTTCTTCACGATATTTTTACCCTTATCCTTAATGATCCTGATAGTGTGATGTTTAGTTTTGGTGGTATCGGATCAACGCCGGATGATTTTACCAGAGAGGTGGCTTCAAAAGCATTTACAGGTAAGAGTGCCGTACGTCATCTTGAAGCTGAAAAGATTATCATTGATCGCTTAAAAGAGCGTGCCTATCCACATCCTATTAAGATGGCAGATATCCCTGAAAGCGCAAAACTCATTGAAAACCCTTTTAATAAAATGCCAGGTTTTCAATTGCAAGATCGGTTCTTTTTTGTGCCAGGTTTTCCAGAAATGGCACACCCTATGTGTGAAAATATTTTAGATGTATACTATCCTCAAAATCAAATCAAACATCATGTTAACTTTGTGGCACACTGTGGTGAAGCGATGTTAATAGATATTATGGAGGCATTAGATAGCGCTGTTGAACTCTCATGTCTACCCTCTTTTGATGGTGAAAAACGCCATGCAGAGATCTATTTAGCACATTCAGATAGTGCCTTTTTAGCATCACAATTACACTTTTTTAAAACAAAAATGAGGGAAAAAAATATTAACTTTACTCTAATCTCTACATGATATAATACGCCATCATATTGGAGTTTTATATCATGAGAAAAATATTAACTGTTTTACTGTTAACGATTTTAGCAATCGGTGCGTTAGCCTACTCACAATCAAGTGAGCGAAATAGTAAAAAGTATGCTTCCAAGGTCTCTACCAACAATTTATTGGCAATTAGCTGGCAAAATGCATTTTGTGAGACACATCAAAACAGACGAGAGTGTCGCAATATCAATCCTAAGGGGTATGCAGCATCAAACTTTACACTCCACGGACTTTGGCCTCAACCACGAAATAGAGTCAATTGTAAAGGTGATAAAAAAGTATGGTTGGAGAAATCACTCTATAATGATCTTTTAAAAGTGATGCCAGCAGCAAAGAGTGGTCTTCATAAACATGAGTGGAAAAAACATGGTACTTGTTATGGAAAACCTGCAGATCTCTATTTTGAAGATTCTATTGCTTTGATTAAACAGGTAAATAACTCTTCAGTGAGAGATCTTTTTGCTAAAAATATTGGCAAATCACTCACAAAAAAAGAGGTAATGCAAGCTTTTGATAAGAGTTTTGGTAAAGGAAGTGGTAGAAAAGTGAAGATGATGTGTCGTAAAGGGTTGATTACTGAGCTTCAAATCAACTTAAAAGGTGAGGTGACAACACAAAGTGACATGGCTACACTCCTTAAAGGTGCTAGCAATGCACAAGGTGGTTGTCGAAAAGGGAAAGTTGACCGTGTTGGCTTTTCTAAACGTTAGTTAAAATTAGTGATATGTGTCAACTCTTCTAGAAGTACTGTGGCATAAGAGCCTTTTGGCAGTGTAAAACTAAACTCAAATTGTGCCTCATCTTCTTTGTAGTGAGACTCGATATTTTCAGCCCAAATCCATGCAAAACGACGTGTGCCTTGCATCTTTGAGAGGTAAGGTTCACACTCTTTAGTGAAATCTTTTTCAAAGCTACTGGCAATGCCTGTAGCACATGTTGCTTTTGCACCTGGAAGTACCCCTGTGATAGTAGTTCCTTTTTCTGTAAACCTCTCTGCTTCTTCTTCTAAGTTTTCACAGATAAAAATCCTTCCATGAGGATAGTGGTGCAAAACATCTCCTGGAAGCATCTTAAAAAAAGCAGGTTGTGATTTCACTTTTTTGATGATCTCTTTTGGAAAATTGAAAAGATTAAAGAGTTCCTCTTCATTAAACGAAGCAAAAAGCTTGCTGATTTCGACACGTTTAGAGAGCCAGAGATTAAAAAGATGGCTTTGGTATGCGGAGATAAAGAAGTTACGCATTTTTTTATTGCGTTCTTTGACTGTTCCCTCTAAGATATCTCGACCTCTATCATAGTTATCCCCTTCTCGTCCAAATCGTTGATAGCCAAAGTAGTTAGGAAAACCCTCTTTTTTGATAGTTTTGATTATTTCTTTTAATTTTTGTGCATCTGTTGGATTAACTTTTTTGAGACGAATAAAGAAGCGATTGCCTTTTAAGTGACCGGTTTTTAATTTATTGTTATGGTAGTTTTTTTCCAAGATCTTGATATTTTGGTGGTTTAGTTTTTCAAGTGAGGCTTCAAACTTTTTAGGCATACTCACATGTTGGATTGTCATACCATCTTTATCTTTGAGACCTGCATATCCGAAATCACGTACTTTGACACCTGTTACTTCACTAAGATGGCTAAGCATTCCCCAAGTTGTGAGATCTTTTTTACGGATTTTTAAGATGAGATGCTCTCCCTCTCCACTAAACTCATAGAGTGGAATCTCTGTAACAACAAAGTCTTTACTGTTTTTTGTAAAATGCGCATATACGGCACTATGGTTAAGATAAAAAAGTCTATTCACTATATATAATTCCTAAAAGTGGTTTTCTGGACACTCTGAACTGTAGCTACCCTCTACAGCTTTTGCGAAAACAGTGATCTTTGTATCATGTTTATCTGCAATTGTTTGTAGTGTATCTAAATTTTTTTCATTAAAAGAGAAAAGTATCTCATACTCTTCACCGCTACATAAAATATCAGCGCTAAAGTTACGAATAAACGCAAAGCCCATCTTATTTAATGAAGAGAGCCTTGAAAGGTCTTTACTTAAGCCATCAGAGATGTCAAGTGCTGCATTGATATAGGGTGCAGCTTCATAGAAAAAGTCAGCTTTGAGTCGTGGGGTAATAAACTTTGAATCATGGGCAACGGTGTGTCCCTCTATTAGTAGTGTGAGATCTTTTTTAACTGACCCAAGCTCTCCTGTATAGGCTATAAGATCGCCTAACTCTAAATCAGTACGTAGGGTTGGGTTGTTAGATTGTGAGATAATAGTGATACTAATGTCAAGTTTATCACCTGCAACAGTATCGCCTCCAATGATCTCAAATTGATACTCTTTGGCAGCTTTTAAAAAACCCTGTGAGAGTTCTTTAAGTTGTTGGTGTGTAAAACTAGGAGGAATTTTAATACCGATAAGTGCATATCGTGGTTTAGCATTCATGACAATGCCATCAGAAAGGTTAACTAACATACTTTTATAAGCAATTTGTTCTAAATTCATCCATATTTGCTTATAATGTACATCTTCACAGAAAAGATCTTTGGAATAAACCATCCCATCAATCAGTGCGCCATCATCTCCAATATACTTTTTATCAAACAAAGAGATGAAAAAAGACTCTTTATCAATCAAAAAGGATCCTTTTTAGGAAATTATAGCACATTACGTGGTGAATGAAAAGCCCTAAATGTGAAACTTTATACAAGATCTTTTATTTTAAAAATCACCCAAAAAAAAGTGAAAATTTTTTTATAACGTTTAAAAATGGCTATAAAGCCCTAAATTAAG
>JAHZKW010000016.1 GCA_022600175.1 Campylobacterota bacterium
GGTGAACTTGCTAAAGTCTATCTTGAAGAAGCAAGGACCATTAACGAAATAAAAGCTAAAATAGATACAATATTTTCAACTAAACAGAGTGAAGCATTCACAAAAGAGCTAGAAGCATTAAAAGTTGTGGCACACACCATACCATACTTTAAAACTTTTGATGAATTCAAAGCCTATTTGGGTGAGAAAAGTGAACTTGAAGATGAGCAGTTAAATCTGTTACTACCGCTTCTGTTAACAGGGACATCAAGTGGACCAAGTTTAAGGACTATCTATCCACATATCAAAAACTATTTAGGAGAGATTATAAAATGATACTTGCAACATTTATTCAAGCAATTGCACAAATTCTATCAATGGTGATCAATATCTATATCTGGGTTGTGATCATTGCAGCACTCATCACGTGGGTTAATCCTGATCCAGGCAATCCAATTGTACAGATTTTAAGACGTTTAACTGAACCAGTATACGCTTTTATCAGACGCTATATTCCCACTACAGTAGGCGGAATAGACCTCTCCCCTATTATTGTCATTTTAGGGCTTCAATTTTTAAATCTATTTTTAGTAAAGATCCTTTTTAATCTTGCATCAAGCTTAGGATAATTTCTATGTTCATAAGAGCAGTTTTTGGCATGCTCTTTATGAGCATCTTACTACCTCTATATGCCCAAAAACTTACTTTAGCGTTTTTTGAAGATAAACCTCGTAGCCTACTCAAAGACTTTTATATTTCACAGTTTCTAGATCAAAACATCAGTAGTAAAGAGGCACAATCACTCATCGGTGATGTACACAATATGAACTATCGCCTCTTTTACCAATTTACAGAGAAGATTGATGACTTTAGCTTCAAACGTACACGATACTGTCTGAAACTCGATGCAAACAAATACCTAGGTAAAAGCAGTGACTGTATCGCTATGGGACTTACCCCATATAAAGCCTCTACACTCTCTCCAAAAACTTTGCAACAGATTGCAAAAGATATCCAAGAAACATACCCTACACGGGCATTAGCCTATACGCTCATCGCAGAGAAGAGTTTTACACACTTACTCCAAGCAGATCCTAAAACCGCCCTCTACACTTTTAATAGTGTCGGCAGTAAATTTCGAGCTACCTACTACAACCAAACTATCCCAGCAGATAAACTGATTGAACTCGCTAAGCATAATGGTTTTAATACCATGATCTCCAAAATTGTAAGAGATCCAAAACTGACAAATCTACAACAAAGTATCCTAAAACTAGATGCCTCAGCACTCAATGCAAACAGCAACTTTCTCTTGGCACTCAACGCCATCAAACAAGATAGAGAAGATGTTGCAATATGGTACCTTAAACTCGCAGCCTCAAAAGCACGTCTTCAGTTTGATAAAGATAAAGCACTCTTTTGGCACTACTTGATCAGTCAAGATAAAAAACTTTTACATACGCTGATAGCGAGTAAAGATATCAACCTCTATACACTCTATGCACAAGAGAAGTTAGGCGTAACACCAAAAAATATCTATACCTCCATCCTGCCACAACAAAAAAAAGCACCATTTAAAGTTAAAGACCCTTTTGCATGGATTAAATTTTATCAAATGTTTAACGCACAATCTTTTCCAAACTATGAAGCACGAAAAACAGCAGCAATTCAGTACAACTCGGTAGAAACTGAAGCACATGTAGCTAAACTAATATACAAATTTTCAGAAAATAAACACTACTTTTTAAAACCCTATTTTGAAACACTTTCAACACTACCTAAAAAAAGAGCTGCACTTATCTTGGCACTTGCGCGTCAAGAGAGTAGATTTATACCAACAGTAGTCTCTTACTCTTATGCTCTGGGAATGATGCAATTTATGCCTTATGTCGCAAAAGATTTAGCCAAAAAACATGGGTTTACATCTTTTAGATATGAAAATATGTTTGATCCAAAAACAGCTTATCAATTTGCAAATATTCATCTAGACTTTTTAGAAAAATCACTCTATCATCCACTCTTAGTTGCATATGCCTATAATGGAGGTATTGGATATACAAAACGACAAATTTTACAAAAAGGATATTTTAAAGAGGGAAAATATGAACCTTATCTAAGTATGGAGATGCTACAAAATGGGCAAGCACGCGAGTATGGTAAAAAAGTACTTGCCAACTATCTTGTTTATAGTAAACTTTTAGGTCTCAAACTATCGCTTACAACGCTTTTTGATAGTTTAAAACCACCGACCCGTATTCATCGCTTTTAAATACTATATTTAATTTTTCTTGATCTGACTTCTCAAAATTGATAAGATAGTAGTGTGACCAACGGTTACGTGTCGGAAGACTCTTGATCAGATCATCTTTGAACTTCAACGGCTCTACCTTGATCGCTTTTTGACCATTCATCGTTAAAGTATAGGTACTATTATAGATCCCTTGTCTCTCTTTTTGATCTGAATCTTTATCGATAAAAATACTGACTAAAAAAACTTCATCAGGACTTTTTTCATAGGCTTTGATTGACTGATTTAGATACGTTGCAGAGATAGAGGCTTTAATCTCTAGTGAGTTATAAATCTGACCTTTTTTTGTATGGGTGATAATACTCTGCTCCACTAAATTTGGTGATAAAAATGGTGGTTTTGAACTGCACGCTGTCAATAAAAGTACAACGCCTATTAATAATAAATACTGTTTTTTCATACACTTTTCCTTTATACTTATTTTACACAAAACTAATTTAGTTTTTGTTACAATGAGGGAAACTTGATAGTATGGTTACAGATGAAAAAAATTGCCGTTGCATTTACTGGTCCCTCAAATAGTGGTAAAACCACCCTTATTGAAAAAATAGCAAAAATTCTTATTATGAAGCATCAAATTGCAATTATTAAAAATGATCCAAAAGATAAAGCGCATTTTGATATTGAAGGAAAAGATAGCTATAAGTTTTCAGCCACAGGGGCAGAAACAGTTGTTGTGTCACCCACAAGAACTACCTATTTCTCAAAACAGAGCCGATCACTTAAAGAGATTATCGATATGCTTGGTCCATTTGAAATCCTCTTAGTGGAAGGGTTAAAAACACTGCCCCTGCCAAGAATTGCTATTTTTCGCCAAAAGATAGATGAGAGTTACTTCCCACACTCTGATGCGATAGCAATTGATGAAAGTGTCGATATACAACAATATAATATACCATCACATATTGATATATTAGATCTCAATGATCCTAGCACTATTATAGGATGGATCAAAACTCATGCCAAAGATATAAAGGATATTACATGACCGAAATTTTTGAAGCGATCAAGCGTTCAGCAATTCGCATCAGATACGCAATTGAAAACGATGATACAGGCTATTCGCATAACCAAAATGCAACAGGAGATGTTCAACTCAAGCTTGATATAAAAAGTGATCTCATCATCGAGGAGGAGTTCTCTAATGTTGCAACAGTTAAAGAGTTAGCCAGTGAAGAGAAAGAGCATGTTGAACGACTCAATGAATCAGGCAAATACCTTATTGGTTATGATCCACTAGATGGTTCAAGTCTTGCCGATGTCAATCTAAGTGTCGGGTCTATCTTTGGTATCTATGAGGATGACTATAGCGGTAAAAATCTCAAAGCCTCTGTCTATGTTGTCTATGGACCACGTGTTGAGATGGTGATTGGTTATGATAATAGAGTAGAACTACACCGTTTAGATGCAGAGCATGTTTTTCACTTTATTCAACTCATCAATCTTGACCAAAAAGGGAAACTCAACTCACCAGGAGGTACACAGAAGAATTGGGAGTGTCATCACAAAGAGATGATTGATGGTATTTTTGCAGATGGTTATCGACTAAGATATTCGGGTGGCATGGTACCTGATTTACACCAGATACTCTTAAAAGGCGGTGGACTCTTTTCCTACCCTGGCACTTCGGACAACCCTAAAGGCAAATTACGTATGACTTTTGAGGTATTCCCATTTGCACAAATCTATGAACTTGCAGGGGGTCAAGCAATTGACGGGCACCGCAGACTACTAGAATTAAGTCCAGCACATATTCATGATACAACCCCATGTTTCTTTGGATCCAATGAAGAGATAGAGAGAGTGAAAAGCTGTTATGGCAACTGATGATAAAACTCCTGATATCTATGAGATAAAGCTACAAGAGCAATTAGAGGTTGTACAACAGTGTCAAAAAGAGCACAAAATACCCTCATGTATGCAGTGTAAAGAGGTTATTGGATGTGAAATACGCAAGAGTTACGTCAATGCAGTCTATCAAAGTATGAGTAAAGGTGAAGGTGGAGGATTTGAGTTTTAACTCACCTCACCATTCTATCTGCTAACTGTAGTAGTTCTGGATCTATCTCATATTTGCCACTATTAATATACTCAATAGAAACAAAATCAAATTCTGAATCCTTATGTACAACCACGTCATGTACCTGATCTGATGCTAACAGTTTATCCACTGCCATTCTTGCAAACTTAAAAGCCATCAAACGATCATAGACTGTAGGGTTGCCTCCTCTTTGTGTATGTCCTAAAATAGTCACACGCGCTTGCATACCAACATCATCTTGTATCCATTTGGCTATTTCATTAGTCGCTTTAGCCCCTTCAGAGACGATACAAAGTGTATAAATTCTTCCCTCACTTATCTCCGCTTGAAGCCTTTTACCAAGACTTTCTAAGTCATAAGAGAGCTCAGGAATAATACAGACTTCAGCACCACTAGTTACACTTGAGACCAACGCTAAATAACCACAGTCTCGTCCCATCGTCTCTACAACAAATGCACGTCTAAATGAAGAGGCAGTATCACGAATCTGATCAATCGCTACTCTAATCACATTAAGCGCTGTATCTACCCCTAAACAGTAATCTGTGCCAAATATATCATTATCAATAGTCGCAGGAATTCCTATAAAATTAATCCCAAAATCTTTATAAAACTGTCCAAACGCACGAAATGAACCATCTCCTCCCAGTACCACCACCTTATCAATTTCCAAATCCTGTAAATTTTGATAAGCTTTTTCCCTATAAGCATACTCAAAAAAACGCTTTGAACGAGAAGAGCGTAAAATCGTACCTCCCTTATGCACAATACCACCAACATCTTCATGCGTAGCAAGTTTGATCTGATTATCGATAATCCCCTCTAATCCATCATAAATGAGATAAGGTATCTCACCCAATACAAGTGCACGATCTACAAAAGTTTTAATTGCGGGATTCATCCCTGCACTATCCCCTCCAGAACACATAATCGCTATTGCCATACGTTCACTCCTTATCTTTATAGTTTATACTTACATAGTCTAACGCCGCCTTTTTACTCTCTATCTCTCCCTCTAGCTGTTTTGTATATACTTCTGCTAATATAATAGAGAAGAGATGAGATGGTTTTAATCCCAAATCGATGAGATCTCGCCCTTGTAGTAACTGTTCAGGTGCTTGTTCTAATACCCCAACTCTTTGTGCACGTGATTCTAACCACATAACTTTTTCAGGCGACGAACCAGAAGCTAAGGCAAGATAAGAGAGTTTTTGAATACTTACTTTGGTAGAGAGCTTTCTGATTTCACCATCACTTGCATTTAAATCAAATAATTTAACAGGCAAATCATAATAAGCTGTTAATCTCTGTACAGCTTCAATGAGCTTTAACTCTTCAGTAAGTGCTAAGAGTGATGATTCACGTGCAGGAATATAGAGAAATAGTGCACTTAACATAAGTATCAAATCTTCTCGCTCACTCCCTTTACAAAAAGAGACCATACGATCTACACTCTTGAGTGTATTGTGCCACAATGTTTCCTCTAAAGTCTCAAAAGGGAAAAAACCCTGTTTCAATTCAAGTGATTTAAGTAGTATCACCCCTAAAGAAGGTTTTTGTGCTTTTAAAAGCAACTTTTTGAGTTCATCAAACACTCTCTCTTTGGGTAACTCTAAAAGATCACCTCTTTGGGCCATAGATTGACAGAGTATTTTTGTCTCTTCTGCCATATCATAGGTAAAACGTGCACAAAACTGAACCCCTCGGTAAACACGCAAAGGATCTTCAACAAAGGTTCGATCATCGATATGCCTTAAAAGGCTTTGTTGCATATCACTTTTCCCACCATAAGGGTCTAAAAAACGGTTCTCTTCGATCACATACCCCATCGCATTGATGGTAAAATCACGTCTTCGTGCTGCTTCTTGAAATGTCATAAAACCATCAGAAACAACCTCAAACCCTTTATGCCCTGCCCCTATTTTTTTCTCACGTCTAGGAAAAGCAAAATCATACTCCTGCCCTTGATGCACAAACTTCAACACCCCAAAGCTTTTCCCGACTAATTTGACTTTACCAAACTTTTGCAGTATCGCTTCAAGTGACTCCATACGCTTTAAGCCATAGACCTCAAGATCATAATCTTTGATAGAGAGTCCAAGAAAGTGGTCTCTTACACTCCCACCCACTAAAATAGCTTTGGCATTATGTGTATGAAGTTTTTGAGAGATAGTATGTAAGATTTTTGGTATTTTCATAAACTTATCATAACATATTTAACGAAATAAAAATCCCACAACAACCATCAAGTAGAGTAGAAAGAGTACAGAAGTGGCAAAGATTAAAAAAGCTACCTGTGTAGGCTTACAATCATATAAAGAGGCAAGATTCACATTCATCACTGCCAAAGGGACTAAAAGCTCTAGCAAAATCACATTATAGATAAGATCACTCACTGTAAAAAAGTGCAATACACCAATGGCAATGAGCGGAATCAAAACAAATTTCAAGCCCACTACAACGTTAAATAACTTCCACTCAATCTTCTCATAGTGCACCCCATAAAGATACATCCCAAAAATAGAGAGCTGTATCACCATTGTTGCATACGCACCCATCTGCATAGGAAGCGCTAAAGGTTCAGGGACTTTCAAGCCAAACAGATTAAAAGCGATCGCAGCTAATCCAAACCAGATAGGCGGTAATTTAAAAATCTTAATGAAAGAGTCCCGTACAGAGAAACTCCCTCTTGCATAAAAGTAAACCCCTACGCTATTGACTAAAAAAACATTGGCAAGATTGATAATACTCGTATAGATCACCGACTCTGGTCCAAAAAGTGCGATCCCTAGAGGGATGCCAAGATTACCCGTGTTACCCACGACTGTGGCAACCGTTGCGATAGAGCGATCTTTTTGATTTTTAAAAAGATAGAGTGAAAAAATCAAACTAAAAAAGAGTGCCACTAAAACAGCGACTATAAATATGAGTGGAGCTGTTAATACAGAAGTATTAATCTCTTGGGTTGTCAATCCCCAAAAGACAAGAATAGGTTGTAAAAAGTAGATAGAGAAAAGTACAAATGTCTTCTCATCTAACTTTTTTTGAAAAACTCTCTTGGAGAGATATCCTAAAAGAATAAAAAAATAGATCCCACTAAGAGAGAGTATAACATTCATAAAATTTTAAGCAAAAAATTCCGGTTTCGCTATTTTGATATGGTGAATCACTTTGATAATCTCTTTATATCCCATCTCACCATCATCATCCTCAAAAACATCATCAAGACTCTCTACATAAGTTTTGACAGCGTTTTCAAGTTGATCTTCTTTGACACCTGCAAAATAGAGTGCTGCTTCTAACATATCTGCTAAATGTATCGTTAAATCTTCAACTTCTGCTTCTAACTCTTGTACTTTACTCACTATTTTCTCCTATTATCATTTTATCTTGTACTTGCTCTTTGATCTCAGCATAGATAAAAGAGTCTTTAAACTCATCAAACCTTCCACCACTGGCATTGGCATGTCCACCACCATTAAAAAGTTTCTTCGCAATCATACTCACATCGGCTTTATTATTGGCACGAAGACTGACATTTTTACGACCATTGATATCCATAAAAAAATCAAAATCTGGATTACGAACCAAAAACTCATTACCAATGATCGAAGTATTCCCGATAGAGTATGTTAAAATACCACGATAACCATTATAGTTGACACTTAAAGCATCTCTATTTTCACTGAGCATGTCTACCACAAAATGTGAAACAAGATTTTCAAGGGTATTATCTTCACTTACTCTAAAAAAATCCTTCTTAATCCCATGTACCGCATTATCCAATGCAATATGTGCAGATACTTGTTCAAAATAAGGCATTGCATCTTCTAAAATAGAGAAGATATAATCACTATTTTTTTCAGGGAAAAGCATACGATTGACCTCTTTTGAACCTGCGACCAGTCGCATACAAACTTTTCCAAGTTCAAAATATTCACTGTGACTGAGCCAAATATCAACCGCATTGACTACATCTACATACTTCTGCATTGAAGCGATATCAAACCCAGCTTCTAAAAAGTGATCATAGGTAATTTTAGTCGCACACCGCTTGACATCAAGATGATACCAGTCATACTTATCCGCACAATCTTGACCCGTTTTATGGTGATCTAACAGTAATATTTCTATCTTTTTATGGGACTCTTCAGCAAGGGCTACTAACTTTTTAGCTTGTACTAACGTCAAGTTTAGATCAGTAATCAAGATCATATTTTCATCATGATCATTACAATTGATATCTGTAATCATCTGCTCTATGCGTTGATCTATCTCTTTACCGTAATTTGAATTGTAATAAGAGATATGTTCAAAACAACGTTTTGTGATCAATTGACAACTATAACCATCAAGATCAATATGGGAGAGATGGTAAACTTTCATATATTTCCTTTATAAATCTTCGACATCTACTGACCCTAACACTTCAAACTGTGTCATAGGATCAACTTCTGCATGGGAGAGTACCACCACATCAAGACTAAATTTTGTAAAAATCTCTGCTAATGATTTACGTAGATTAGGATCTACAATCAATATAACAGGAGCAACACCCATCTGTAAAACTCGGGCTGCCTCATCACTGACTTTTTGTACTAGGGAGTTTATCTGACCTATGTTTAAAAGTAGATCTTTTAAACCCTCTCTCTCTTGTAAGCTCTCTAAGAGTTTTTGTTCAGTAGGGGCTGCAAATGTTAATAATTTTAATACCCCTTTATCATCTTTATAAAGCTTAGTAATGACACGTGAAAGTTTTGCGCGTACCTGTTCAACAATAATATCTGTATTTTTTGTCACTTCTGCCACGTCACTAATGGTCTCTAAGATCGTTAACATATCTTTGATGGGTATCTTCTCTGCCAACAGTTCTCTCAGTACGCGCTGTACAAGACCAACACTCGCAACTTTTAACGTATCTTCGACCACCACAGGATGACTCTTTTTTACATTTTCAATCAGTTCATTTACATCTTGACGGGTAAGCAGCTCTTGTGCAAACTTTTTCACTAACTCGCTAATATGCGTAGAGATCACCGTAGAGGGATCAACAACCGTATATCCTTTGGTAATTGCCTCCTCTTTTCTAGCTGTTTCAACCCAGATAGCATCAAGTCCAAATGCAGGCTCTTTTGTTTTATTGCCCTGCATCTCTTCACTCACTAAGCCACTATCCATGGCCATGAACTTATCAGGATATATTTCACCACTACCCACTTCTACACCTTTAAGCAGAAGTTGATAGTTATTTGGTCCTAAATGTAAATTGTCACGAATACGTACTTGAGGGATTAAAAAACCAAAATCTGTGGCAATCTTTCGACGCATACTTTTAATACGCTCTAACAGATCACCTTGCATCGCAGGATCTGCCAAACGTATCAACTGATAGCCAAGCTCTAACTCTAACACTTCCTGCTTCAAGATATCTTCTAACGCTTTCTCTTCCTCTTCTCGTAGCTCCTGTACTGACTTTTTCTGTTCTTGCTGCTTGGCTTCTGACTCTTCTTGTGCTGCCTCAACGGTAGGCGCACCCAATAATCGCTCTTGAGATGTTTTGATAAAGTATCCCATTACCACAAAAATAAACCCTACAAAAGCAAGTGAAAACGTAGGCAGTCCTGGTACCATAGAGAACATCAATAAAATAAATCCCACGATAAAAAGTGTTTTATAATCATTTACCAACTGATTTACAGCACCATCGGCAAACCCTTCATCACTTTTATTAGACCTTGTGATAATAATACCTGTGGCAGTAGAGATGATCAGTGCAGGTAGTTGAGACACCAACCCATCACCAATGGTTAAAATCGTAAAGGTAGAAGCACTATCAGAAGCACTCATGTCAAACTGAAACATCCCAATTAAAAAACCACCTGCAAGATTGATCAAAGTAATGATAATACCTGCAACCGCATCCCCTTTGACAAACTTACTTGAACCATCCATCGCACCATAAAAGTTTGCCTCTTGCAGTATCGTCTCTCTTCGTTCACGTGCTGTCTTTTCATCAATCAATCCAGCATTAAGGTCTGCATCAATTGCCATCTGTTTACCAGGCATCGCATCAAGTGTAAAACGTGCTGCAACTTCAGCAACCCGCGTTGAACCTTTGGTAATAACCATAAAATTGATAAGAACTAAAATGATAAAAACAATCACACCAATCACATAGTTTCCACCTACCACAAACTGTCCAAAACTACTGATAATATCACTTACCGCATCAGGACCTTGGTGTCCATTAGAGAGAATCATACGTGTGGTTGCGATATTTAAAGAGAGTCTAAAAAGCGTTACAATAAGGATTAAGGTAGGGAAAGTCGTCAAATCAGTAGGTTTAGGCACATAGAGTGCTATCATAAGGATTAAAACTGAAATTGCCAAAGAGATTGTCAAAAAGAAGTCTAAAAACCCACTAGGCAGTGGTACAATGATAATTGCCAATATCGCAATCACAAAAAAGACCATTGTTAAATCTTTGGATTTTGCAATAGGCTCTAAAAATCGCATCATCCCTGCCATGTTATTGGCACTTTTCTCTTTAGCCAAAAGCAAATCCTTAAAGATATTAATCTTTAGGATTTTATCATAAAATATCTTTTAGTGTCATCTCGTTTAAAAAGTCATCTATCTTAGATTGGAACTTATTTAGAAAAGGCCAAATCATACAGAAGTCTCCTTTGCCTGTAGGGCAGTGTCCTGTATCTTGTGCACACTCAAAAATAGTGATAGGCTTTTTCTCAACCACTTCGATCACTTTGCGTATCGATATCTCTTCAGGTTTAAGGTTTAATGAGAAACCACCTTTTGCACCCTTATAAGACTTTAAGATCCCCTCACGGGCTAAAGCTTGCAGTACTTTAGCTAAAAAACTTCTTGAAATATTTAATCTTTTAGAGAGTGTATCCACATCTTCGGGACTGTTCTGTCTGGAGATAAGCACCAATGATAACATCGCATACTCACTCGCTTTGGTCAATAACATGATACTCCTAGTTTTTTTAAAGGGTATTTTTGTCTGATTATAACCATAATAAGATTAAACTCTCGCAAATTGAGCCCTTTTGAACATAAAATAAATTTATAATGAAAAAGTATCACTTATAAGATTTATTTATAAATTTATCTGATATAATCGCTTTTATGGACAATGAATACAAAATCAAAAACATTGCAGGATATCTGGCAAAGGTATTCTTAACAAACCCGCTGACGATGATACTTGGTATCGCTATTCTTGCACTTGGCTATATCTCTTTAGTCGTGATGCCAAGAGAGGAAGATCCCCAAATTCAAGTCAGTGGTGGATCGGTTATTGTTGCCATGCCAGGAGCTGGCCCACAAGAGATTACAAATGTCATTATCAAACCGTTAGAACGCCGTATTTCAGAAATCAAAGGTGTTGATAACATCTATGGTACTGCGATGAATAACTTTGGTATGGTCAATGTACAGTATATCATTGGAGAAGATCGTGAATCTTCAAACCTCAAGTTATATGACAAAGTGATGCAAAACATGGATGGGCTCCCCACTGGTACTTTGCCACCATTGGTCAAACCATTTGATATTGATATCGATGTCCCTGTCTTAACGGTTGCCTTTTATAAAAAAGAGGGTGCTAAGGTTGACAACATCAAACTCTATAAAAAGATACGTGACCTACAACAAGATATCAATGCTATCGATAATGTCTCCAAAAGTAATCTCAAAGGCGCAAAACGTCCACAATTTAACGTCATGATAGATCTTGATAAACTCTCAGGCTATCATATCTCACTAGGGCAAGTTGCACAATCTATACGCTCAATCTCGACCAATGCTCCAGATATTGATTCTCCCACGGCAAGTAACTCTTTAGTGATTTTTGGGATTAAAAATGCGATTGAAGATATTGAAGATCTTAAACATCTCATTGTGGCACAATATCGCGGATCCCCAATCTATCTCAAAGATATCTCAAATATAGAGTATAGCTATGATATTCAAAACTTCAAATCAGCCACTATCACCTACCAAGATGACAATGCAACTTTTAAAGATGCAGGAGACCAGATTACACTAGAGGTCTCCAAGCTTAAAGGTACCAATGCTGTTACAATCGCTGAAAATGTTATCGCACGTCTCGGTGAGTCTAAAGCTGAGCTAGATGCCAGTGGTGTGGGCTACATTATCACGAGAAATTATGGAACAAGAGCGAATGAAGCGGTCAATGAACTGGTACATCATCTTTTAATTACAATTCTTATTATTGCACTGATCTTAGTACCATTTTTGGGATGGAGAGAGTCATTGGTCGTTACCATTGCAGTACCAATGATCTTAGCCACTACCCTATTTTTAGCGATGATGACTGACCAAACTATCAACCGTATCACCCTCTTTGCTTTTTTACTCTCTTTAGGACTTATTGTTGATGATGCCATCATCGTCATTGAAAATATACATAGGCATCTACATCTTGAAGAGTCTAAAGGTAAAGATTTTAGTGAACTCATCGTTGAAGCTACCGATGAGATTGGTCCCTCAACAAACATCGCTACTATCGCAATCATGTTGACGATGATTCCTATGGCATTTGTCGGTGGTATGATGGGACAGTTTATGCTCCCTATTCCGCTTAATGTACCTGTTGCCTTAGCTGTCTCTCTTTTTGTTGCCTATGTTTTTACCCCATACTTAGCCAAAAAACTGATCAAACATGGAGATGACAACCACGATAAAGTACCCATCAAAACACGCCTCTATAATCTAACCAAAAAAGTAAAAGTGAGTCTTCCATGGAAAAAATAATTTATAGTATTCTCACCTCTACTTCTAAAAAGCGTATGGTGGTGGCTATTGTACTCTTAACGCTCATGGGGTCAGTCATGATGATTCCTACTAAGTTGGTACTAGCTAAGATGCTTCCAGGTAAAAGTGCCAATACCTTTACCATCTATGTAGATACCCCTACCAATAGCTCTATTATGCAGACCAAATCTGTTACCACATGTATCGTTGATCTTTTGAAAAATGAAAAAGAGATCACCGATATGGAAGTCTATCTAGGACAAGGTGCACCACTAGATTATGCAGGGCTTGTCAAAGGAAGTGCACTTAAAGGGCTTAAGAGCCAAGCAGAAATTGTCATCAACCTTACAGATAAGCACCATCGTGATGAAGCCTCTTATATGATGGTGCACCGTTTAAGACCATTGGTCAATGAAAAGTGTAACCCTATCGTCCCTGAGACAACGATCAAATTTGTCGAGATGCCTTCAGGTCCACCAACGCTTGCCACAATTGTTGTAGAGCTATTTGGAAAAGATCAAAAGCTCACCCGTCAAACAGCAGGTGAAGTTGCTAATATTTTAGGAGAAACTGAAGGACTTGTTGATATCGACATCATGCAAGATACACTCTTTACCAAATATGAACTTGTCCCCGATAAAGAGAAGATTATACGTAGTGCATTAAGTGTTTCACAAGTTAACCAAATCATCTATCTTGCATTTCAAGGTCATCAGGTGGCAGTCAAAAATACACGTAATCAACAAGATCAAATCCCTATCTTTGTGCGGTTAACAGATGAGACAAGAACGGTAGACGATGGAAGTAAAAATGCACTCATTGCCAAACTCTCTTCACTAAAACTAATGAATCAAATGGGTATCATGGTACCACTTCGAGAACTGGTAAAGATCAATCCAGTAGAGTCTAACCCTGCAATCTT
The DNA here is from genome assembly GCA_022600175.1 of Campylobacterota bacterium. GTDB lineage: Bacteria > Campylobacterota > Campylobacteria > Campylobacterales > QNZT01 > SZUA-1433. The sequence continues at coordinate 14,050 of JAHZKW010000016.1, forward strand.
TCGTAAAAACCTGCAAAACCTTGTTACCATCACAGCAGAGTGTGATATGGTGAGTCAAGTCTATCCACTACTCGAAGCCAGAGATAAGATGATTGAGTACTTTTCTAAAAAATTTGAAGTGACAAAAATACCAGGCATGTCAACCTACATGTTTGACCTCAACCTTCTAGATAAAGAGAGTGGTCAAAAGATGTTACTTCGTTGGGATGGAGAGATGAAAGTCTCTCTAGATACCTTTAGAGATCTTGGTGGTGCCTTTATCGCTGCACTTGTTTTAATGTTTTTACTCATGGTTGTCTACTACAAATCATTTGCACTTAGTGGCATTGTACTTGCGGGTAGTTTTCTCTCTATTATTGGCGTTTTGGCAGGACACTATATCACGGATAAAATAGCACTAATCTTTAGTGGCACCAACTTCTTTTTAACCGCAACTTCTCTGATTGGATTTATCTCACTAATGGGTATTAGTGCACGAAGTTCTCTTCTTTTGATTGACTTCTCTAAATCACTTATTGCAGATGGTATTGAGAAAAAAAGAGCAATAGCTATTGCCACCTCAACACGTGCAAAACCAATTTTACTCACAGCTATCGCAATTATCTTGGGAAGCTTATTGCTAGCCACTGATCCAATCTTTGGAGGGTTGGGAATTGCACTCATCTTTGGATCGATGGCAGCAACACTCGTATCACTCTTTTTCGTCCCTGTACTAATGGACAACACAGAGGCGATGATGCCTGAGTTTGACGAAAAACATAAAAGTTAAAAACACACATCAAACGGGATGAGTAACCTACTCATCCCTATACTGAATATCAATTTTAGCAAACATACCTGGGAAAATCATCTCATGATCTTTTTTAAACTTAATACGTATCGCAAAGGTATGTGCCATAGGATTAGCACTTGGAACCACTGACTTAATAGTACCTCGCATCTTATGTTTGAGTGAAGGAATCTCTATATCTACCATCTGTCTTGGACGCACTTTTAAAAGATCAGATTCTGCCACTTGTGCCTCAATCTCTAAATGATCCAAATCTACTAAGACAAAAGCAAGCATTCCAGGCACAATCAAATCTCCCACACGAATCTGCTTTTGGACGATAATACCATCATTTGGTGCTTTAACCTCTAAATAGTCTGAAATCGTTGCCACTTGTTTGACCTTTTCAGTCGCACTCTGTACCAACGCTTGTGCCGCAGCAAGTCCAGCAGAGACATTATCCGCTAACATATCCAAATCTTCAAACTCTAATGTTTTGTTTTTCTTCCCTGCAATCTTCAATCTTCTTTTTTCCCTATTGATCGAATCCATCCGTGTACGATACATGTCCACAATAATCTCAGCCTGTTCAAGTGCAAGATCTGCTTGGTTTTTTAAGATATCAAACTCTGCAGACTCTAACTCAAAAATCGTATCTTCACGTCTGACTTTATCACCTATTTCGAAGTAGATACGTTTGACATACCCCATATATCTAGCACCGATCATCTTTTGATTATCAGAGACGACTGTACCTGTCACTCTAAAACTGCCTGCATGCAATGCACCCGAAACCAGAAGTACTAAAAGTAGTAGTATACGCATTATTCCACCTTTTTATAAATAATATAAAATTATATAACAAAGAGCTAGTAATATAACTTAAAGTAATAGTATTTTTGTATTTAAATTGCAGTAACAATTGATTAACTTAGATAAGCTACAATAAGTTCAAGATTATTTTAATAGGAGCATTTATGCGTATACTTTTAGTGACTACCTTGTTGGCTTCATTTTTGATGAGTGAAACGTACTACTCATATGGTAAAAAAGTAGAACTTACAAAACTTAAAGAGAGTCGAGCAGTAGATCAAAATAGTTCAACATCTGTTGAGTATTACCAAAACAGTGCAGGTCAAAAGATAGGTGTCACCAAAGAGGTGTTAGCTAAATGCAGTGATACCCAAGCATGCGAAAATATTTTTAAAACATTAAACCTCAATAATAGATCTAATCTTACTAGCTCTATTATTTTAATTACACTTGAAAATGGTGAAAATCCTTTTGAAATTGCAAACAAACTCTATCTTAACGAGGCGATTGAGTTTGCCCATCCAAACTTTGTCAAAGAGAGAAAAAGTCGATGAATAGACGATTATGGCTCTATAGCACCATTGCACCACTTCTACTCTTAAGTGCTTGTGGTAGTACCTCTGATGGAGATCAAAACAATACGATAGAGGATGAACCCTATTATAAGTATGCCTGGCACTTTGAATATAATAGTGACTTTGGACGCGCTTATGGCATCGATAGTGAAGCCCATTTACATATCAAAGAGGCATGGAAGATCACAAAAGGAGAAGATGTCACTGTCGCAGTTATCGATCCTAGTAGTTTTGAAGCTACCCATGAAGATCTACAAGCCAATGTCCTTTCTACTTATAATGCTGATACGAAAACAACCGATGTCTCTAATAAAACTGATACTACATCCCATGGTTCTACCGTAGCAGGGTTTATCGCTTCACCTATTAACGGTAAAGGATTAGTCGGTGCAGCACCTAATGCTAAACTTCTTCTTATTCAATCTGAAGGGAGCGATGCTTCTACTATCGAAGCATTTGAATATGCTAAGAATAATGGTGCACAAGTGATTAATTGTAGTTGGGGAACTAATAACGTCTCTGATCTGGTTGCGAATTACTTTCAAGAGCTGAAAGATGCAGGTATTACCATCATCTTTGCGAGTGGCAACGAAGGGTGCAATATGGATAGAAACTATGAAGCCGTTATTCAAAATGATGAGCTCGCTTTTGTCTGTCGTGATCGTATTGGAAGTCCAATCAATGATGAGTCAGAACTCTCAAGTGTCATTGGAATAGGTGGAACCAATGAGTGGAATGATGTCACAAGCTACTCTAACTATGGTAGTAATATTGACCTGCTTGCACCAGCAGGTGATCTCTCTATAAGTTCAGGAATCTTAGGGATTGATGATACGGGATCATTGGGTAGTGAATATCAATTTAATCTCGTTTCCAATCGATATGCCTTTACCCATGGTACCAGTTTTGCTGCACCCTTAACTACTGGTGTTGTTGCACTGATGCTCAGCGTCAACCCAAATCTAACCCCCGATCAAATCAGAGAGATACTTATACAAACAGCAGATAAAGTGGGGAGCTTTGCAACCTACAACAGTGCTGGTTTTGACACCTATAGGGCCTATGGCAAACTCAATGCCACTAAAGCAGTAGAAGCAGCACAAAGCTACTCCCAACAGTAAACACCACTCTCATAAGGGGCAAGGGTCAACGTCATATGTGACCCTACCCCCTCAGTAACAAGATGATTATCTAAAAGGTCATACACTTTAGTGATATTTTGATCAGGTGTACTCAAAGTGACAACCTCCTCTTTTGCCGAGCGACTTGCAAAAATCATACATCGTTGATTGGCAAAATCTCGTTTTCCCACAACTAACCCATCCTCATCATCAGTTAATGTGGAGTGAAGCTCCCAACTGCTCCAGTTAGGTGTCCTCAAAAAAGACTCTAACCGTTTAAGCTTTGCACTAATCATAGGAAAAGATCCCCACCAAGGCCTGGTCTCAACAGCAGGTTGTGATCCACTATCTTTCCAGTAAGCAAACCCTCTTCCACCACGTGCTAATGCTGCAAAGATACTATTTTCAAGTTTTGCATCTTGAGGTGAATTGATCACAAAGATCGATTTTGGAATATGTGAGTTTGAAAGATTTTCAAAAATTGAAAAGTTGGCAAACTCAGCATTGTAGTTCCCTTTAAAGGCATAGCTGTAATTTACCAAATCATTCTCTTGGTAGAGTAAAGGGTTCGCATAAGCACCTTGAATATCGATTAACTTATAAGCCTCATTATAGTAATTTTTATTGCCAGTGGTAAAATCAAGGTGCATATAGATAGGTCTCATACGGTTGCCTTGTGCATCAAGATCCACTTCTTTAATGTGATCTGAGAAACGTTTAAAAGAGTCTAAAATCAAATATTTTTCATTATCCCAGTAGAAATAGAGCAATTTATCAAATAGCTTAGGTGATTGTGTACGTAAATTTTGATACTCCTGCACAAAACGTTCATATCCCAAAGCCTCTTCATTGACTCCATAGCTAAAGAGATCCCACACCCAATACAATCCTGCATTCACTGCATTTTGTGCTTCAAGTGGGTTATTACAAATGACCGTATTAAAACCTTGGGATTTATAGTTTGTCCATTTTGTCTGATCACTTGCAGGATAGATGATCAAGGGGAAGAAGGGTTCAAAATTATCACCATTGTGAATCTCAAAATTACCTAGATGATCCACTCTCACTTTGGACCCCTCAAAAACATCTTTTTTGATAGGGGCTTTAAATCCAAAGAGTTTAGCACTATCTTTAACACCGTGTATACTCACATCATCAATCCATACATCACTGATCGTCTCGCCCTCAACATCTGGTGATCCAACATTACGGATTGTCATCTTAATATCTGTGACATTTTTATCTTTTTGTATATAAAGAGGTATAGTAAACTCTTCCCAAACACCTGCTTTAGAGGTAGATATTAAAGAATAGTTAACGGAGTTTATATGCTCTCCTTCATGCGTATAGCCAATATAAAAGCGTACCACATCACTAGGGATTGACTCAACATAGATATATCCACTTACAATATACCAAGCCCCCTCATTGACTGGGATATTAAATATTTTGACGGCATCATCAGCCTCACTAAGTTTGATAGATCTTTGCCCACTTTTTTGGTAACGCTGATCAAATGACGCACCCTTTTCTAAAAAATAGTGCCTACTTGGAACTTCAAAAGAGGCATCATAAGTTGTCGCTGCAATATTGAGTGGATCTGGGGATATATGTGGCGGGACTACGCTGTAGTTTTGATCAACAATATCTTCTATCACAGGTTCTATGTCGATGCTAGGGATTACCTCTGTACTGTTTTCATCCTCTTCTTCTGTTGTGTTATGTTCCATTACAGAAATCTTCTCTTGTGTTGAACTACTATTTTCTATATGCTCATCATTCATCACTTTTGGCTCATCTTCTATAACTTGACTCAACGTTACAACTTCCTGAGTAGATTGTGGTGCTTCACTACTTTGTTGACAACCACTTGTAAAGAGTAAAAGTACCACTAACATGCAATACATTTTGTACATCGAATATCCTAAAAATTAAATCATTTTTTATATATCGACAAAAATTAAGTTATTTTAAATGTATGAGGAATAAGAAAAAGTATAAGGGTACAAAAGCATATCTCTTGGACCCTTGTAGAAAAAGAGGTGTTAGTTTTGTATCTCCCTTAACATCTCCTCAGGATTAGCACCCTCCTCTAAGATCACAATCTCAACACGTCTATTTCTCTGACGACCTGCTGATTCATTGTTACTTGCCACAGGATAGATTTCACCATAACCTTTAACTGACATACGGTTGCTTACAATCCCTTTAGCAATTAAAGCTTCTTCAACTGCACCTGCACGTCTTAATGAGAGATCAAGGTTAAATGTAGCACTACCAACATTATCCGTATGCCCTTCGATCAAGACCAAACGCTCAGGATTATCTCTCAAAAATACGGTTAATTTCTCTATCGCACGTAGTGATCCTGCAAGTAGTTTCGATTTACCCGTCTCAAACAACACATCACCCAGTGTCAAGACTAATCCACGGTTGGTCTGTTTAGCATTTAACTCTTGTAACGCTTCAAGCTTCTCTTGGGTCATCTGCGCCTCTAACCTTGCTTTTTGCGCCTCTTTTTGTAATATGAGCAGTTGGCTCTCTTTTTCATCTAAAAGGGCTTGGGTCTTTAACGCTTTTAACTTCTGTAGATCTTGTGTCAACTTTTTAGCTCGTGCACTCTCTTTGACAACCTCCACCTGACCTTCTAACATAAAAGCAAGATGGTCAGCCTCTTTCACAGACTTAACAGACTCACTCATCGCGTAAACTTTACCTGCACTATAAAGCTCCATCGGTGCATCATTGTTGATCTGTGGATCCTCTTTGAGTTTCAAATAGGCTGTTTTTGCTGCTTTTAAACGTTCACCCTGCAATGGCTTTTGACTACAACCACTTAAAAATAGTAGACTTAACAGCGCTATATTGATATAAATCTTCATCATTTTCCTTTAATCTACAATTGTTGTAAACTCTTGTTTGATACTGTTAACCTCATCATTTAACTGATCAACCTGCTTTTGTACTTTGGCATTTTTTGCTTTTTGTGTTGCAAGCTTAGCACTCATGTAAGCTTTTTGTGCAGCATATTTTGCCTCTTCGTACTCCTCTTTATCCATATGTGTTTTACTCACGCTAAACTGCTTTTTGGCCAATGCAAAGGTATTTGGTGACAAAACACCAGCCTCTGCATCTTTGGCTTTTAAAAGTGCTATTTTAGCATTAGAGATATCTTCTAATGGAGGTTGTTTGGATGCACAGCCATTCAAAGCTAACACAGCGATTATCAGTACAAAAAAAAGATGCAATACTCTATCATTCATGACACGACCTTTGTAAAAAGTGATATTTCTATACATGATATACTATATTTAATAAAATAATTTAAATGACGATTTGATAAAATAGTTGAAAAATAAGTCAAGGAAAATAAATATGTATAAAAAAGTATTGACATCATTTGCACTCAGTGCACTTTTAGCGCTTAGCGCAAACGCAAAAACATCTAAAGAATATGACAGTAATGGTGTTTTAAAATTTGAATACAACTACCAAAATGGTAAGAAAAACGGTATCACCTCAGAGTATTACCCAAACGGTAAAGTAAAAGTCAAATGGAACTTTATCAATGATGTGCTCAATGGAGTCAGTACTGAATATAGTCAAGATGGTATCAAAGTTGCAGATATTAACTTTATCGAGGGTAAACAGACAGGTGTGACCTCAAGATATGATGAAAAAGGGAACCTCCAACATGAACTCAACTACGAAAATGGCCAACTCAATGGTCTGAGCAGTGAGTATGAAAATGGTAAACTTAAAGCAAAATGGCACTATAAAAATGGTATCAGAAGTGGTAAAAGTACACGATACTACCCAAATGGCAACCCACACTATGAATTACACTATGAGAACAATAAACTCAATGGTATCTCAACAGAGTACTTTGAAAATGGGAACAAAAAAGCAGAGTGGCACTATAAGGATGGTGTGCTAAATTAGATTTAAACAAACTTTTTGTTTTTTTCTGTATAATCACACTCCATTTTAAATAAATACCAATCAGGAGGTCAAAATGGCTTTAGATTCGGCGAAAAAGTCTGAAATCATCAAGGAATACAGCAGAGGTGAGAATGATACAGGTTCTCCAGAAGTACAAGTTGCACTTTTAACGAATAGAATTCAGTATCTTACTGAACATCTTAAAACAAATAAAAAAGACCACAGCTCACGTCTTGGGCTACTTAAGCTTGTAGGTCAAAGAAAAAGACTTTTAAGATACCTTAAGTCAAAAGACTTTGGTAGATATACAGAAGTTATCAAATCTCTAGGTCTTAGAGGCTAGTCTACCTAGTAAAGAGGAACCTTCCTCTTTACAGCTTTAAAACTCCCCATGCAAACACTCCCAAATATTGCACTTCTTGGTATCGGAAATGTTTTACAAAAAGATGACGGTATCGGCGTTTATGCGGCACAATATCTATTTACCAATTTTACATTTGAACCAGCAATAAACATTATCAACGGTGGTGGTGAAGGTATCAATCTACTTGATATTTTTATAGCATACAAAACAGTCATCATACTCGACACTATTGCACTTAAAGATAGCCCTGGAAGCATCTATAATATCCCTGCTACTGAGCTTGGAGGTTATGGTCTTAATAGTGGAAGTGCACATGAAATAGGTGTACTACAATGCCTAGATATGCTTGATCTTCAAGATAAACCTAGACCCAACTCCAATATCATTGCAATCGTACCCCAAGAGATCACTTTTGACTTTGCACTAAGTGACACACTTCTAACAAAGTTTAATGACTATATCAAAGTCATACTCGCTGATCTTCAAGCAAAAGGAGTTACCGCTACTAAAAAAAGTAGTCAAACAGCATTGGAAAAAATAATTTTAAAATTTAAAGACCCTTCAGCACAGTAAATTACTCTAAATTTGTTATCATGTCCACACTTGACACATCAAAGGTTATATAATGGAAAATGATAAACTATTAGGCCTACTTTGGGCACCCTTTTTAGCCGATGCATACAGCTTAGGTGGACATTGGATTTATGAAACAAATGAGATCAATACCAACACTTTAGACTTCTCAACCCTCAATAACCCACTCTCTACTTATCACCCAACCAAAAAAGCGGGTGATTTTACCCATTATGGGGATCAAGCCTTATGGCTTTTAATGCACTTAAAAGAGCATAAAACTTATGATGCTATCAATTTTGGAAAACTATGGCAATCAAAAATGACGCCATACACAGGATACAAAGATAAAGCCTCTACCCAAACACTCACACACCTCAAAGAGGGAAAATCTTTTCTAGCGTGTGGCTCTAACTCTACAGAGCTGAGTATCATAGGACGCCATGCACCACTAATCTATACCTTACATGATAATATCGATGAGATCAATGATGCCATCAAACTGCATACCGTCTTAACCCATATGTCAAAAGAGGCATTAGAGAGCAGTAAATTTATCACCGAAGTAGTGATGGGGCTTTTATACAATCAGCCTTTGGAGATGCTAATCCAAGGCAATGCTGCTTTTTATGGAGATACTGTGAAAAATGAAGTAGAACTTGCTTTAAAATTTGTAGATGAAGCCCCCATAGAGACCGTAGAAAAATTAGGTGCTTCATGTAATCTCAAAGGAGCGCTGGCCAGTACCATTTTCTTAGTACTCAAATATCAAAATAGCTTTGAAGAGTTCTTAGAAGCCAACGTACAAGCTGGTGGAGACAGTGCAGCAAGAGGTATGGTTGGCGGTATGCTACTGGGAGCGAAGTTAGGCTTTAAAGAGATCAAGCCCACATGGATCACTAAACTCTCAGCCTATAATACTATCGAGTCACTGCTATAGTCACACTATAGCTTGACAAGACTTGTCTCCCAACCATCATATGCCCCACCAAACTCTTCGGCCTTAGCGATAATCATCTGCGTTAACCCATCAATATCATAATAAAACGGCTTATCCACCCGATAAAACTTTATACCACCAACACCCTCATCATTGGTAATTGTCTCTTGCACACTAAACCCCTCTTCTTCAATACTCACTATAAATGCCTCTTTTTGTGCATCCTCTTTAAAAAAGACCTTATGCTCAATTGCCCTTTTTTGATGTAGGTTATCTCCCTTCTCTTTGAGTACATCACACGCCTTATGATTTTGAATAATCTGCCACTCACCTACTGTTGGATAGAGCAGGTTTTGGTAGTAGTTCCAATCACCATCTTCTTGAAAACCACTCGTAATCTCATAGTTTTTAAACTCATCAAGTGCAAAATCTAAAAAATCCTGCCAGTTATAGGTAAACTGCAAATAATAGATAAAAGTCACACTGCTATCGGTAATGACACGTCCTACATACTTACCGATACGAAACTTAATCAAAGAGGCTTCAAGCTTATCTTCCATAAAAAGAATCTCTGGCTCTTCTGATTCACGCAAAAGTCCACTATCCATAGGCTCTTTCAAGATTGCTTTGACAAAAGCAACTGTTGGATAAGTATACTTTAACTCTTCCATCTCCATCGAGATTCCTGCATTAAACTGTACCGTGGCAGGATGCCCCTCTAGGTTTTTCATATATAGTTCCCAATACTCTTGCATCTCTCTCCTTTTTAACTTTTTAGCATGACTAACATTACTCCATTTCCAAACTCATCAAATACATATCTTCTCCATCAATCACCTTCACATCTAAACTCTCACATGCACTACAGAGGTAACGAAGCTCTTGTATCTCCTCTTCATTTCCACACGCATTACAGTATATTTTTAACTTTTGCTCATGTATCACAAACTCAGCTCCATCACAGACACTCCCCTCTTTAAAGGTATCAAAAGCGATCTGTAACAGATGTATCTCTACACCACTCATCACCCCTATCTTCGTAATTACCTTGCTTACTTTAGTTGCTTGATTCTCTTTGGCAATCTCTTCACACTGATTTAGCAGTGCTTGAACGATACTATACTCATGCATCTCTACCCTTTAACCTTTGTGGTGTCTCTGTGGCACATGTTTTATAGACAAATGCTTTTCGTAAATGGTGAAAGTCACTCTTTTCATCCCAAAACTCTGGATACATCTTTGTAAGTTCCCGCTCTTTTAACACCTCTATCCTCTCTCGCTCGTTTTCTAAATACTCCTGCTTTTCCCAGATAAAATCATCGCTATAAACACTTTGACAAAAACTATCAAGCTTCGCATAATAACAAGCATGATCATAGACAGCATCTATCATCCCGATCTTCTTTGCCTTCTCAACAGAAATAGGTAAAGCCTCCTCTAAAAGTGTAAATGCCATCTCATCACCTACACGTTTAGGCAATGTATAGCTATGGTATTCACTACCACTAAGCCCTAAACTCTTATAGTGAGGATTGAGTACCACACCCTCTTTTGCCACTACATGATCACAAGCCAAAGCCATAAACACGCCACCTGCCCCTGCATTTCTAGCCAGTGAAGCCACTGTCACAATCTCATCAGTAAAGAGAATCGTCTCTATAAGATCATTCATTGCATTGATATTGCTCCAGCCATCTTCTCCTTGTTTTTGGCTATCTTCAAGGATATTGAGATGAATACCATTGCTAAAAAAGTCCATACCACCTACAAGTACCAACACTTTACATGTATTTTTAAGATACTCAATCGCATATTTGAGTCGTACACACTGTTCACTATGCATTGCACCATTATGAAAATTAAAGCAGAGATAGACCACATCACCTCTCCACTCGCTGCTTATCTCATAAAATGTCTCATAAGACTTATCAAATATCAGCGGTAACCTCTGCTCTTTCACCCCTGCAAGTCTCTCTTTTAACAGATACGTTGCAGGCAGTTTAAAACTGTCTTTGGCTTTAAGATGGGTAATCCATACCGCACCATCTATCGTACCAAGACAGATTGCACCATCTCTTTTGGCTACAACCTCTTTGGGACTTCCTCTTAATTTATCTTCCCTATGTGCACCAAAAAGATAGCATTCTACACCCAAGATCTCATCTAACACACCTGGATCACTATCTGCGCAAAACACTTTATCAATAATCGTTTGGGTTTTGTCTCTATGCCAATCAATTCTACGCACCTCTTGGGTCACTGGTAGATGAAGCGGATTCATCACTTGAGCTATATAATCATTCGCTTTAACATTACTAAAAAAGTGACCCAACATCCCTAAAAGTGCATTTGTCACCTCTTGACGATAAAGTGAAGCTTTATAGGTCTCTCGTGCCTCTAGCGTAGCTTTTGCATAGATATCTCCGCCATCATAATCACTATTTGCTTTTAAGAGTACTGCACCCCACTGCTTTGTCTCTGAGCGTAACGCATACTCTAGGGCATGAGCCCCACGATCTCCTCTAGGACCTGGATGAAAGATATAGGTTGGTGTTTTTTCATAGATAGAGGCAGGGAGATAGTGCTTTAAAAAAGGAGCGATGATCATTTCAGGGTTAAAAGCCTCAATCTCTGAGCGCATCTGCCTTTCCTCTATAGCAAATACAACCCCTACCTCATCACCCCTATCTTTTAAGGCACAAAAAAGCGATTGTGAGAGTGAATTAAAAGCACTACATAAAAGAGCTATTCTCATCTTAGCCTAACAGATACGAGGCAGTAGCTCACCAGTTGGCAAATCTAAAAATCGCTTGGTACCCCAACTGCTGTTTAAAATCACTTTACATGGATGTGAATTACCCACATGACCAATCACCGTAGCACTTGGATGAAACTGTTGTAACACGCTCAATGCTTTGGCTTCATCCTCTGACGCAACACTAAGCACAAATGTCCCTTCATTGGCCAAGGAGAGTGCTTCAAAACCAAGTAGTTCACACATCCCTTGCACCTCATCACAAATAGGTACTTTTTCCTCTTCTATCTCGATACAGATTTCACATGCACGCGCCCACTCATTGAGCACTGCCGCCACACCACCACGTGTTGCATCTCTAAGCGCACTAATCTTGATACCTGCATCAATCAATGCCTTTACCGTAGGATAGAGTGATGCACAATCGGTCTGAAGTTTACTAGAGAGTTCAATACCCTCACGTGCAGCAAAGATGGTTGCACCATGGGTACCAATATCACGACTCACCAATATACTCTGTCCCTCTTCTACGCTGTTAGCACTAATACCACTTTGTTTGATCTCTCCAATTCCTGTAGTATTGATAAAGAGTTTGTCAACACTCCCTTTAGGCACCACCTTCGTATCTCCACTCACCACCATCGCACCGTTTATCTCAAGCTCTTTTTGCATACTTCGAACAATCTTTTCAAGCTCTCTACTACTAAAACCCTCTTCGATAATCACCGAACATGTGAGATATTTTGGTTTTGCACCCATCATCGCTAGATCATTACAAGTCCCACATACCGCAAGCTTTCCGATATCTCCACCAGGAAAAAAGAGAGGACTTACCGTGAAACTATCGGTAGTAAAGGCAAGCTTGCCATCTTCAATCACTGCAGCATCTTCACCCTTAGCTAAGATCTCATTTTGAAAATGTTTAAAAAAGATCTTTTCGATCAATTCGCCATTCTCTTCTCCGCCATTTCCATGGGCAATGGTTATATTTTTATTCATTTTAATAGATTTCCATATTTATAGTATGCAGCACAAGCCCCTTCACTGCTGACCATACAACTCCCAATAGGTGTTGTTGGTTTACAAGCCGTTCCAAAGATGCTACATTCAGGAGGCTTAGCCATCCCTCTTAAGATATCACCACAGATACAGAGCTTATGATCTTCAATCTCTTTGATAGGAAGCACTTTGGTATAAACCACTTCCGCATCATACTTTGCATAGGCGTTTCTTAGTTTGAGTCCACTTTGGGGAATGTTACCAAGACCTCTCCACTTAAAGAGATCTGCTTTCTCAAAATACTTCTCTATAAACGCCTGTGCATTCACGTTACCTTCAGAAATGACAGCTCTTTTATACTGGATCTCAAGCGTACAACGATTCTCTACAAACTGTTTAACAATCATACTGATCCCTTCCATCACATCCACAGGCTCAAATCCTGAAACCACCACAGGACGTCCATAGGTTTTAGGAAATGGTGCATAGATTTGACTACCCGCAATCACACTCACATGACTAGGACCTATAAAAGCATCTATTTTATTATTATAACTATCTACATGAACATCCCGACTATCGATAAGCTCTTGCATCACTTCAGGGACAGTTACATGATTGATATGAAAAAGAATATTTTCAATCTTTTTATTTATCACCTGCTCTAAAAGCACCGCGGTCATAGGTGTCGTAGTTTCAAAGCCTATCGCAAAAAAGATCACCTTTTTATCAGGACTTTGCTCTGCAATCTTCAGACAATCAAGCGGAGAGTAGACAAAGCGAACATCTGCCCCCTTACTTCTGGCATCTTGCAGACTGCCATTACTCCCAGGGACTTTGATCATATCCCCTAAGGTCACTAAGATCACATCTTCTTGCATCGCTAACACATAGGCATGATCAATCCGCTCTTTGGGCATAATGCAAACGGGACACCCAGGTCCATGAATAAAGTTGATATTTTCAGGCATGAGCTGAGGCAATCCATACTTCATAATCGTATGGGTATGTCCACCACACACTTCCATGATATTAATCGTTTTATCTAACTTTTGTGCATCCTCTTTGATGATCTTTGCATAAGCTTTGATTGTCTGTGCATCTCTAAAGTCATCATAGAGATTTTTAAGTTCTATTTTCACAATTGTCATCTTTTAAGATCGTTTCACGCCGCTCTTCTTCATCCATGATTTGGAGTATCTCCCGATAAGTCTCTAAAGAAACCATCGCCTCCTCTTCATCGATCTTATTCATCACAAATCCAATATGAAGCAGTACATAATCACCCACTTGCACATCACCCTCTGCCATCATGTTCAGACTCGCATCTCTTTGTACACCCATCGTATCAACGGTACAGATCTTATCTTCTTCATTGACTTTCACCACACGACTAGGAATCGATAAACACATTAGCGCATCTCCCGCTTAAACTTGATCCAATCAGCCACTTTTTGAATACTCTCAGGCTCTTTGATACTCACTTCCAAGATATCAACATTGGGTTTGATCCCTCTTGCCTCTTGCTTCTCCCTCTGGATATCATACTCAAAATGTGGCAGTAGATCTGTTTTTGTAAAGAGTACTAAATCTGCTTGACGAAACATCACAGGATACTTAGCCACTTTATCTTCCCCCTCAGGGATAGAGACTAAAACGATATTGAGGTGTGTACCAACATCATAGCTTGCAGGGCAGACAAGATTTCCTACATTTTCGACAAAACAGACATCTAACTCCTCTAGTGGCATATGATGCAACCCTTTATGCACCATAAACGCATCCAAGTGACAGGCAGAACCTGTCTGTATCTGCTGGGCGACAATCCCTTTGGCTTTGAGTCTATCTGCATCTCTATTGGTCTCAAGATCTCCTTCAACCACACCAAACCTAAAATCTGCAACCTCAACAAGCGCTTCAAGCAGTGCTGTTTTACCACTACCTGGACTACTCATGAGATTGACACCCAAAACACCATGAGAATCAAAATGGGCTCTGTTGTGTGCCGCTTCATGGTCATTTTTATCCAATATCTTTTGGATAACTGAAATTGTTTTTGCATCATTGAGCTGAGGGTTATGATGCAGATTTTCATGTGCCTTTTGATGATCCTCTGAATGGTCATGATGTTCCTGTCTGTGTGTAGCCCCACTATCTGTAATACTACAACCGCAATCTTTACACATATGTTTTCTCCCCTATCCTAATAATATATTTCCACCTACTACCAGTGAAATCACACCAGCAACAGTAAACGCTTTTCGTACATTTTGTACTGACCCTAATAAGTTTTGATTGATATAGAGTATGACAAATCCAAAAGCGATGAAGATGAGCATCACACCCAAAGTAAACGCAGCCACCATACTAAAATCAACTACACCACCCTGCACAACACCTAAAGTGATCAGCATCCCGCGTACACCACCAATCCCCATCAAAAGTCCTAAGGTAAAAGAGGAAGCAGTATCTTTGTTGTTGTGCTCATGTGATTTTCCAAACCAGATATGGATATGCTCTTTACCTTCATGGTAGTGTTTTTTGAGTTGTATACGATGGGTAAAAACCATAAAAAGCAAAAACAGTCCCATCCCAATGATGACCGAGGCACTGATGATATCACCATAAGCTAAAAGCTCCTCAGAGAGCGATACATGTTGTAAAATCTGTGCAAAGATAAAAAGACTAATCCCATGCCCTATGGCAAACATCAGTGTGATCAATAGTGTCTTTTTTTTGTTTTTACCAATCGAAAAATCAGCAATAGCCGTGAGATGATCAGGTCCAAAGGCATGTAAAATACCATACCAGAAAATGAGTATCAAAGAGAGCTCCATACTTACTCCTCATATTTTTATGAATAACTATTCACTATTTTACTCGTTTTATTTTTAGGTTTATGTTAAAGTAGTGTTGTCTACTACACTTTAAGGACTAAACGTATATCATGAACGGATGTACTGCATCTATTGTAATCATCCAAAAATCTATATGTTAAATGATGGACAAGCTAAATGTGCACAGTGTAAACGTAAATTTAGCCCTAAAAAATATCTGATGGAACAACAGATCATCGAAGCGTTTCTCCAACAAAACAGTGCAACCCAAACAGCTAAAAAGTTAAATCTTCATTTTAATACAGTAAAAAAACGCTATGATCATTTACGAAAAGCAATCGCCCTCTACGCAGACGAAAAATACCAAGAAAACACCCATCTTATAGAGGAGTATGATGAGTATCTTTACCTGCCTAAAAGTGTGAAAGTATTTGATAAAAATATGCATAAAGTGCAAAACTTTCTCACCCTCTGCTATCAAAACAGAGTCTATAGTCTCATGATGCCCACACCCCAAAAATATGACTTTAATCTCACAGAAGCGAGGGAACAGAAAAAGCTCTCCAAGTTTTTACGCTTTCACAAGATTGCCAAACTCCATACATTACAAAATCAGATCACAGCATTTTGGGACTATTTTGAAAATTTTATCACACAATATAAAGGGGTCAGTGAAGAGCAGTTCATCTACTACCTCAAAGAGGCAGAGTTTCGGTTTAACTATAGTGAGAAGCAGCAGAGGGAGATACTCTTTACAATGACCTCAAATAGCTAAACTCACCTAAGAAATATCATGTAAAGTTAGAATTTTTATTTATTTTAATAATTATTAAGTTTATAGTAAAATAACCTATTAATTATAATAAAGGATCATTATGCAACTTAGACTTATTATTTTGAGCATATTTATCACACTAGGTTTTAGTGCTTGTGCTACAAAAATAGCCCCTGAGAAACTAAAAAAAGTTTCAAGTATCGGTATTATTTCACTCCATGGCAAGAAAATAGAAACAATTGAGAGGGGTATTACTATTTTTGGAAATGAAGATAATATCAGTGATATTTCAAATTGGAAAATAGATAAATTTATAACAAAAAAAATTAAATCTATTCTCTCTTACAATAAAAACTATACAGTTAAAACCATAGATTTATCTCCTAATACAATTAACACATACCTAAACTTCAAAAAAGCAAGTGAAATGGAAAACTTTCTCAAAAAGACCATAGAAGAGAATAATATAGACTTACTCATAGTCATGTTAAGAGGTAATTACGTTCCTGAAACCTACGATATAACAACAGGTATTGCAATAGTCAAAGCTAAATCATTAGGTATGGAAGCTACAAATATAAAACTCAATCTATATCTTCGAGGATATGCTCTTAAAGATAACAAAATAGATTTATTACACCATAATCATCTTTCAGATATTAAAATCATTGAAAATAATCTTTGGAAAGATACTAAAAAAACTATAAGCGATGAAAACCTTACAGTTATTGAACAAGATGTCAAAACACTTTTAGATAAAGTTCTCAAAAAACAACTTATAGAAATAGGATATTAAAAACTTAACCTCAAGAGGAGGGGGAGAAGTAATTCACCCTCCAAAATTTATACCGTCAACACCCTAATATTTTCAGCAAGCTTTCTCTGTAAGATATTTTGGATTGACATCAGTGTTCCACCGGATGATGGACAAGAGACGCAGGCACCTTGATACTCTATATAGACCAGTAAAAGATCATTTTTCTCTTCAACATTGACGAGATCTAGATCACCATTATCTCTGACTAAAAACCCTCTGATATCTGCATCAATGATTGCATCTATAGTATTTATCTTTTCAACCAGTGTTTTATCTTCAAAACTCTTTTCGTTATTCATATTGATTCCTTTTTAAAAGGAGATTATAGCATTATTCGCAGTAACTACATTTTAATCTATATCAAGAGAAAAGAAAAGTAACACTTTGAGCCATAAACTACTAGATTATTGCCAACGTCTTGTTTGTGATTTATAGATTGCAAGTGCCTCACCAAAAGTCCCGTCCATGAACTTCTTTTTAAATGCATTAAACCAACGATCTGTAATGATAAAAAAGAGTCGTACCATCACAGAAACTGCCAAAGATTGTCACCCCTAAAAGAGAGTAAAAAGCCCAATTATATAGGGTTTTGGCTAATTTTATAAACTCTATGTCTCACTAGATGATCAGGTTTTTTAAAAGTATCAATACGGCTCCCCCTCTTTCTCCAATATATCTAATCCATATTTGAAAATCCACAGACCAATAACAAAGAAAAATATACCAATCAAATTCAAAGGATAGACAAACAGTGTTACTGTAGGTATCACC
>JAHZKW010000143.1 GCA_022600175.1 Campylobacterota bacterium
GGAACCGACTCAGATGAAGCAGCTTCACTCTTTAAAGTCATCTTGGAAAAGCTTGTCAACAAAGAGGCAAAGATCATCATCACCACTCACCATAAACGACTTGCTAGTATGATGGCAACACATCCAGAAGTAGAACTTGCAGCAGCACTTTATGATGAAAAACAGCAAAAGCCGACATTTGATTTTCTCTACGGCACCATTGGAAAAAGTTACGCATTTGAGACTGCACTTCGTTACGGTATCCCTGAAAACCTCATCGCTGAAGCCAAAAAAGTCTATGGTGAAGATAAAGAGAAACTGGGAGAACTTATCCAAAAAAATATTGACTTAGAACTTACCATGAGAGCAAAACTACAAACCCTTGATAGCGAGATAGCAAAACAACAAAAGCTAAATGAACAGCTCAAAAATCAAAAATTTGCGGGGGATGAAGAGATCCGAAAAACGAAAAATATCTTAGAAAAGAGTTATCAAGATGCTATATATGAAGCTAAGCAAGCAGCAAAAGGAAAAGATCTCTCTACCATCCATAAACAACTCAATATCGCCAATAAAAAACGTACCTCAGCACAAAAAGTGGAGACAAAACAAGAGAAGTTAGAGGTAAAAGTTGGTGACTACGTCAAATATCAAAACTCTAAAGGTAAAGTACTCTCCATCCGTAAAGGCGAAGCGATGATTGAAAGTGATGGTATCAAGATGCGCGTACCGCTTAACCAACTCAGACGCAGTGGCAATAAACCCCTTAAAAAAACGACCTCTCTACCTAAAATCAATGTGACTAAACCCTCACATAACTCTGTGAAATTAGACCTTCATGGTCTTCGTGCAGAAGAAGCAATCGAAAAATTGGATCGCTATCTCTCAGATGCGCTGTTAACAGGCTATGATGAAGTATTGGTCTATCATGGGGTAGGAAGTGGAAAACTAGCATACGCAGTCAAAGAGTTTTTAAAAACACACCCAAGTGTCAGAGGACACTCAGATGCACCGGCAAATATGGGTGGTATGGGTGCTACACTAATACAACTTTAAGGGTATATTAGATTATCAGCACCATTGGTCCATATTTTGCCATGCTCGCTATGCACTTCAACGACATCTACTCCTACAGCACCAATGCTATAGCCGTTGGCATCTAAACTACCTGTAACATTATTGTTTTTAAGTACTAATCTATGGAAATCTGCACTCCAACACTCAAATGCTTTACCACCGTTATGAGAGAGGTCATTATTCTCAACAATAATCACCGCATCAGGGTTTGATCCCATATAGACTAAACCTGCATTATCTTGTTTGGCTGATGCTTTACCATTAAAATTGATATCATTGTGATGATAGATAATATTATCAGCGCTGGGTGACTTTGCACCTGCTACATAATTATCATGCAGATAGTTACCTGCAATCTCTATATCTTCATTGGTACTAAGATCAATTCCATAGTTACCATTATCAAAAGCTTGATTAGAGTAGACAAGCATTTGTGCACGTGTATGTACCTTGATATCTATACCATGAAGTGAGTTGGAAACACTACTATAACGGATTGTAACACGAGAGTTTGGCAAAATATCTTGTGTTAAAAATGAGATCCCTGCACCTTGATCAGACTTAAAGTTCTTTGCTTCTATAAACTCTACTAATACATTTCCTTTAGTACGGTAACCATTAATACCATTAAGCGATGCACTGTTACCCTCAACCGTGAAATTTCTAACAATAATATTTTCGCCATGTAAACTCACAGCTGAATCCCCTCGATTACTTAAAATCGTCTTACCCATACCTGCACCTTCTAAGATAACATTATCAGGTAGGACAATCCCATTGGTCGTATTGATCGTACACTCAGGCATCACGATCTTTCCACCAGCAGAAGGCAGATCACGAATCAAACGCTCTAACTCTGACTCTTCGCAACTCTGCATCGTATAGAGGTTTTCAGGGGGGATTTCAAATCCTTGAAATCCCAAGATGGATTTTTGAGTGGTAAACATGCTTTGGTTTTAAGACGATAAAATTCATCACCGCTACAGAGTGCATTATCAGGAACATCAAGGTAGAGAGATTGATTTGTAGGACTACTTGAAGAGCCACATCCTGTCATCAAGATCAATATAATGCCCATAGATATAATATATTTCATTTTATTCCTTATAAATTTAAATTATTATCTTATACTAAGAAAATAAACAGATATTAAACAGTTTTTATAAGAGAAAAGTCAACTTAGTTTAACGATTGAGAAATCATAATAAACAAAGTGATAAACCCCTATTGTTCCTATACAAGCACAAATTGTACACACTTCTCTATCTGATACAAGACAGGAAAATGATAATTATATAAAATAGCCCTTTGTCCTGCCTCGCTTCTTTTATATTTTTGCTATAATGCCTCAACAATTGATAAAGGGCAGATAGTTGTATACACAAAAACAGATCGATAAATACAAACGTATCAAATATACACGTGAGTTAGAACGATTTGTCAATCGAGTTGTGAGCTTTTTTCATAAAGAAGCAACATCCAAAGAGCAATTTACTACCTTACGTGACCGTATCTTTAAACCTTTAGAAGACATTGACAAAGTGGATCTCACGAGCAATTATCACCAAGCACTAGAGACCTTTGTAGAACAGACAGCAAACCTCCCTGAGAGCCAAAAAACAATTGATGAGATCGCTAAAAATGTACTACATGAAGCAAACAAACTTCAAATGATCAAGCGTAAAAAAAGCTTTACAAAAGATAAACATAAAAAACGTAGTATAGAAAATGAGGAACGACACTATTGAATGCAACACTAAAACTAGGAACTATCAACAAACTCAAAATTGATCGCAGTAGCGATCATGGTCTCTATCTCGTGACCAACAACGGGGAAGAAGATGTTTTACTCCCGCAAGCCTATGTCACGGACAAGATGCAGATAGGAGAAGAGATCGATGTCTTTCTCTATACAGACTCCGAAGATCGTATCGTTGCAACAACAAAAACACCAAAAGCGATGCTTGGAGAATTTGGACTCTTTGAAGTCGTTGACACCACAGATATTGGTGCTTTTGTCGACTGGGGATTATCAAAAGATCTCTTTGTCCCAAAATCTGTACAAAAAACACCTTACCAAATGGGAAAAAAGTATATTCTCCGAGTTGCTTACGATGCACAAACAGAGCGTCTCTTTGGAGATAGTCGTATCGGTAGATATCTCGAACATGATAGTGCATCTATGCGACATCTCAAAGTTGTCGATATCTTTATCATCGCCAAAACACCACTCGGCTTCAAAGTCATCGCCAATAATCTTTATGAGGGGATGATTTTTAGTAATGAGATTTTTGAAACAGTCAATATCGGTGATCATAAAAAAGGATACATCAAAAAAGTACGTGACGATGGTAAGTTTGATATCTCACTACAACCTATTGGTGCAGATAGAGAGGCAATCGACCGGCAAAAGATTATTACACTCTTAAATGATAAAAAACATCTCCCTTTTAATTACAAAAGTGACGCAGAAGTGATCAAAAAGATGTTTGGATTAAGTAAAAAGAGCTTTAAAAAAGTACTCACAAGTCTTCAAAATGATGAAATCATCACTATTGATGATTCAGGAATTACACTCAAGTGAGTCTCAATTGAATACTATCATCATGCTCTTTGCCTTTCCTATAGGCATTATTATGCTCCTTTCTGAGAGAAAATCACGACAAAAATACCAAGCAGTCTTTGATGATTTTCAAAAAAAGGTAGAATCAGATAAGCATCAAAATCCAAAAGAGAAAATCACACTTTTTGAAGAGATGCTGCATCAAAACCGTTATCATATCACAGGTAAAAGTGAACAAGAAGTCATTGGAGAAAAAAAGATCTTTAGTATGGGATATCTGTTTATTGGTATTGGTACGCTTTATATTGGATTAATTGTCTATATTCTCTATTACCTCTATTTTCAAAAACCTCATATTGTGAGATTTTATGTTTCACAATAATTTCACTTTTTATGTTAAAATCAAAAGAAAAAAAGGATATTTATGAATAAAAATATTATTATTGCGATCGGCTTTATCCTTGTAGCGATCATTGGATATCAAGCTTATCTCTTAAACAAAACAGAGCCTAAAGAAGAAAAAATCATCCCAAAAGATGAACCAGAAATCACACTCAACATAGAGAAAAAAAGTATCGAGAAAAGAGTCAAAGAGTTAAATCAACCACAGACAAACTTAACACCTAATACACCAGAAACACAGGCACAAATAGACCCTGATGAGATGTTTGATGAAGAACTCATCAAAGAAGATATTAACAAACTTTTTAGAGATATCTTTGGTAACCCAAAACTACAAGAAGGTATCAAACAAGGCATGGCACAGATGCAAACACAACTGCAAGAAGGCCTTAAAGAGATGGAAAAGAACTTGGGCAATCTCACCCAAGAGTTTGATAGACTCTCAGAGAATGATCCATTTTTTAAAGATCTACTTTCAGGATTTGCCCAAACTAAAAGATTGCAGTTTACTGATCGTGGTGATGACTACTACCTCAAACTAAACATCCCAGGAGGGGCAGACTCCAAAATTGATATCAAAACCAAAGAAAACTTGCTAACACTCACTATCATACAAAAAATCATAGAAGAGCAACAAACGCAAAATAGTACCGTACACACAGAGCGTATGAAACAACACCAAAATATACTACTTATTCCAGATGATGCTTTTATCGACCAATTAACGACTAAGTACCAAGACGGCACACTAGAGATCACCATCCCAAAAATTACGAAAGTAGACTCATGAACGAAGAGGTAAACTCACTAGAAACACTACAAGCACTCCTAGAGAAAGAGATAGGTGTGCTTCTCTATTTCTCAACACCTACGTGCAATGTCTGCCATGCACTCAAACCTAAAATTGCAGCAGAGTTTGAGAGGCACTTCCCCAAAATCAAACAAGTCTTTATAGATAGTACGCTCACACCTGAAATTCCTGCACATTTTCAGGTCTTTTCAGTCCCTACTATTTTAGTCTTTTTAGAAGGTAAAGAGTTTGCAAGAGAATCTCGAAATGTCAGTGTCCCAAAATTAACAGATCATATAGGACGGGTCTATAATCTTTTAACAAGCTAAAAATCGACAAAACACTCCCTTTGTCCGTTTTTTTCTATGAAATTTGTTATAATCGTGTAATTTTTTTATAAAGGTTATCCATGTTAACAAAACGTGTTCAAAGTTTATCTCCATCACTTACTATTGCAATCTCAACACTTGCAGCTGAGCTCAAAGCCGAAGGCAAAGATGTGATCAGCTTTTCAGCAGGTGAGCCTGATTTTGGTACACCTGAAGTGATCAAAGATGCAGCGAAGAAAGCACTTGATGCAAACTTTACAGGCTACACTGCAGTACCAGGAATTCCTGAAGTGTTAAATGCAGTCAAAGAGAAACTCAAACGTGACAACAATCTTGACTATAAAGCCTCTGATATCATCATCAGTAATGGTGCAAAACACTCTCTCTTTAACCTCATGCAAGCAGCTATCCAAGAGGGTGATGAAGTGATCATTCCTGCACCTTATTGGGTAACCTATCCTGAACTTGTCACCTATAGCGGAGGAACTTCTGTTTTTATTGAAACTTCAGATGAGACAAACTTTAAGATCACAGCTGATCAACTCAAAGCAGCTATCACACCAAAAACCAAAGCATTGATTCTCACTACACCTTCAAACCCTACAGGTGCCGTCTATAGCCAAGCAGAGCTTGAAGCTTTAGCAGAAGTCCTTAAGGGTACAGATATCATGGTAATCTCTGATGAGATGTACGAGAAACTTGTTTATGATGGCAAGTTTACTGCTGTCGCAAGTATTAGTGATGATATGTTTGCACGTACCATCACAGTCAATGGTCTAAGTAAATCAGTCGCTATGACAGGGTGGCGTTTTGGCTATCTTGCGACACCAAACAGTGAGCTTATTGCGGCGATGAAAAAGCTCCAATCACAAAGTACTTCAAATATCAACTCTATCACGCAACACGCAGCTATCGTTGCACTTGATGGTCAAGCAGATGATGAGATTGAAATGATGCGTCAAGCGTTTAGCAAGAGAAGAGATTTAGCGGTAGCACTCTTTAATGCCAGTGATAAACTCTCAGTGATTAAACCTGATGGTGCATTTTACCTTTTTGTCAATATCAAAAAAGTGACCAATGACTCTATGGAGTTTTGTAAGCGCCTGCTTGAAGAGAAAGGGATCGCTTTAGTACCAGGACTTGGTTTTGGAAGTGAGGGGTATTTTAGATTCTCATTTGCCACGGATGAAGAGAGTATCAAAGAGGGAATCAAAAGAGTAATAGACTTCTGTGAAACCTACTAAAGTTAAAGATTTTTAATATATTTCCGATGTACTGAGTATAAAAATAGTACATTGGAAATAGTATGCAACATAGACGTGAATTTTTAAAAAAAAGTATTCTTGTAGGTGCAGGGCTCACCGTCAGTCCCTATGAACTTTTTGCCTATAGACTCCCTGTTGACAGATCTGTCAAACTTTTTAATGTAAACACTGGAGAACACCTCAAAGCAACCTACTGGGCAAAAGATCACTTTGTCAAAGATGAACTCATTAAAATCAATCATTTTTTAAGAGATTTTCGTACAGGGGACATTGAGCAGATGGATATCAAACTCCTAGACTTACTCTACTCTATACAACTCATTCGTGATACAGACAAACCCATCCAAGTCTATTCAGGATATCGATCACCAAAAACCAATGCTAGACTACGTAAACGCTCAGAAGGTGTGGCAAAAAATAGCTTTCATCTCAAAGCACAAGCAATCGATATCAATTTACCTGGAACAGAGTTAAAAAACCTCAAAAAACTTGCCACATTTCTTAAACGTGGTGGTGTAGGTTATTATCCAAAAAGTGGCTTTATGCACATTGATACAGGGCCTATTCGCTACTGGGGATCGTGATTTGCTATTTATGCAAAACTTTGTTATAATACGCGACTAAATTTTAGACGAGAGGTGGTGATACCACATGCCAGGTGTAAATGTCAAACCGAGTGAATCATTTGAAGAAGCATATAGAAAGTTTAAAAAACAGACTGATAGAAACTTAGTCGTTACTGAAAAAAGAGCGAGAAAGTTTTTTGTAACAGGTACTGAAAAAAGAAAACTTCAGAAAATTGCTGCACGAAAGAAAGCACTTAAAAAACTATTCATGCTTAGACGATACGAGTCTAGACTGTAAAAATATACCAAAGGAAATTATTCCTTTGGCTATACTTCTCTTTATCAAATAAACCTTCCTCACTTTTTCTATTAAAAATTAATCTTCCATAATTTAACATGATATAATAGACCAAAAAGGGTTTATATGGTCGAATTTCTATCTGCAAATCTACTCTGGTGGCATTGGATCGTGCTAGGTCTGATACTTGTTGTCAGTGAAATCTTTGCCCCACTTTTTATCGTACTTTGGTTTGGTATTGCGGCGATACTTGTAGGTCTTATTGATTTAGGACTGGGTACATCTTTTGTTGTTGAACTAGGACTTTGGATTCTGTTTTCAGTTATTTTTCTTGCACTTTGGTTTATCTTTTTTAAAGAAAAGACTGTCTCTAAAAGTGGACAGAGTGACTTTACACTAGGCACCAATGGAACCGTGATACAAGCGATTCATCCCTCAAAAAAAGGTAAAGTACGTTTTGATGCACCTGTACTAGGAAGTAGTGAGTGGTTTGCCATCGCTGATGAGATCATCAATGAGGGTGAAACTATACATATTATAGATGTCAACGGACAACTTTTAAAAGTTAAAAAGGATATATAATGGAAATTCTCATAGTTCTGCTGTTTGCAGTTGTTATCACACTCTTTGCAGGAGTTAAGATCGTGCCACAAGGTGAAGAGTGGGTGATTGAACGTCTTGGAAAATTTAGAACGACACTCAAACCAGGTCTCAACGTTATCGTACCTTATATCGATACTGTACGACAAAAGATCTCTACAAGAGATATCATTTTAGATATCCCGCAACAAGAAGTGATCACTAAAGATAACGCCGTCATCTTAACCAATGCAATCGCCTTTGCAAGAGTCACAAAACCACAAGATGCCATCTATGGCGTAGAAGACTTTAAAAAAGCGATTCAAAATCTGATCATGACAACACTTAGATCTATCATCGGTGAGATGAAACTCGATGAAGCATTGAGTAACCGTGAAATCATCAAAACAAGACTTAAAGATCAGATCATCGATGATGCCGCCGATTGGGGTGTTACGGTCAAATCTGTTGAGATCCAAGATATCACACCTTCTGAATCTATGCAAAAAGCGATGGAACAACAAGCCGCAGCAGAGAGAGAACGACGTGCTGTAGAGACGCGAGCTGAAGGGGAGAAAAATGCAATGATCCTTGAAGCACAAGGTAAACTTGAAGCAGCAAGAAAAGAGGCTCAAGCACAAGTTGCACTCTCGGAAGCATCTGCACAAGCGATCACCAATGTCTCAGGAGCAATCCAAGATAAAGAGCTTCCAACCATGTTCTTGCTAGGAGATCGTTATATCAATACCTTGGAAAAGATGACCCAATCTGAAAATAGTAAGTTCGTCGTCTACCCTGCAGATCTACATGGTGCGATCAAAGGTATGTTAGGTAACGTCCTTAAAAAGTAGTCTATCGACGAGAGATCTCTACTGTTGAGATCTCCTCTTTGAGATTCACAAAAGCACCATTGTCATCAAATGTCACGATACCGTTACCTTTGAGTTTTCCTTTTTTATGGTACTGAAACTGACACGCTTTTGCATCACAATCAATAATCATCTTTTTATCTTCATTGATCTTATACTCTTTATGTTTAGGTTTTTCAGTCGTAGATTGTAAAAAGGCAAACAGTACCATGTTTTTATCTTTTCTAAACTTTGCATCATCAATCTTTGGTGCTTCTTGTGCATGAAAAACATAATACTTTTTACCAATAAAAAACTTGGCAATAGGATTGGTCACTGTTGCTTTTAAATAGTTATCTTTTAATGTCTCTAATGAAGCAATCTCACCTAACGTAATACCTTTGAATTTTACATCATAACTATCTGCATGTACACTTATCAAAGTGGCAAAAAAGAGTGTCATCGTGACTTTAAACATTGTAATCCTTTTTTCATTATCATATAGCCCAAATGTGTAAAATTTGTGAAAGGGATTATAGCTAATTTGTCCCTTTATTCACAACGCACCAATAAGCCACTTCCTACACCAAAAAGAGCCATGACAAAAACAATTGTATAACCTGTAAGTAAATCAAAAGTATATGAAAGTACCAAAGCAGTCATGATCAGTACTATCCCTATCAACCATGCTAACCAGATTTTTCCAAATCGCTCTAGACGAAGAACAAAAACTGCAATCGTAATACAAAGATATAAAAAGCATTTCAAATCCCATAGGGATATCTACATGATTGTATTTATTACGATCACTGCTCCCAGTAGGTACCAGTTTCAAATCCCATAGGGATATCTACATGATTTTTATCATGTTCAGCATATGTGCACGCAGAGGGGAGTTTCAAATCCCATAGGGATATCTACATGATCTTACAGCATACTATATGGGACCAGGTGCGGCGAGTTTCAAATCCCATAGGGATATCTACATGATAGCAAAAAATCTCCAATACCATGGGACTTTAACCTAAAACAATCTATTTTACTTACCTAAACATCTTCTAAATCAATTACCCTGAATTAACAATAACCCCTAAAAATAGACCATCTTAAAAACTTAAATACACCTTCAAGAAGACACAACAAACGGTTCATACTCACTATATTCACAAACCGTCTTTTTCAATCTATTCACTTCTCTTCGTATCACTTGCCTCCATGTCAAGCTTTGTTCCCCTATCTTTGTCTGTTCAATCAGCTTACCTATCATCTTCATCTCAATCTTTTTGATGGCATCGTTGCTAAATCATATTCTTCCACTATCGGTTTTAAACTCTTTGGCTGTGATCTCATTTTTATTGAGCATGGTAAAGATGAGATTGTCCCCGATGATAGGCTTGAATATCTCAGCGATATCCAAATGTAGACTCAAACTTCTATAGTTTGGTTCATGTAAGAATCCTATACGAGGATCCAACTCCGTTTTATAGATCTCGCTGAGTACGACATTGTAAATACGGGTATTGATATAGGAGATAAAACTATTGAGCTTATCTGTAGGCGGGCGTTTGGAACGGGTGGTAAACTTGAAACTTCTTTGGTTTTTGATGATCTGGTTCCATGCTTGATAATAGTTCTTTTTAAAGGCACCCTCACTTGCCATGATCTCACCTATACTACTAGCCTTCTCCAACGCACTCAAATACTCATCTACCGCAAACTCCACACCATAACGCTTACAGTTCGCCGCACCGTTTAACATCTGTCCTCTGGTGATCTGTCTAGCGATATAAGCTCTATGCTCTGTATCATCAAATGCACGCAACTGCTGAAGTAGTACAAAACCGCTTTTATTCACAGAGTTGGAGGTATTGGGAAAGAGATTGCCTCGAAAACTCTGATAAGGGCTAAAAAAATGCAGCAGTATATTTTGATCGGAGATAAAAGAGATCGTATAACTATCGATATCAACTTTCCCAAGCAGATAGATTTCATCGATGGCGTTGATCGGGAGTATCTTGGTACCGATCACCTCATCCTCTTCATCATAACGATCAAAGTAGAGATTGTTATCTTGACGGCGTAGTCTGCCGCTGCTCATCAAAAAGTGTGTTCTATCTGTCTTTTGCATCTGATTCCTTTAGCTAAAAAGTGTCTCGTTTTTGTCTACACCGATGACCACCCGCTCTGTATAGTTTTGCCTTGTAGACTCATAGATCACGATGGAGTCTAGCTCTTTTTGGCACTCTTTTTTGAGTGTGGCTTTGAGCTTTTTGAGATCACTTTCTCGTATCTCACCTTCAAAGACTGAAAACTGCACCCGCGAGAGGTACTTCTCTACTGTCTTTCGAATTCGGCGGCTGTTGTCCTTCTCTTTCAGTGTTCTATCTGCTATATCATAAAACAAAATCACATACATCACTACTCCTATAAACAATACTCTCGATAACCACAACTTTTACAAAAGTTATTTAGGATAAAAGACGGTGGTTTTGGACTATCCAAAAAATCAGCCACCTCCTCTATCAACGCTTCGATCAGCGAGAAGTTTTCTTCATTTCCCTCGACATAGATCACCTTTTTACCGCTTATCACTTTGCCATTGATCTCTTTGAGCTTCAAAGAAGTTTTTAGCTGATACATATAAAAGAGCAGTTGCATCTTGGCAGCTTTGGGGTTTTTCATACTCTTTTTATACTCAGTGACAAGGTAGTGCCCTCTCTGCTTGCCTATCTTGTCAAACTTCAGGTTTGAAAATGGAAATTGGTGGAGTTGCTCTTCTTTGATATCTGAGAGGGCTTTTCCCATCAGGATATTTTCATCCCACTGATCGGCGTGGATTTTCCTAGAGTAGAGCCACGCTTCACGTTTGCAGGTCGTGTAATAGTTGATGTGGGTGCCGGTAATGAGAGAGGGGTTAAACATGATTTTTATTATTTAGCTCTTCATATCTCAAATCATAAATCTTCTCAGTATGAAATCCATCTAAAGATTGTGGAAATGTTAGTAGCATATATTTTTTACTGAGACCTTTAAAGTCTATCTGCATCTTCTCCAATAGCTTTACCATATATTTAACTTGCTCATCCAAACTGTTAAACAAAGAGAGGTTAATACTCCCCTCTTCTTTGCTTTTCAAGACAGGGTTAAAAGGCTTTTCATCACTGTTAAAGAGATCTTGATAGATATAGTTTAAAAGATATACATTTGCATTTTCACCATAAAAAAACAAGTCTTCTTTAGAGAGTGTCAAACTCATACTCTCTTTATCAAAAAAATCTCGTACGTACTCTTTAAACAATACATCTAAAAACTTACCATCACTTGGGTCTATATAGACCCCATTTTGTTCTAACACAGTTGTTGTGATCGCAAACTCTGACATAGAGTCGAAAAGGTCGCTTTTACTTTTCCAGTGTGCGCTTTTGATGGTTATTATGATAGCTCCTTTTCTATTTAGTCTGAAAAAGCTTCTTCTAAATCTGTTAACTCTATATCAAACCCTCTCTCTTTACTATAATATTTACTTCCAAAAGGCAATACATACCTGCCAAAAAGTTCTTGGATAGAGTGTTTTCTAGCTTGTAGCTCCTCGACAAGATGGTGATTAATCGAAATAGTATAAAGCCCTAAATCCTTTTCAAGTTCCTTAATACGACCTAGTGCTTCAAACTTATCTTCACATTCTTCAAAAAGTTCTTCTCTTTTATCGATAAATATATCAAAGTGTCCTTCATATTGTTCAATAAACAAGGAAACTTTCCATGGTTGGTTTGGCATAAAATTTTCATTAAACTTTTCAAACAGTGTTTTGAACTCTAAGTTTTCCATATAGATTTGGAGATCAACACTTGTAGTTTGCTCTTTTACATCCACAAAGTATCTATCCATGTCCGCTAAAATTTCAATCTCATCTTTTGATCTCTTTAACACAGCTTTTATTTTTTCTTCTTGTAAATCAATCACATGATAAGGTGCATTATTGTCTTCGAGATAATCAAACACCACTACTTTACAAGGTGTTTGATGTTTCCCCTCACGGTTCACACGTCCAGCCATTTGGATAACCGAAGCGAACGGAGCAAACTCCCTATATCCAATATCAAAGTCAAGGTCTACTCCAGCTTCTATCAGTTGTGTAGCAATAAGAGAGATTTTATCACCTCTGGAAAGTCGTTGCTTAATCTCTTCAATAATCTCTTTTCTATGTTGGGGTGTTTGATGTGTTGTCAGTAAATAAGTGTCTTGATTATTTATACTCGTATATAACTTTTTTGCTTTTGCGATAGTGTTGACAACACATAGTACTGAACCCTTCTCTTTTTCAATAGCCTCACTTAAGTTTTCAAAGTCCCCCAATCCTTCTTGATATGTTAATCTGTAGCGATTATTTTTTTCATGATAGAACCAAGGTTTCGATAACTCTTTAAAGTCTTCTAGCTCTTTGTAGATGTAAGGCATCGTAGCAGACATGATAATAAAATCAATGTTATACTCCTTTGCAAACTCATTAAACACAAAACTAACACTTTTCAGTAAACTACGAGATATATTTTGCACTTCATCAATGATAATAATACTATCTCTAAGCGTCTCTAAACGTACATTATCTCGATTGTGATTGGAAAAGAGTGTATAAAGCAGTTGATTAAAAGTAGTCACTATAAAATGTTCATGCCACGTATCTGCTAAAAATATTTTCTGAGAAAACTGTTCTTGTTCATCTTTTTGATTATCATCACCATACTTAGTCAAATGATGGTACTTTAAAACCTTCCCCTCACCTAGAATCTTTTCATACTCTATATGTGTCTGATCGATGATAGACGTAAAAGGAATTGCGGTGATAATTCGCTTTTTATCTTTCCTTTTTTTAGCCAACTTTAGTGCTAACTCCAATGCGATAAATGTTTTTCCCACACCTGTAGGAGCTTTTATCAGATATTTGTTTTCTACAGCTTCTCCTAAAGTATCAAATATCTCCTTTCTAGCTTTCATCCTGTATGAGTTTGGAAACTCTTTTTGTTTTTGATCAATAAGAGTCTGTATCGTTTGCAAATGAGTCTCTATAACTTCATCTGAAAGAACTGAGATATTTTTATAGGGTTTTGAAAAGATGGCTTCAAATTTATCAGCTAAGATCAGTCTGGAATAGCATTTTTTGAAAAGAAAAAAGCCTTCGATATGAGCGAACTTAGAGAAATTCATATCAAATACTTTTAAAAGCTGATAAAAACTTTCTGTAGAGTGTTCACATTCTATATTGATATGTTTTTGTATCACTGCTATTTTTTGCAGCCAAGCTTGCTCATCAAACTGATTTTCATTTCGATTGCTATACCTATAAACTTCATCTTTTATATTTGGTAAGGAAAGATGATGTTTAGCAATACTAAAAAAGATAGGAAGAAAATCACTATCTATTTTTTCACACAAAAAACAGAAGAGATAAGCTCCTTCTATTGCATGCGTTGTTTTTTGCTTCGTTTTTTTATAAATATAACGCTGAAACTCATCTGATAACTTTCCTAAGTCATGATAGCTTGCTGCAATCCTATGTGCACGATCATCAAAAGAGTCTGCAATATTTTGAATATGCGTGATATAAGGTTTGTCGGGATGTGACCAAAGTGATTTTTCAACACTAAATAAATTCACAACCAAATTCTCTCTTCTTACCACCCAATACACACTCAAAGGTTACACCTTTTGACCTCTCTTTTAAAACAATAGCTTTGTCACTAAAAATAACTTTCTCGTACGATTGATACTGCCTACTTGAAACCGTTTTTAAAGGCATTGTTACATTTGAATATTTTTGTTCAAAATTAAAGTCTATGTTATCAATTTGCTTCGTAAAAGAATCAACTTGTTCAATATAATCTGTAATAGTATTGATCTCTAGATAATTAAAATTCCCACTAAATTCGCTATTTCCAAGGTAAAATGGATAGAAAGAAGTATGGTTTTGTAAATGAGAAATAATTTGTTTCTCATATTTAAAATTATCAATTACTATTAAATATGCAGGATTTAATAAAAGTTCTCTATTTGTTGGTTTAGGTTTAGTAAACGTTTCACTCCGTTTTGATTCAAGCTTATAAAAGCTTTTATCCATTAACTCAAGCTTTTTTTTGATTATTGCTTCTTGTTTATCAATTTGTGCGGGTAATTTTTCAAGTTTATTTTGTTGACTTTTTGTTAAAGACTCTTGTTCTAGTAGCTCTTGTTTTTGTTGCTTTAAAAAAAATAACTTCTCTTTTACTTTTTCAACATCTTGATACTTTTTGATTACATTTTCATAAGTTGATATTTTTGTACCAACTCTACTGGTATATTTTTCAATATAGTTTTGAGAAAAGCTCTTTTTTCTCACCTCATTTAAAATGATACATGAATAACCAAAATCAAAATAGTCTTGATCTTCATAGTAATTTGCATTTCCCAATATTGAAGCCATCATTCCTCCTACAGTAGTTTTTGGAGGAAGAGATAAAGTGATATTTTGGCTTATCGTCAATGGATCTCTAAAAGAAGCAAATTTTCCCCATATTTTAAAAGCAAACATTGCCTACTCTTTACTCTCTTTAGGTACAAATAAGTCTAACTCTGATTTTAGAGAAACCTTTTTAATCTCTTTAAACTTTTCTTCATAATCTTTCATAGTTCCATCAAGCACTACCTCAACTGATTGGATAAAATCTTCAGCTTTATTAATTGCCTGAACAAGTGGGTCAAAATCAAACTCCGCTTCATCTAAACTTCGTATTTCACTACTATTTTTAAGTTTGACTAGTTCATCTAATAAGCCTATAAAATAGTTTGAATCATCATTGTAAATAATTCTCAACAACATTCTTGGTTTTTGTCCCATTTTTGTATGTGTATTGAGTTTTTTTGTACCATACCACAATCCCTCAAGCATATCTTTTATATCTTTCTCGGTAGTCTGACAACTATTTACATTAGCTCGATTGATCGTTCCATACACAGGAAAAATTGCATAAGGCACATAGTTATCTACCCTAAAAGTTTTAGTAAATTTCGCTTCATCTTCCTTTTTTGATTCGGTAGCAAATGCACCAGTCCCTTGAGAGAGTACTGTTTCAGTTTTATTTAGCGATTTTGTCCATGAAAACTGTGTTGCACCGATAAGCTGCAATCCACTTTTAGGAGCAACTCCACCAAAAAGCCTGTTATCAATACAGTTTAAAAAAACAGGCTTTTCTATTTCATTATCTCGTTCATCTTCTAATTTCTTTTTTTCTTTTCCTGTTTTGCCTTGTAGTTTTTTATCATATTCATTATATATGTTTTTAATAACTTCAATATCTTTAAACTGTTCTTTAATTTGACTAAATCTATTTTCAGCAGTAACACTTTTGGTGGCACCTTTTTCATCAGCATAACCAGCAAGAATAGCATCATTATTTACAAAAATATTATTTGCATACTCTTTATGATATTGTAAATAATCTCTAATCGTCCGTTTAATCCGTACATCACTTATAATTGCCTTCTCATCAACCTCATCAAAGCGATTAGCATTATCACTCATCATATCACCATTGGGATTGCTAAGTCTCGTATCCCAAAGAAATAAAATCTCACTCTCTTTCGCTAAATTACTACTCATCACTACTCTCCTTCAATTTTTTATTATGCACTTTAACAATTTCATCATGTTCTTTTTGCTCTTCTTTAAATTTAATATACTCATTAAATCCTTTTCTAAAAAAGTAAGAAACTGTATATTTTGAAACCTTTTTAGAATTATCTTCTACATAACTTGTAATTTGTGTACTCAAGTCTTGCAAACGACTACTTCCTAAATCAAGTTTATTTTCAAATTTACCTGCTTGATCAAAAATCTTATTAAGGTTTTTTGCATTAATAATTTGATTAGAAAGCCATTTTTTAAAGGTAGTGTTTTTTTCAGATACTTTTGATGCATAGGAAGCATTGATAACTGCTTTACAATAAGCACCTAAATAGTACGTTTTTTTTAACAAATCACTCTCACATTCTTTGCATTGATAACTTTCAGAGAACATTACATATTTCATCTTTTCCGCCATTTACCCATCCTTTAATTTATTTATCTCTTTATCTTGAAAAAAAGCAAGAATATTTTTTTCATCTCTATCTGTAGACATTCCACTTTCTTCCATCCAATTTTTTACCATTTTATCATTCAATCTTCTTTTATGATTATATGTATACTCCGCATTAAATTCAAAACGGCGATACAACTCTTCTTTTGTAATAACCTCATCACCTAATAGAAGCTTTGCTAAAAAAAACCTCTCCCCTAAAATTTTTGGACGATATGAGCTATCTTTAGGATCATTTTTACGCTTATTCATTTGATAAAAATAGAGTTCATCTCGATGAAAAAAGTCTTGTAAATAAGTTTTAGTAAAATCCCTGTTTTTAGGAGCAATTCTGTCATCAATATTGTATTTTTGCATTGTTTGTACTATCTTCATCACTCTGCTTGGTAGCACCTCTTCAAGTGAACCAAAAATTTTTACTTCATTTTTATTAAGTTCCATAAAAATAAAATCTACTGTCAAACCTTGAATAAACTCCAAGTCTTGTACTTCATGACTAAACTCAGTAAAAAGGCCGTGTGGTATTTTTGATAATAAATCAACTTTTTTAACAGCCGTTTGTTCTAACTTATCAGCTATGCTTTTGATTTTCTCTTCATCTTTTCTCTTTGCTTTTTTAAGCTTATTAACCTCTTTTTGAAAATGTTCTTCTTCATTGGCTAAAACTTTTAAAGTATTTCTATTTCTAATACTATTTTCATTGGCTTGTTTTAATTTAGATAGAATCTCTTGAAACTCTTTATTATTTTGTTTTACATAGGAGGGAACAACCATAAACTGCATACCATCAAAGTAAAACAGTAAATGTTCTTTCGCATAAAGCCACCCAAACTTAATATACCTTGCACTCATTTTAGAAAGAGGTAGATTATCTATGATACGATGTTTTAATTTATCGTTATAATTATTCACTGTAAAACATCCAATATCAGGGCTATAGCCAACTTCAGTTTTTTCAGATGATATAAAGTCAAAAAATGTTTTTGTCTCTAAATCAGTGTATGGTATAGTAGGGCATTGAAACCAGTTTTCCCAAGCCTCTGGCATTACTTCATAAAGAGATTTATGATTGATCGTAATTAAAAAAAGGTAATTAGCTTTTGTATATTTGCGTAGTTCATCTACTATCTCATTATTTGTTAATTGTTCCAGTATTTTTTGTAAAAGAATTATATTTTTTTGATTGGCATATTGATTTGAAAGAATATTTTCTACTGTTGCAACCAATTGTGATAATTTGTCATATGGATTACTTTTTTTATTAAGATTATGAATAATAACATTTGGATAGAGATAAAAAATTGCTGTTCCACTACCACCAAGTTTTTCACTATAAAATGCATTATCACAAGAGTTATTAGAAATTTTATTAAAACTGACAGTTTGATTTTTTGCTATCGAAAAATCAATTGCGACTGTTTGGTAATCAATATTAATCTCTGGAATACGTCTTATTAATGCTTCTATTGTTTCTTTTTTAGTAATAACCTCACCAATATTATATAGTTTATGTGCTAAGCTCATTTTCTACAACCTTTTTTACGTATCATGATTGCACTTAATTTTTTACATTATGTTCATCTTCATAATTATAACCAAGACAAACTTACTGCATCTATAACTTAATAAGAGGTATAGTTGATATTTTTATTGTTTTATTGCTATAATTTTTTTAATAGACGCATCAATACTTAAACTCCCCTATGGGATTTGCAATATAAGTGGTATTGTTGATGTCTATTTTATATATCTACTTTAACTTCTCGTACAACTCACGTACATAACTCTCTAATGCATCTATCTTCATCTCACAAATTTCAAAAATTGTTTCAGAATCAATCTCAATATAATGATGCGTCAATATTTCCCTTGTCTTGATAATCTTACTCCAGTACGTTTTATCTGCCACTTCGAGTAAAAAATCTCTTTCTCTTTTATCAATATTTTTGATAGCCTCACCAATTGACTGTAATCGCATAGAGATTGCATCTAGTTTATCAAGACCTTCATCACTACTCAAAAAATCATCACTATTTGAAATCCCTTGAAATCTCCTCTTTATCAAAGCAATACTCTCAAGGATAAACTTCAAAAGTTCCTGTGTCGTTGCTTTATCCATAGACAACCTCACTTTTGATACGCTCTATCAAAATCTGATTATTGTTTTTATGCTTATGTACGATATCCACCTTAGTATGAAATAGCTCTTCAAGATAAACCCAAAGCCCAGCCAAATTATCAAACGTTTTATCTTTAAACTCTACATAAAAGTCTATATCACTTTTATCTGTTTGGATTTCCTTTGCATAACTACCAAATACACCTATCTTTTCTACAGAAAACTGCTCTTGAATAAAACTCTTTTTCTCTTCCAAAGTCTTTAAAACACTCTCTCTAGTCATTATAAAACTCCTTAATAGAAATTATATCACAATACCCCAACCCTTGCATCACATTTCCACCTATACCAGTATCAAGTATCATCCCAAGCATCTCCTCATCCGCTTCAACTTTATAAACCCCATACCAAGACTTAATAGGTGCTTTATGATAAAAAAAGAGCCTCTCTTTTGGTTTTTGTTTGACAAGCTCTATTTTCAATTCCCTTTCATATATTTTCCCAAACAAGGCTTCATATTTTTGTAGTGTATTGTTGTAAATGATCTCCATAAACTTATGCGTCTTTGGCTCGAGATAGATCTTTTTACTAGAGTTTCCATCTTTGATAGCTGCAGATATGAAACCACCTACGGTGATGCTTTTAGGCAAACTTTTCTGTCTATTTTCCAGTGCTATTTCCACACTAGCGATATGAATCTCTCCCAGTTTCAATCCATCTTTTAGGATTGTAGTTGCCACCTTTTTTTCATTCTCTTTATCAAGGGCACTATACTTGATCTCAAGATCATAATCTTTATAAAAGATTTTAAAATTCATCGCTTTAAAGACTTTGCCATTGGGGTGTTTATAGCCTTCATGCTCTTTGTCATCAAGGCAGTGATAAACAAAAGATTGAAAGAGTTTAGCCAGTACACGTCGTACAGGTAAGTTTTTAGTAGGTAGTGTTGCTTTGATAACTAACATATACTTCCTTTCTCATAACAAAATTATACCTTTAATAAAATTAACACTTACACTCCTTCTTCACGCAACTTTTTATCATAGATTTTGTACACTATCTACATCAATTTACAAAGGCTTTCCTATGACTTTTACCACCCCACTTAAAAGTAACTCCACCAAGATTATGCTCCTAGGCAGTGGTGAGCTTGGGCGAGAAGTTGCTATCGAAGCACAGCGTCTTGGTGTCGAGGTCGTTGCTGTTGATGCCTATGAAAATGCCCCTGCACACTTGAGTGCAAACAAAGCATATGTAGTGAATATGAAAGATCGTGATGCAGTGTTAGAAATTATCCGACGTGAAAAGCCGACCTACATCCTTCCTGAAGTAGAAGCGATCAGTATCGATGCACTTTTTGCAGCAGAAACTGAGGGTTTTCATGTCATCCCAAATGCCGAAGCAGTCAACAAAACGATGAACCGTAAAAATATCCGTGTTTTTGCTGTAGAGGAGCTTGGTCTTAAAGCCAGTGATTATCAATTTGTCACTACTTTTGAAGGGCTTCAAAAAGCTGCTGAAAAGATTGGTTTTCCTTGTGTCATTAAACCTGTGATGAGTAGTTCAGGTCATGGACAGAGCATCGCAAAAAGTAAAGGTGACTTGCAAGCGTCTTGGGAGATGGCAAAAGAAGCCAGAGGAGATGCGAGTGAACTGATCGTTGAAGAGTTTATTACTTTTGATTACGAGATCACCCTCTTAACAGCACGAAACGGTAAAGAGACGATCTTTTGCGAACCAATCGGTCATATCCAAAAAGATGGTGACTATATCTTCTCATGGCAGCCGATGCAGATGAGTGCATTAGCGATAGAGCGTGCTCAAGAGATTGCTAAAAAGATTACTGATGGCTTGGGTGGTCGTGGTATCTTTGGGGTAGAACTCTTTGTCAAAGGGGACGAAGTCTACTTTTCAGAAGTGAGCCCTCGTCCACATGATACAGGGATGGTGACGATGATCACACAGAGTCAAAGTGAATTTGCGCTACATATTCGTGCAGTATTAGGACTTCCACTTGGATTTGCTTTCTACGGTGAAGGGGCAAGTGCCGCGTACAAATCCAAAGTGGAAAGTGTAGCACCGACATTTGAGATTGATGAAAGCTGTTTTTCGACAAACTCACAACTACGCATCTTTGGAAAACCCGTCGCTCATAAAGGACGACGTATGGCGGTTGTACTGACCAGTGGTACAGATGCACTAGAACATGCAAAAGAACTAATCAAAAAAGTAAAAGGAGCATAATGAAACATATAAAAAAGATTGCTGACTACTCTATGGTAGGCGGAATGGGTGCTATTTTAATGAATGGACTGACAGGGTGCGAGAGTCCAGATCATGGCATCCCGCAACAGACACAAAGTCAAAATGACTCATTTCAACAAGCAAGCCAAAAACAGGGTGCTTTTGTCGTCATCCAAGAGACGGGACCAAAACAGTACCAAATCGTCGATGAATATCCAAGCTCAGAGACAAGGGTCATCCTCAAAGGGATGGATGGTAGTGAAAGAATCTTAAGCCAAGAAGAGCTAGATGCGATGGTCAAAGAGGAAGCAGCAAAGATAGATGCAGGCACTTCAAACCTCACTTCAGATCAACAAGTCAGCAGTGGTATGGGAGGACTTGGTCTTGGTGAAACGATTATGGCAAGTATGGCAGGTGCGATACTAGGAAGCTGGATCGGTAGTAAACTCTTTAACAATCAAAATTACCAAAACAAGAGACAAGCGAGCTATAAAAGTCCACAAACTTACAACAGAAGCAAAAACTCTTTTAACAAAGCAAAAACAGCAGGTGCAAGTAAAAAATCTGGCTACTTTGGAAACAATAAACAAAGCACAACAAATAGCAAAAGAAGTACAGGTTCATTTGGCAAAAAATCAGGCTCAAGAAGCTTTGGAGGTTAAAAAATGCGTTTACAAAAAGTTGAACCATTAACAGTTGAGTTTTTAGAGAGTATCAACTTCTCATGGCATACTGACTATGATGACGATACCCCTTATCTTGTAGATGCGTTGATAGAAGTAAGTGAACTAGAAGCAGAAGCCTATGCAGAAGCTGCTAATGAGCTTTATGATATGTATGTTGAAGCAGGTGACTATGTCGTTGACAATGATCTCTTTCATGAGCTAAACATCCCTTTTAATCTCGTAGAGATGATCAAAGCAAGTTGGGAAAATGATGTCCATTGGCATCTTTACAGCAGATTTGACTTTGCTGGAGGATTAGATGGAAAGCCTATCAAGCTTTTAGAGTTCAATGCTGATACCCCTACTGTACTTTTAGATACTGCCATCGCACAATGGGCAATACTCAAGAAAAATGGTATGGATGAAGAGAACCAGTTTAATAACATCTATGAAGCACTCAAAGAGAACTTTCAAAGACTTGTTACACTTGAAGAGAGTGTCGAAAACTTTGCAGAGTATTATGATGGATGGAAGATTTTATTCTCTTCTGTACGAGGTGCACAAGAAGATGAAGATACAACCAAGTTTTTAGAGTCTATCGCACAAGAAGCAGGCTTTAATACTGCATTTGCCTACATGGATGAGATAGAGTTTTCTGAAGAAGAGGGAATCTTCTACAATGATGAAAACTATGAATTTTTCTTTAAACTTGTACCTTGGGAAGATATCGCGATAGATGAAGGAGCACTCACAACCGTTTTAACAGAGATTGTAAACAATAAAAAAGCGATTATTTTAAACCCTGCTTATACATTAATGTTTCAAAGTAAAGCTTTTATGAAAATTCTTTGGGATCTTTATCCAAATCATCCGTTACTTTTAGAGAGCTCTTTTGAACCTCTTTCTGGAGCACATGTACAAAAACCATCATTTGGTCGAGAAGGTGAAAATGTAATCATTTCAGATGAAAATGGGGTAATCATAGATGAAAAAGAGGGGCACTATGAAAACTTCAAACCTATCTACCAAGAGTACACAGAACTCAATAGAGATGACAACGATGGTGTCTATCATGCAGGGGTGTTTTTTGCGTATGAAGGGTGTGGGTTAGGATTTAGAAAGGCGGTACGTCCTATCATTGATGATGATGCAAAATTTGTGGGACATGTGATTAAAGGATAGTCTCCTTAATCACAATCAACTGTAATATTTTTTTCTATAAATGTGACCTCTTTATAGTCATCTAAAAGTGCTACGATAAGATAAGGGTTGGTTAATGCCTGTGTAGTGATACACCCTTCTCCTGGGGTACTAAGGTTCAGTGTTACCTCTGTATATCGTCCTGTATCTTTCACACTCTCAACAGCGATCCCGTGACCACCACTATGTTTAGTACCACTTTTAGCAATAATCATATTACCTGCAAATTCAGGCGCAGTATCACCCGTCAGCTTTTCATACTCACTTATAAAACTCTCCACATCACTTTGTGTATCACTATGGTAGACTAGAAATGCTTTTTCACCTTCACCATACTCTATCATATCATTTGGATAATCAGAACGTTTGATCACACTATAACCGTTTTCCATACTTTTTAGCTCTTTATCACTGTTTTCAGTTGTGGTGGTAGAAGAAGAGCTACATCCAGTAAAAAGGGCTAAGCTCATAAGTGCAAATAAAACTGACTTTCTTTTCATCATGATCGACTCCAAATTAAAGTTCTTAAAAATAAAGAAGCACTAACAGTGCCAACTTTGGGGGATGATGTCTTGCATCGTCTTGTGATTACTTTAACATAAAAAAATACTTTACCTAGAAAACTTTAATTTTTTTTTACTTTTCATCATACTTTAGGTGTCTAACGTTACAAAGTGTAATAATTCTACCACTTTTAGATGATAATCACCTCATTTTCCAAGCTAATTTGGAATTTTTCAAGCACTTTCTCTTTCGCTAAGTTTATCAAAAAAGTGGCATCTTCAAAACTTGCACCACCATGATTGACTAAAAAATTGGCATGAATATCACTAAAAGAGACTTCTCCTTTACGATACCCCTTGAGTCCTACAGCCTCTATCAAGCGACCTGCATAATCTCCTTTTGGATTTTTAAAGGCACTTCCCGCACTTGGCAATGAGGGTTGATTTTGACGCATCGATGCAAATGAAGCCAACTTCTCTTGGTCAAAGCCAAAGGATACTTTAAAGACCGCTTCATAGACGATGGTATTAATATCAGTAAAACGATACCCATAAGCAATCTCTTCTTTACTGATATATCCATCTACTGTTTTAATTTTTACAAGTGCATTAAAGATCTCATCCTCTTTCATTCCAGCATTCATCTTGATCAATCCACCAAGTGTACCTGGAAGTTTTGAGAGATATTCAAAACCTCTAATATTGTGCTTTTTACAAAATGAAAATATCCGTCCACTTTTAGCAGCACCACCAATAGTCAATAGGTCTTCTTGAAGATCTATATATTCAAACACTTTGGAGAGCATCACCAATGGCGGTGGTTTATGAGAAACTAAGATATTGTTTGCCCCACCGATGAGAAAAGAGCCTTCAGGTTGATCTATCAACTCATCAATAAGCTTCACCTCCACTACAGGACCTATCTTAATAGAGCTAAACTTCGAAAAATCAATCTGTTTTGTCATACAAACACCTTAACATCAGATAATCTTAAAATATGATTCAACTGCACATGAGCTCTTCACTTAGGAAACACACAGTGTTAACAAAAGGAACTACTTTCTTTTGACCTATCAAAATAAAAAGTGAGGAATCATATTGATGATCTTTGTCGTATAGTCGATCATCATATTCATCATCCAAGGCATTGTCACGATAATCACTATGACAACCACAATAATTTTAGGAACAAAAGAGAGCGTCATCTCATTGATCTGTGTGGTCGCTTGAAAGATCGAGATCGCAAGTCCAGCGATCAAACCAGCTAAAAGCATCGGTAAAGAGAGATAAAGTGCTAACTTAAAAGTCTCAACACCTAATCCAATTAGCTTTGCTTCCATGAGATTGCTCCTTCGTCACTATACGCAAAAAGAACAAAGTCTTTTTTTGCTACGTTAACACTGGGTTCTGCTCCAAACAGTACCCACACACAGGTAAACCGTGTTATATGCCTATATCTATGCAAACCTGTAATCATGATACTCTTGCGGTATGAGATAATCTCTCACTGCAATCTGTTGATCATAAAACCCTGCTTGATGCCCTACTTCAAAAAGCTTATCGATCGCATCAAGTTGTATATCACTCATACTTACAGAGTCTGCATT
Source organism: Campylobacterota bacterium (assembly GCA_022600175.1). Taxonomy (GTDB): domain Bacteria; phylum Campylobacterota; class Campylobacteria; order Campylobacterales; family QNZT01; genus SZUA-1433. The sequence continues at coordinate 25,146 of JAHZKW010000143.1, forward strand.
AGCATATAATTCTAGATACTTTTCAAGCTTATCCGCATCTACCCGAATCAAATCACGTTGAAGCAGCATTTGCGATAACATCTTTTTATTTTTATCTGCAACAAAAACAGCTTGTGTCAAAAGTCTCTCATAGTCAATAGCTCGTGTGATAGGTAAAGAGCGCCTGATGCCCATACCACCAAGCGGTAGTGGCAATCCACCACCACTAAGCTCTTGCCAGATATCCCACATCTCACGCTCAACTTCCAGACGATCATCATATGTCAAAATACTCTCATGTATTAATACACCTGCATCCACATCACCATCTAAGACGGCCTGTTCAATCTCCAAAAAATTCATATAGCTAATTCGTGCATCAGGATAGGCGATTTTAAATAGTAGTGCATTGGTTGTATATTTACCACTAAGTGCTACTTTAAAATTACGTTTAAGATGTGTACCTTTTTTTTTGATAAGTTTAGGTCCATACCCCTCTCCAAAACTAACTGCTGTACGTAGTAGTGCATACTCATCTTTGATATAAGGGTACAATCCAAAACTAATTGCACTAATATCATAGTAGTTCTCTAATGCTTTGACATTGAGCGTTTCGATGTCTAATGCAATGTTATCAAACTTTACATCTTTCATACCAACCCAGCCAAACTTAATCGCATAGTACATAAAAATATCGTCGGCATCGGGTGAGTGTGCAACAGTAACCGTTTTCACATAACTCCTTTGGAAGCATAATTATTTTATTTTACCAAAATAAAGATATAATATCCCAAATTCAGATGAGGACATTTATGCTCAAAGAGATCTCAAAAAAGCTTACTATGAAGAAGACATTTTTCGTCACGCAACTTGAGAGCTTCTTTAACTCTATCGTACAAGAGTATCAAGAGATCATTAATCAAAAGGAAATTGAAAACTCCCTGCTTCAAGAGAAAATCAAAAAACTTGAAATCGATATCAATAATCTGGTAGAGATTAGAAACAAACAAGCTAAAACAATTGAGATAGAGGCAAAAAGAGTGACATCTCTTCAAGAAGAGGTAAAAACCTTACGACAATCAAGTAACAGCAGTTATAATAAAAGTCTCGCGCAAGAGAACAGAGAACTCAAAAAACAGCTTGACTCAGAAGAAGAGAGTGAAGAGCTTCAAGAACTTAAAGCAAAAATCAAACAACTTCAAAGCTTTATCTCTAAAGGGGCAACTGCCTACAGTGAAAACCTCGCAAATCAAAACAGTGAAAAGTTAATCCAAGAGATCAATGACTCGCTAAAAAAATAAAAAATTATTTCATAATGAAATATTTTTTCATATTAATAGATCTCCTTGCTATGATAAATAAAAATCATAGCAAGGAGATCTATTATGACAATCGCACAAGGAAAATTAGACATGGCAATGGATGAAAATAAGAAAAAAGCATTAGATTTAACAATCAAACAAATTGATAAGGCATTTGGTAAAGGTGCACTCGTACGTTTAGGCGACAAAGAGATTGAGCCAATTGAGTCCATCAGTACAGGATCATTAGGGCTTGATATCGCACTTGGAATTGGTGGTGTACCAAAGGGACGTATTATTGAGGTCTATGGGCCAGAGAGTTCAGGTAAAACTACTCTAGCACTTCAAATCACAGCGGAGTGTCAAAAGGAAGGTGGAGTATGTGCATTTGTTGATGCAGAACATGCCCTCGATGTAAAATATGCACAAAACCTAGGTGTCGATACAGAGAACCTTTTTGTTTCACAACCAGACTATGGTGAACAAGCACTAGATATCGTAGAGACGATTGCAAGAAGTGGTGCTGTAGATCTTATAGTCATCGATTCAGTAGCCGCACTAACACCAAAAACAGAGATCGATGGTGATATGGGAGATACCCATGTAGGGCTTCAAGCAAGACTCATGAGCCAAGCACTCAGAAAATTAACAGGTATTTTACATAAGATGGGAACTACGGTAATCTTTATCAACCAGATTCGTATGAAAATCGGTACGATGGGTTATGGATCACCAGAGACAACGACAGGGGGTAACGCTTTAAAGTTCTACGCCTCAGTAAGAATCGATGTACGAAGAATCGCAACACTCAAACAAGCAGAAGAAAATATTGGTAACCGTGTCAAATCTAAAGTTGTAAAAAATAAAGTTGCACCTCCATTTAAACAAGCAGAGTTTGACATCATGTTTGGAGAAGGTATCTCTAAAGAGGGTGAATTAGTAGATTATGGGGTTAAACTCGATATAATAGATAAGAGTGGTGCTTGGTTTAGTTACGGAGATAAAAGATTAGGTCAAGGACGTGAAAATGTCAAAGCCATGCTCAAAGAAGATCCCGAACTAGCACTCGAAATCGAAAACGGAATAAAAAGTGCTATGGGTATAGATGAAGAAAATCAGCCTGAAGAGGGCAAGTAAGGAGAAAAATAAATTATGATCTATATTGATGATGTATATGCTGACGAAGTACTTGATAGTAGAGGGAACCCTACTGTAAGAGCAACTGTCACACTTAGCGATGGAACAGTAGCAAATGCTATCGTTCCAAGTGGAGCAAGTACAGGAAAACGTGAAGCACTTGAGTTAAGAGATGCTGATGAGCGTTACATGGGTAAAGGTGTACTAAAAGCTTGTGAAAATGTTAACACAGCAATTGCAGACGAACTAATCGGTATCACACCTTATAACCAAGCAGAGATAGATGCTATTATGAAAAATGTAGATGGTACAGAAAACTATACAAATCTAGGTGCAAATGCAGTACTTGGTGTCTCTATGGCTGTTGCTCGCGCTGCTGCTATGAGTTTGGACATCCCACTGTACAGATATCTTGGAGGAAGCAATGCTATGGCACTTCCCGTACCAATGTTTAACATCATCAATGGTGGAAGTCATGCCAACAACAGTGTAGACTTTCAAGAATATATGATCATGCCAACCAACTTTGACGACTTAAGTGAAGCACTTAGAGCTGCAGCAGAAGTCTATCACAACCTTAAAAAAATTATCGCTGATATGGGTGAGAGTACAGCACTTGGTGATGAAGGTGGATTTGCTCCAAACCTCAAAAACAATGAAGAACCAATTCAAATCATCATGCAAGCAATTGAAAAAGCTGGATATAAAGCTGGTGAAGATATCTCTATCGCACTTGATGTGGCAGCATCAGAGCTTGTCGTTGAAGGCGGCTATAAATTAGATGCAGAAAATCGCGTATTAAGTTCAGCTGAACTTGTTGATTATTATGCTGATATGTGCGCAAAATACCCTATCGTGTCTATTGAAGATGGTTTAAGTGAAGATGATTGGGATGGTTGGAAAATCTTAACAGAAAAACTTGCTGATAAAGTACAACTTGTGGGTGATGATCTTTTTGTTACCAATGAAAAAATTTTAAGAGAGGGTATTGATAAAGATATCGGAAACTCTATCCTTATCAAGCCTAACCAAATTGGCTCAGTCAGTGAAACAATGACTACCGTTAGACTTGCACAAAGAAATGGTTATACTTGTGTTATGAGTCATAGAAGTGGAGAGAGCGAAGATGCGTTTATTGCGGACTTTGCTGTTGCACTAAACACGGGACAAATCAAAACTGGTTCAACAGCACGTGGTGAAAGAACTGCAAAATACAACAGACTGCTTGAGATTGAACAAGATCTAGGCTTTGGTGAATACCTAGGAAAAGAGCTCTTTTAAGTATGAGTGATTTCACAGAAGAGATCATCAAGGATACCCTGCATCCTAAGCGTGATTATACGTTTTTGCAAAATATCTTGATCGTTCTCTCTGTGATCATTGCAGCTATCTTTATTGGAGAAACACTTTTTGGGAAAAACTCTCTTGAAGTATACCTCTCACTGCAAGACGATAAAATGCGTTTTGAAAAGAAAATTGACAAACTCCAACATGAAAATGCGGCACTACAAAAAGAGTACTTTGAACTCAAAAGTCTCCTACCTAAAGAAGAACAATGAAACTTAAACTCTGTTTAGTACTCTGTCTCACTTTGAGTCTCAGTGCTAGAGAAAACCCTTTTGTTCCTCTAAATGATGGTACATTAGCGTCTGAAAATCGCTCTGTTTTAGATGTCAAAAAAGCTTTAGATGTTTTTGAGAAAGTCGAGATACCACAAAAAAAAACAGTTATCAAAAAGGTTGAAAAACCAAAAGTAACTCTCAAAAACAAGCCGATTAAACCAGTAGTTAAAAAAGTAAAAAAGAAAAAAAAGCGTACTTACAAAAAACCAAAGAAAGACCTCATACTCTATCACAGTAAATATACTAAAATATCACACCGTACAAATCAACTAAAAATCACGACCCAAGATACTATGCTAAAAAACTTTCAACTTAAAAGTCCAAATCGTATTGTCTTTGATTTTGAACGTTTTGATGTTATTAAACCTTTACGTAAAAAAGTAAACTCTACGTTGATCTCAAATATACGAGTAGGTCATCATGATTACTTTTATAGAGTTACACTAACACTAAAAAAATATAAATCTTATAAATTAAAAAAAATTGCTGACGGCTATATCATTTCGTTTTTTTAACCGAAGTATGATCAAATAAGTGTAATGCTTTAATTCCTACCATCACAATAATAACCTCAAAGAGACTCGCTAAAATAAATGCATAATAGTGAAATTGATCAATACTTCTGTTATGATAGGCCAGCGTTGCAACAGCAATGAGTAGAGTTAACGGCATAGAGTGAGAAAGTGCAAAATAGATCCACTCTTTCGCATTTAAAAGTCCACGTAATGCCATAGAAGCAACCACACGTATAAAGATCATCGAACCTGTAATTAATAGCGCTTGAAAGACTAGACCATCTCTACTTAAAGAGGACAATTCAAAAGTAGAACCAATATAGACAAAAAATATAGGAACTAAAAACCCAAAACCAAAAGTTGATAATTTATGCGGTAACTCTTTATTGTGTTCAAAAAATGTAGCGATAAACATACCTGCAATAAAAGCACCAAATGCAATCTCTAATTCAAGAACAAGCATCACTGCGATCATTAAAAAGAAAAGCGCCATAGAGAGTCGTATATCTTTTTCATCTTTATCTGCATCGACAGGAATAAGATAGATTTTAAGTTTTGGATACCACCAAAAAAGTACACGTAAAAACTCAAAAATAAAGACAATACCCAGTAAAAATATGACCAAAAGTCCCAATGATTTATAGAGCTCAATACCAATACCATGTTCAAGTGATGCACCTGTAACAGTCAAAGCAATAATACTGATGAGCTCACCCAAAACACCAATTGTCATAGCAAGATTTAGCCATTTTGTATCTTTACTAAACTCTTTATAGAGTGTAACTAACAACCCCACGGAGATAAGAGGTAACATGACAATGAAAATATGACTAAATCCAAGACTAATAGATACTAAAAAGGAGAGTAGATAGAGTAAAACAATATAGAGTGTACCCATTTTCATTGTATACTTATCTTCTTTTTGAAAGACTCTTAGATTAACTTCTGTACCTGCTAAAAACATAAGATAGAAAAACCCAACTTCAGCGATGAGTTCAAATAAGTGGTTATACCCCACAAAACCAAAATAACCAGCAAGTGAGCCTAACACAATTTCTAAAGGGGTAGTAGGAATATTAAGTATTTTTGAGAGATAAGGAGATATGAAGATAATCACAGATATGGTGACTATAATCGATATTTCACTGACCATTACACTTTTCTGCTATCTCTAAACCTAATGATTCAATCACCGCTAAATCTTTACTTGGGGATTCACCACTTGTTGTTAAATAGTCACCTATCACAATTGAGTTTGCACCATGATCAAAAATCTCTGTCCATCGCTTACCAAACATTCTTTCACGTCCACCAGCCACCATGATACGAGAGTTAGATAACTCATTTTTCACATTGTTAATCAACTTTAATGACTCTTCAATATTTAGAGGATTTGTTTTTAAAGGTAGCGCAGAATTTGGATGAAAGAAATTGATTGTAATTGATACAGGCTGAAGCTCTTTAAGACTATTAATCATAGAGACTCTATCCTCTTCACTCTCACCCATACCAAATATGCCACCACTGATAAGTTTTAAACCTGCTTTTTTAGCATTTAAACACGTTTTATAACGCTCCTTCCACTCATGTGTTGAACAGATATCTTTATAATAGTTTTCACTTGCTTCTAAATTATGATTATAACTTCTAATACCCGCTTCTTTCAAAGCAATCATATCTTCATAAGATGCTGTACCGTTACAGGCAATTATATTTAACTCGGGTACTGCCTCTTTGACTGCACGTGCTGCTGTAGTAACATATTCAAGTTTAGAAGGGGTCATCCCCTTCCCCGCAGTCACAAGACAAAAACCTAATGCTCTGTTTTTACGTGCTGCTTTTGCCTCTTCAACAATCTGTTCAATACTCTTTTGTTTATATTTCTCAATATCAACATGGTAGCGAGCACTTTGTGTACAAAAGGAGCAATCCTCACTACAGCTCCCACTTGAAATATTACTGATTGCACACAAATAAATCATCTATGCATCCACCCTATTTTTACATTTGATGCACTCAAAAATCTCTTTTTTACGTAGTGTTCTTTTCGCCATAATATAACCACAGCCATCAGCTTCACACTTCTTCACTGTAGGTTCATAGGTTGAGATAAACTTACATTTTGGATAATTTGCACACCCATAAAACTTTCCACGACGCGACTTTCGTTCAACGATTCCACCACCACACTCTGGACACTTAACATCTGGCAAAGTTTCAGGGGCTTTCTTTTCAACAACATTTCCATCACCATCAACATTTTGCGTATATTTACACTTAGGAAAACCACTACATGCGATAAACTCACCATAGCGCCCTTTACGTTTGAGTAACTCTTCACCACACTTTGGACACTTTTCACCCGTAGGAATCGCTACTTTTTGGCTCTTGATATTTTTTTTACCTTCATCAATTTCTTTGATAAATGGATCATAAAAATCCCAAAGCACTTTTTGCCAATCTTTATGTCCTTCTGCAATCTGATCAAGGTCCTCTTCCATCCCAGAAGTAAAACTACTATCTACAATATTTGCAAAATGTTTCTCTAAAAGCTCAATCACCTTAAAAGCATTTTCTGTAGGGATAAGTTGCTTTTTCTCAATCTCAATATAAGCACGAGAAGTTAAAAGTGAAATCGTAGGTGCATAAGTAGATGGACGTCCTATCTCTAAAGACTCTAGCTTTTTAATCAAACTTGCTTCTGAATAACGTGAAGGAGGCTCTGTGAAGTGTTGGTTTGCTTTAAGCTCAGAGAGTTCAACCTCTTGTCCTTGTGAAAGCTCAGGCAGTAGCTTATCTTTATCACTGCTCCCAAGCACACGATAAAAACCATCAAAGATCAGCTTTCTACCACTCGCTTTAAACTTTGCACTCTCACTCTCAAAGATAATCGATTGTGATTCAAAGATAGCATCTGTCATTTGTGATGCAATAAATCGGTTGTAGATTAGAGTATAGAGCTTTAACTCATCACCTTTTAAAAACTCTTTGGCAATCTGAGGTGTAAAAGAGAGGATCGTAGGACGAATCGCCTCATGTGCTTCTTGTGCACCTTTTGATTTTGATTTATAGTATTTAGGTTTGCTAGGAAGATATTTATCACCATAACTTTTTTGGATATGCTCTCGCGCACCCTCAAGTGCTTCTGCTGCAATATTAAGACTATCTGTTCTCATATAAGTGATCACACCACTTACCCCTTGATTAGTCTTAACTCCTTCATAAAGTGTTTGGGCAACCATCATCGTTTTTCGTGGACTAAATCCTATCATCGATGAAGCAGTTTGTTGAAGTGTAGAGGTCATAAAAGGAGGATTTGTAGAGGTTTTACGTTGCTTTTTATCAATTGAGCCCACTTTAAAAGACTCTTTTTCTACCTTCTCTTTGATCTCTTTTGCACGATCCCCTGCACTAATCGTCATCTTATCAATTTTCTCACCTTCATACTGTACTAAAATTGACTCAATACTTTTCTCAAACAATGCATCTAACGACCAATACTCAACAGGTACAAATGCTCTAATCTCACGTTCACGATCTACCACAATCTTTAACGAAGAGCTCTGTACACGTCCTGCACTAAGCCCTTTTTGAATCTTAGAAGCGATTAATGGTGAAAGACGATACCCCACAATCCTATCTAAGAGACGTCTGGCTTGTTGTGCATTGACACTATCGATATCTATCTTTCTTGGATTTTCCAAGGAGTGATCTATCGCTTTTTTCGTAATCTCATGAAAAACAATTCTAGGAATCTCTTGTGGATCTTGTCCAATTGCAGTTGCTATATGAAAACCTATCGCTTCCCCTTCACGATCCTCATCCGTCGCGATATAGACTTGATCACTTTTCTTCGCAAGATCTTTGATCTCTTTAACAATTTTTGAATGATCCCTGGAGACTCTATACTCTGGAACAAAGGTCTGCTCTTCTACCTTAATACCAAATGAGCTCTTGGGAAGATCTCGAATGTGCCCTTTAGAGGCGATAACAGTATATTCTTTACCCAAAAAGTTTTCAATAGTTCTTGCTTTAGTCGGTGACTCGACGATAATTAGATTTTTCAAAGTGTATTCCATCATATGCGTTTTTGAGCAAGCATTATACCAAATTTGATTTAGTTGTTACTATCATTGAAAAAAATTAAATATATTAAATTTAAACGCCTTTTTAATTCAAAAAACAAAAATATTTCACATAAGTAATAATCAGTTCAAATAATAAAATTAAAAGTAAATTTTTTAAGAAAAAGGATTAAGTTTTTTTACTTTTGTACGATTTTGTTTAGTAAGAAGCAAGGATGCCTCTGAAAAAACACGAAAAGGACGTACAATGGGTTTTAGAATAAACACAAACATCGGAGCGATGAATGCACATATGCATTCTTCAAACAACAATGTGGGACTAGATAAGTCTCTCTCTGCTTTAAGTTCAGGACTTAGAATCAATAAAGCAGCAGATGATGCCGCAGGACTTTCAATTGCGAATAAACTCTCA
>JAHZKW010000017.1 GCA_022600175.1 Campylobacterota bacterium
ATTATCTCTGAGATACTTGATATCCCTTTAGATATGTTTAAAAATGCAAACTTAGAAGAGATTTTAAATCTTGACATTGTTTGGCTAAGTAAACTTGCATATTTACAAAGAGAATCACAGATAGATGAGTTATTAGAAGAGCTGCCTGAGAAACTTAAAGAAGAGATCTTAAAAATAAAAACATTATGTACAAATATTGAATATCCAGATATTGTTATTGCACCACTGTATTATGCGAAGATGCAGTATTATGATAATCTATTTTTTAGATATGTTCATAAAAATGAGACATTAGGCATGGGTGGAAACTATAAACAAAATGATGTAGCTGCAACAGGATTTGCACTCTACACTGATAAATTAATAGAGGAAATGAGTAAGTAAATGACACAAGCTGATTTAATTGTAGGATTACAATGGGGTGATGAAGGAAAAGGGAAGATCGTAGATCATATGGCACAAAATGTAGACGTAGTATGTCGTTTTGCAGGTGGACACAATGCAGGACATACTATTGTGGTAGATGGTACAAAGTATGCCTTGCATCTTATCCCTTCTGGTGTACTCAATGATGATGCGACAAATATTATCGGTAATGGTGTGGTCCTTAGTCCTGAAAATCTTATTGATAAAGAGATGAAACAATTTGATAACTTAGAAGGTAGACTTTTCATTAGTGATAAAGCGCACCTTTTGTTACCCTATCATGCCCTAGTGGATCAAGGAAAAGAGAAGTTACGAAAAAAAGCGATAGGTACAACGGGTAAAGGTATAGGACCAGCATATGCTGATAAGATTACTAGAGTAGGGCATCGTGTTGGAGAGTTAAACAACATTGAAAAACTAGCTGGAAAGATTTTAGTTTACTTTGAAGAAAATAAACAACTTTTTGATGCAATGGAGATTACAATACCTACAAGAGATGAATTGATAGGTGATTTAAATCACTATAAAGTACAACTTGCACCTTATATCGCTGATACGACGCAGATGGTATGGAACTATCTTAAAGAGGGGAAAAGAGTACTATTGGAAGGGGCACAAGGGACGATGCTTGATATCGACCATGGAACATATCCCTTTGTGACGAGTTCAAATACTGTGAGTGCAGGAGCATGTACAGGTTTAGGACTAAATCCTAAAGATATTGGTAAAGTCACGGGTATTGCAAAAGCGTACTGTACACGTGTAGGCAATGGTCCATTTCCAAGTGAAGACTTTGGTCAAGATGGTGATCGCATGGCGGAAGTAGGGCATGAGTACGGTACAACAACAGGTCGTAAAAGACGATGTGGGTGGTTTGATGCTGTGGCTGCAAAGCATGCTTCAAGACTCAACGGGTGTGATCAGATCGCTTTGATGAAACTTGATGTTTTAGATGGTTTTAAAGAGATTAAAGTTTGTATAGCATATGAAGTAGATGGCAAAGAGATTGATTATGTACCATATGATCTTGAGGATGTTACTCCAGTGTATAAAAGTTTTAAAGGTTGGGATATGGTTGAAGGTGTTAGAGACTTTGATGCCCTCCCTGCTGAAGCAAAAGATTATATTAAAGAACTTGAAATGTTAACTGAGACAAAAATTGGGATTATCTCTACAAGTCCAGATAGGAAAGATACGATTATCGTGAAGTAATCATAAGATCATGCAAACAAAATTTTCTCAACTTCTTAAAGTCAAACAACAGAAAGTTGATGAAATTGAAGTTGAGATGCTTGATATTCAAAACCAAAAAAAGAGTCTGCTTTTGAAAATCGAGCATCTTGATAAAGATATCAGTGAAATCTCTAAACCAGTGAGTGGGCACTTCTCACAGTTGAATCTCTCCTATACAGTACTCTCCAATTTATCAGAGCAAAAAGAACGCTACAATGAAGAAGTAACACATATAGATAAACAAATTATGGGCCTTCAAGAACTTTATAAAGAAGCAAATATAGAGTTTGAAAAGGTAAAGTATTTAGATGATCAAGAGATTCAGAAAATTTTGCACCTAATGAAGGTTGAAGAGAAAAAAGAGATGGACGAGATAGCCAATTTATTATATAAGCGTCGTCGTGAGGAGATTGAACTTTGAAAAGTGGGATACTATTTTTTTTATTTTTTACATCATACATGCTAGCTGAGAGTTCTCTTTTAGATTGTAATCAAGTTTTTGAACAGCGTAAAGATGAGATTTTACGTGAGATGGAACGTATTGATGAGCGCCAACAAGAGTTTGAAGCTTATCAAGAAGCTTCAAAAAGTTTGATGGATCAAAAAGCACAAAAGCTTGATCAAAAAATCCAAGATCTTAATGCTACATTGGCAAAAGTTGAAGCAACTAAACAAGAGGTATTAGATCTTTATGAAGAGAATAAAAAAATCTTAAGTGAGATCAAAGAAGCAAAAGATGATAAAATTAGTAATACATACCTAAAAATGAAAGACAAAAAAGCCGCAGCTATATTAGATAATATGCCACAGCCAAAAGCTGCAAAAATACTCTTTAACTTAACGCCTAAAAAGATATCAAAAATTATGGCAAAAATGGATCCTGTAAAAGCATCTGATGTGACACTTCTGTTAAAAGCTGGACCTCCATTTGAGAATAATATTACAGAGTAATACACTCTTTACCAAAAGTTTGCTAGTATACGTATCGCTTAATAGGTTTTAAAACCTTATACTAATTCAACAAGGCCCTTATATGAAGATTCCAGTACCACACGCACCATATATTGCAAATAAGATTGCGATTGATCTGTTAAACTCTGGATATGCAACTTTTTCTAAAGGTGTTGAACCTATCAAAGAGTCTGCTCAAAAGTTGATCGAAGAGGATTTAGAACAAGAGAGATCTTTAGAACAACGTGTTGAAGAAATTCTTGAAGAGAATGAAGATGAGATGGAGTTTATGCAAGTTGATCGTCGTAACATGTTTTGGATGATTAAAAAGAAGATCGCTAAAGATTATGGTGTCATATTATCTTATGAGGACCGTTTTAATAATCTTGCGCATCTTATTTTAGATAAACTTTGGGAAGAAGATCTTATGGATTATAGCGTTACAGAAAATGTGATGAAAAATGTGATCTATACGTCGATCGAAGAATATGTGCAAGGTTTTGAAGAGATTGAACAGACTGTGATGGATAAGATTGATGGTATGAAACGTAAACTAATCCCTGGAACCGATGAATATAATGCTGTTTTTGAGAGACTCTATAGAGAAGAGCTTCAACGAAAAGGAATGTTTTAATGAGTACAAAGCTATCTAAGGTATGGATCTATATTGAGAATGATACTTTTATAGAAGCAAAAAGTTTTGGTGCAACAGGTACGACTGTAGGTGAAATTGTTTTTAATACATCAATGACTGGTTATCAAGAGATTATGAGTGATCCAAGTTATGCGGGGCAGTTTGTTGTATTCACAATGCCTGAAATTGGTAATACTGGATGTAATGATGATGATATGGAGAGTAAACATATACACTCATCAGGTATGATCATTAGAAATTATCAAAATAGACACTCTAACTTTAGATCAGAGTCTTCACTTGGAGCATTTTTACAAGAGCATGATACATTAGGTATTTGTGATATTGATACGCGCTACTTAACAAAGATGATTAGAGACAATGGTCCTAAAATGATGATTGCTTCTACTGAAATCAGTGATAAAGCACTATTAAAGCAAAAACTTGAGCAGAGTCCTCGTATAGAAGAAGTTAACTATATTGATCAAGTAAGTACAAAAGAGACTTATATGCATGAAAGTGGTGCATGGGACAGTGAAAACCAGCACTATACAGAACCTATCTCTTTAGGGAAGAAAATTGTAGTATTAGATTTTGGTGTTAAACGTAATATTCTTAATGAGTTAAGAAGTACAGGGTTAAGTGTAGAGGTCGCTCCAAATAATACCTCTGCTGAAAGTTTAATCAAACGTTTCAATGATCGTGAAATCCAAGGAGTATTTTTATCAAATGGTCCAGGAGATCCACTCGTCTTAACAGAAGAAGCAGGAGAAATTAAAAAACTTATTGATGCCAAAGTACCGATGTTCGCAATCTGTTTAGGACATCAGTTACTCTCTATTGCACATGGTCATAGTACTTATAAGTTAAAATTTGGTCAACATGGTGGTAATCATCCAGTACAGAATAAAAGCAACAATGGTGTAGAGATTACAGCACAAAATCACAACTATAATGTGCCAGATTCTATTTGTGATATTGCCACTGTAACACATATCAATCTCTTTGATAATACAATTGAAGGGGTAAGTTATAATGATTCACCCATCTTTTCAGTGCAACATCATCCTGAAGCAAGTCCTGGACCACATGATAGTAAATATGTTTTCCAACAGTTTGCTGATAGCTTATAAGAGAAGTGTAAAAAGGCGTTAACCCTTTTTACCAATGAGTGATGATCCTATCATCGAAAGTAAAACATACCCTATAAAAAAATAAAGTCCTAAATTTATTTTCAATGCACTATGTATATCTTGTTTTGTTGAGAAAAAAACAACTAAAAATGCAACAATAAAAACATCTGCCATTGACCATTTTCCTAGTTTATCCATTATGGTAATGAGATTTTTCCCTAAGCCACTCTCTTTTAAAAAACCATAGAGTAAGATCATCGTTGTCTTCATAAGAGGGAGTATTATACTAAAGAGCATTACCAATAGTGCAATAAAATAGTTTTGTGCATCAAAGAGTTTCTGTATCGTTGTGATAATTGTTTTTGTCTCAAATGAAAGTGTGACCATTCCTACCACAGGAAGGCTCTTATAGACGATAATCATCAATAGGGGTGCAGTTAATCCGTATATAAGTGTAACAAGGGCTGAAGCACCGATAAAGAGTACTAAAAACTCTTTGTCAATAATAAAAAACAAAATGATAAAAAGTATAATTGTGCCAAAAAAGTAGTAGATTAAAGAGAGACTTTTTTGTTGTGCTTCATACGCTTTGTTTTCTAAGGCCTGAACTTGTGATTGTTGATTGGAATATTTATCATAAAGGCCAGCTGTGAGAGACTCTAGTAATTTATCAACTCTATTTTGTAAGGCATTATCAGTGTTACTAAGTTCTGTTATTGATTTGGTATAGTGGATATGTTGCGTTGCACTTTTTGTTGCTTGAAAGCCTAGAAAACTGAGTAGTGATATGACTGTAGCAAGTAATACTGATTTGATCAAAGTTGACACAATATGCTCCTTTGATTAAGAGGGTCTGATCGAGATAAATCTCGACCAAACAATATAAAGATAGTCGACTATCTTTTTGAGAATTGAGGGCTTCTTCTCGCTTTTCTTCTTCCGTATTTCTTTCTCTCTACAACTCTTGCATCTCTTGTTAAAAGACCATTAGGTTTTAGAATAGATCTAAATTCAGGATCAAATTCAGCAAGTGCTCTTGAAATTCCGTGGCGTAGTGCATCAGCTTGTGCTGAGAAACCACCACCTAGTGTTGTAGCAACGATATCAATTGATTGTACTTGTTTTGTTAAGTCAAGTGGTTGCATAACTCTCTTTTTAACAAGATCAAGTCCACCTAGCCATTCGTCAAGACTCTGTCCATTGATTGCCATTTTACCGCTACCTGGAGTGATCCAAACTTTAGCGATTGCTCTTTTTCTTTTACCTGTTGCGTAAATTTTTGCCATTATTTAGACCCTTCTGATTTACTTACTTGTGCTGTGTGAGGATGTTCACTACCTGCATATACTTTAAGTTTTTTAAGCATCTCTTTTCCAAGATTTGTTTTTGGAAGCATACCACGTGCACCTAATTTATATAGTTTTAATGGATTATTTTCAAGTAGGTCACCAAACTTGTCACTTCTAACACCACCAAAATATCCTGTATGTCTGTGATACATTTTAGTATCTAGTTTTGTTCCACTAACTTCTACTTTTTCAGCGTTGATGATGACAACATAGTCACCACAATCTACATTTGGTGTATAGAACGGCTTGTGTTTTCCTCTAAGAAGTGTAGCGACTTCTGTTAATAGACGACCGAATTTTTTTCCAGTAGCGTCAATAACAACCCAATCTCTTTGCACTTCGTTTGCTTTTATCATTCTTGTTGATTTCACAATCTGCCTTTTTGATTTAATTGAAGCGTGAGTTTAATATAATAAAACTTATATATTGCTTAAATTAAGTAAAATATAAGTTTAAATTTCAATCAGTTCAATAGAGGCTTCACGAATATAACAAAGATAGGCTTTTACAGGTTTAGAAACAATTTTTTTGATCGCTTTTTTATAGTGAAGTACTTGTGCAACATGTTCACTTTGTCGTTGTTCAGAACTCTTATAGTCAACAATAATCCAACGATTTGTTTGTTCAATGAGTAAATCTAGCTGCTTTAACTCTTTATTGTAGATGATTGATTGTTCTTTATAGATGGTTCCTTTTACAAGTGCTAAGAAAGGTTTATAGTGTAAAAGGTTTGTGACACGTTGTTTAATCTGTTCACACTTATCTTCACCTAATATCATCTCATAACGATTTTTCATTCCCCAGTAAGCATTGTTGAGGGTTTTAATACTGAAGGATTCAAGAATCTCTAACATATAGTGAAGTGCGAGCCCAAATTGTATCGCTTCAAAGTTTTGAGGTAACTCTTTTTCATTTTTAAGCTTTTGCTCTTGCAAGCCTAAGGTGATTTTTTCATACTTTAGAGGTCTTGACTCTTCTAGCTTTTCTTCCACTACATCACTGGTGATGTTTCCCTCTATTCTGGGGTTTAATCCAAGTACACCAAATGAGGACTCTTTCTCTTTTTGACAGATAATTAGTGAACTTTTTGCACGTGTGAAAGCAACATAAAGTAGATTTAATGCATCTTCTTCTGATAGTTTTTTTTCTGCTTCAAGTGCTTCTTTATAAGCTGGATCAAAGTGATTTCTATTTGTAATTCGGATATCAAGATTACGAAGCTCTATATTATTATAGGGCTCTTACAACTTGAGCAGCTATAGGCTGGATAC
>JAHZKW010000144.1 GCA_022600175.1 Campylobacterota bacterium
AATATCTCTACTAAAAAGCCGTAGATATTCATACCCAGCTTCTATCAAGAAGCTCCCTAACTCTAGTGTATATTGTAACCCCGTATTGAGTGCTACTTCATTTCTATCATAAGTGGTTGTATCAATACGTCCATCGATCGTTGTATATTTGAACCCTAAATAGAAGTCTAAAATACTAGAGCGAATTTTTGATCCTGCTAATAACCGTACATATAATGAACTATCACTCATATCGTCCATTTTGGAAATCCCTAAACTAGAACCTGTAATGCTTAGATCATCTGCACTGTTGTGAATGAGACCAATATCACTAGAAATTGTGTCAAACATTGCATGAGGATTTTGGTAAATATTCAATTTAGTAAAAAGCTCATGTTTATTATTTTTTAAACTCTCTCCAGCATAATCTACCCTTAGAAATTGCGCATCATAAATTACTGAGATATGTTCATAAAGACCTATACCCGCTTGAAGGTTGAGACCATTTAAATCTCCAATACTGCCATGTTCACTTGCACTGCCGACTTTATCTCCTCGTATATTAAAAAGATCAAGATCCTTAGAGATGATATTAAGTTCACTCTTCACATACCCTGACTCAGCAGGCAAAGGGTATGAACGAATTATTTGCGATGTTGCTGAGATCTCAGCACTATAGAGTTGAGTCATAGTAAATAGTATAAATAAGAAAAACTTTGGCATAAAAATCCTTGAATAGTTTAGAAAGAGAGTTCACTCTTGTTTTCATTATCATTTCGAATAAATTCTTTGAAAAAGATAAAAAAGATCCCCAGTATAATAGAGGTAATAAAAGAAACTATAATCATTAGTCCACGTTTAGGTCCAGCTTTATCTTTGATGTAAGCAACTTGTGGTTTAGTAAGTTGTTTGACCATATAAAACTCACCTGCCTGAGAGAGTACTTTTTTCTTCACAAGTGCTGAGAGGAGTTCATTGATATTTGATTTTAAGTCTAGGTTTTGTGCAGCAGCAAGCTCTTTTTCATAGTAGTGCACTTGTTCATCGATCTCTTTTAAATCAAGTTTTTTGATATAGTCACTCATCTCTTTTAGGTAGATTTCAATTAACTCTTTTGCAACAAAGCGATCTTCAAACTTTGCACTAAGTGTAATGGCTCCTGACTCTTTATCTGTTGATGTTGAGAGTATATTTTTGAGTTTTTGATAAGTATCAAAGATGATCTCATTATGCTCTTTTTCATCGTCATCAACGGATTTAAAGAAGTGATAAACCTCACTTTTATTTGCTGCAAAAACATAGTTTTTTTCAACATTTTCAAGAGAGAGCATGGTATCAATGTTATATTTTTCAATCATATCTTTATGAAAAAAGTAGTTTCCTAGTAAATTTTGAAACAGTGAAGCAACATCAATACCACTACCACTGCCTCCAATATTAATTCCTGCAAGTGCAGCCATAGCAGCAGCACCTCCTCCAATATTTGGTCCTTCACTCTCTTTAAGAATTAATACTGAGGATGAAGTATAGACGTTAGGTGTTTTGAGTGCATAGATGAGCGCAGACACCGTAATAATGAGCGCAAAAATTGCTATGATAAATTTATTTTGCCAAATGGTGCTAAAAAGGGCTTTAAGGTCAATCTCATCCTCGTCAGTATGGTTTGTGTGGTATGTCTCTTGCATTAAACCTCTTTTATAGTACGCCTACAGTATTCATTGCTGCTACTGTTAGGGTTAATTTATAGAAGATGTCAGCAACTTCGCTTACGAGATCAATACCCCGTTGAAACATCAACTTTTTAGGTACGATAATAACATCACCTTTTTTAACATTTACTTTGTTAGATGAGAAGAGGTAACTTCCAAGAGTCGCTTTTTCTGCCTCACCATTAGCATGCATAACATAAATGTGCTCAGTATCAGCAACTTCTGTAAGCCCACCACTTTTTTTAATGTACTCTCTTATATTATCTCCTAAATAGGTTGAAGCCATAGGATTCATCACTTCTCCACTTACAACAACAGTATCATTAAAGGAGGGAATATAGAGCATATCTTTATCTTTGAGTGTAAGATCACTCGCAGTACCTTTGAGGGTTCCACTAATATGTGCACTACCTATACTACCATACTCGTCACATGACGCATCTCCATCATAACCCAGATTAATAGAGACTCTCCCGATAGGAGTAAGGTTTTCAGCTTCAACAATTAAAGACTCAACGGCATTAATACTCTCAGTGATATTGATAGCATTCATCGATTTACTACCAGCGGCACGAAGACTGGCAAGGATTACTTGCTCTTTGAGTTTTGATAAAGCCATTTTAAGACTCTCTTTTTGCAAATTTGCAATCTCCTCTCTTGTAAATACAGCACCATATAAGAAAGCTTCCTTTGTATACCCACCCGCACGGTCAATAACCGAAGAGAGTTTTTCTCCACTATGAATCACATAAGTTCCTGGGAACTTAACTTCTCCCTTGAGTGTGACTGTTTTTCGTTCATACCAGTTTGGAACTCTTTTGATGTTGATCTCATCATGTTTTTGAAGAATAAATTTATTCACATCTTGCATACTAATTTTAAAAATCTTTTTTTCTCTTTGACCATTTTCGATATGATAACGAATGATTTCACACTCTTTAGGATAAGCTTTTTCACTAAGCCCTCCTGCACTTTGGATAAATTTATCGAGTGACATGCCAGGAGTGATTTCATATTTACCTGGTTTGATCACTTCTCCAGCAATAAATGCAGTATCTATGGGGTTTGTTTCAAAAAAGTCAAATAAATAAACAGTGTCAAATGCCTGAAGTAGTACGTTTGGATTTTGATTATAGTTGATAATACGTACATTAGTCTTTTTGTGTTCTTTATCATGTGAGACTATTTTTACACGCTCTTTATCAAATGCATTTTTA
>JAHZKW010000145.1 GCA_022600175.1 Campylobacterota bacterium
AGTAAAGGTAAATACAAAAGCTTTTATCGGAGTAATGCTTATCATTTTCGAAACATAAATGTCTCATACTATTTTTTAATAAATTTTAAAAGTCTATGTTAGTAGAGTTGTTTCAATCAAATATAGCTTTTTAAAACTTCAAATTATTCATTTTTCTCTCTTTATGTCGATACTACTCCTATAATAAACTATGCTATAAAATATGAAGATATTATTTTTAGATACAAAAATGGTATAGCTCTTTATTAGGAATAAATTTTTTATAAGTTTGAAAATATTGGGTACTAACATTAATTATAAAATTAGCTTAAAAAAGGTTATAGAGGGGTTGAAAATGGTAGTAATACCTCTAAAATCAGTTCAGAAAAGATGGAGTTATAAATTGTGAAAAGATCAGGATTTAGTATGATAGAACTGATATTTGCTATTGTAATTATGGCAATCTCTGTGATGACCATTCCTTTGATGCTTTCACAAAGTGGAAATAACAGTGCTTTTTCAATGATGCAAGAGTCAATTTTAGCAGCACGCACTAAAATGGGAAATATGCTCTCTTACCAATGGGATAGAAATGCAACTATTGCGGGTGCGTCAGTCACTTATATTCGTGTTTTAGATGTAGCCAATGGAGATTCTGAGTTGGACCGAAATGATTCAACACAAGATAGTAACAGACGTATAGGGCATATCACTGAAGATATGAGAAGAAGGTTTCAGGATGGAAACTCTACTGACAGAACACTCCCTTCCACGGTAATTGATTTAGCAAATGCCAACAGTATCAGTGATTTTCATGGTGAAGTATTAGTAGGATCACTTGTGGGTGATCGAGGAAATTTTGATTATGTTTTTACAGATTTTAACATGTCAACAACCGTCTCATATGTGAGTGATAGTACTAACTATGATAATCAAAATATTGTATTTGATTTTAATGTCTCAAGTCGAGCTGATATCACTGACCCAACCCAAAGTACCAATATTAAGATGATTGAACTGAGTGTAGCAAGTAGAGATACAACCCCTTTTATGTTAAGAACATTTTCGTGTAATATAGGTCAAACAGATCTATTTGAACGTGATACAACGAGGGATTAGTGATGAAGTTCATAAAAAGAGGTGCATTTACACTTATTGAGATGATTATGGTGATTGTTGTTTTAGGGGTAATTGCAATGATTGGTACTGATATTATTGCGAAAATGTATGAAGGGTATATGCGTACACAGATTATCAGTGAACTACAACAAAGAACAGAACTTGCGCTAGATCAAATCACTAAACGGTTAAAGTATCGTATCAAAGAGTCAACCATCACCAAAGATTCCTCAAATCCAGCAGATTTAAAACCTCTTGCTGAAGATAGAAATAGTACAAACTTAGATATGCTAGAGTGGATAGGTTATGATAATGAAGGTTTTTTAGGTGAACATGATGGTACGAGATTTGTACCTGGATGGAGTGGGTTTATTGATTTAAAGAATCCAAATACCGATGAAAATGAAACCGTTACCAGTGGTTCGATACTCTCTGCTGCTGATAGGACGATTTTTGCACTCTCCTATGGTGAAATCAATTTCTCATCAACAGATAATAATGCACAGTATCCTGCACTGATCTTTAAAAAACTCTCTTCCACAGTACCAAGTACATTTGGCCTGGATCCAAATCTGCCTAATGATCGTAACAATACTTTTGCGGTTAGACGTATAGGTGAGGATAGATTACAGTTTGTTAATGATAATAATCATAAGATACTTTTTGAACAGTATAATCTTGCTTGGAGTGCTTATGCTATTGTACCTCAGACATCAAATGAACCAAATGATTTTAATTTGACCCTGCACTATAATTATCAACCATGGCATGGTGAAGATTTTAATGATGGGAATAGTGCGCTTATCGCACAAAATGTAAGTACTTTTAGGTTTACCCAAACAGGAAGTACTATACGTATTAAACTCTGTATCCAAGATGGCAATCGTACAGGGAGACCGATTGGATTTTGTAAAGAGAAGGCGGTACTATGATGCGTAAGGGGTTTAGTTTAGTTACCGCTATTGTGATTTTGATTACGGTTGCAACATTGATGACATTGATGATGAACCTCTCGAGTACATCTGTGAAAAATACAATGGATATTTATCTCAAAGAGCAAGCTGAATTATTAGCGAGAGCAGCAACAGAGTATGCACTTTTAGCAATTTCTGCTCATGATAATAGTGGCAACTGTGTTGAGACAATTAATATCAGTTATCCTGAGGGACAATCTACACATGATATGAATGTATCTATTCAGTATATAGGCAATAATATGATGGGATGCAATACTGTTTTAGATAACAATATTTTTACAGAAGAGTCCAATATGACAGTGATCATCGATACTGTTGTTTCTGTCAATCAAGCCAATACAGGTATTATTGAGCCAATTCGGATTCACCGTAGAACAATACAGAAACCATAATAAATACTTATGAAATTTTCTGTTTTATAGTTTATTTTAATATTGAATAAAATGAATTTATTGTAGAATAATGATTGTATATTCCATTTAAGGAGGGAATTATGAATATGAGTTTAGTTGGTAGACAACTTGAGTTAACAGAGGCAATGAAAAACCATATTGAAGCAGCTGTCGAATCTTTGAAAAAATATCATTTAGATATTATTGCGACACGTGTTGCAGTTTCAGCTGATGAAAAAAATGGTAAAAAAGGATTTTCAGTTGAATTTTCAATTAATTTGCCGCATAAAAACACCATTGTGGTGAAACAAAAAGATAAAGATGTCTATGCAGCAGTAGATGTTGCTATTGATAGAGCACAAAAAGTACTAAGACGTCATCATGATAAAGTAACAGAACATAAAGCGATTAAGGTCAGTGAATTTGCAAATCTCAATATTCCTGATACAGATACAGATGTTGAAGCGGATAGTGAAATTGATGAAATTGTCCCTATGGAGCTTGATCTCTATAAGCCTTTAGATATTGAAGAGGCATTAGATATGTTAAAAGAGAGTAATAAACAGTTTTTTATTTTTAATGATAAAGATGATAAAACACGTGTACTCTATAAAAGAAAAGATAATAAATACGGTTTGTATTAATTGTTAAGCCAAAGGAGTTAACTCCTTTAGCTTTTACTAAAACACCATTTTCCTCGATTTTATTTTCCTATTGGTTTGAGTAGTTTTTGCTCTATCATAACATTGACCATATCTTTAAAGACAGGTACAGCACTCTGTGAGGCAAAATAGAGCGCATTTCTTGTTGTAGGTTCAATTACAGTGACACCAATAGTATATTTATCTTTTTGATCATTTGCAAAGCCATAAAAAGAGCTGTTGTAGACATTTGCATAGACCCCTTTCACTGAGATATGTGCAGTTCCTGTTTTACCACCAATCTTCAATCCCTCTATATAGGTTTTTTTACCAGTTCCCTCTTTCACTGTTTTGCGTAAAATATGGTTCATAATATAGGCGATATCATTATGAAGTACTTCCCTTGGCTTTTTGGTCTCTATACGCTGTTTCTCTCCTGAAGCAGTACGATAAAAGCTACCAATACTTGGTTTGATCCACTTTCCATTATTATTAAAGATGTTGTATGCAGATAAGAGTTGAAAAAAGTTTACTTTCATACCATATCCATAAGAAGCGGTTGCTTTATAAGCACTATGTTTAAGTTGGTGAATATTAGGAATAGAGCCACTAAGTTCATCAGAGATATCAATACCACTTTTACGAGAGAACCCAAACTCTCTTAACCCTTGAAAAAAGTCAATTTCATCAAGTTTTTGTGAGAGTTTGATCATTCCAATATTACTTGAGTGCACAATCACATTTTCAGCACTCAAATAATCATAAGGGTGTTCATCTGTAATGATTTTTTTACCGAGGTGAAATCTTCCATTTTCAGTATCGATGATATCATGAGGGTGTATTTTCTTCTCTTCTAATAGTAAGGCAAATGTAATAGGTTTAAGTACAGAACCTGGTTCAAACATATAGCGTGTAGCTGAAATGGTCGTACTTGCAACATCGGTGATTTTGATCGGATTATAGCGTCTTGAACTTGCAACTGCCACAATTTGACCTGTACGACTCTCCATAATAGAAGCAATAATCTCTTTTGCATCCGTGCGTTCCCTATGGTGATCTAAAACTTCCTCAATACGTTTTTGTAGTTTAAGATCAATGCTTGTAATAACATCAAGTCCATCAACTCTTGTTTTCACTTCACTTTTTTTATCTAAAATGATGTTATGATTAACATCTTTTCGACCATTGATCATCGTACTTTGAATACCACTTAGTGCATCATCATAAAATTTTTCAAGACCATATTTCCCTTTAATCGTACGGTAAGTACCAATTTCATCTTTCCCCATAAAACCCACCACAGGTGCTAGACTCTGTTCCAAAGGAAATTCACGATACTCCCCACTCTCTGTGACAGAAAGTGCATGTAAAAAGGACTCTCCTGTAGTAGGGTCTTCGTAGTGTTTGAGTATACCATATCTGATGAGATTAGCGCGCAACTGTTTGACATAGCGTGCAGATTTTGAGTCTAGTGCATAATTGAGTTTGACATATCCAAAATTGGATTGAAGCTTTTCTCTTACAATATGAGGATCCATTTTACTAAAGATAGAAAAAAGTTTTACAAAAAGCTCAAACTTATCGGGATCTATATTCCTCGTATCCACTTCAGCACAGTAGAGTTTTTTACTTGCACTAATAGTAAAATTATTTTTGCTATAAATACCGCCTCTTAATGCGATATCTCGTTCTGTTTTCATTAGGTTTGGTAATCTTTTATTACCAAAAGCGATATTGGCGAAGGTACTTAAGAGAATTACAAAAAGTACAAAAACAATAAAAAATATAAAGGCGATTTTGAATTTTTTGCTATCATCTTGGTTCATATATTCATTATATTGAATATATTATTAAACTATTGACATAGTTTTTTAGTTTTATATCAATAGTTTTAATTATTAAATTGGAGTTTTGAGTATCTCTTTATATGCGCTAAGTGCTTTATTACGCACTTCAAGCATCATTTTCATACTCACCTCTGCTTTACCTATTGTAAGTGCAGCATTATGAAGATCTTTGACTTGTCCTGTTGCAATATCACTGAGTGCTTTGTCACCTTGTACTTGTTTCTCATTTACTTCATTAAGTGAGTCTTGAAGTACGGTAAAAAAGTCACTACCACCTTCAGTTTTAGTTGTTTTTGAAGCTTCATTTAAGAGGCTTATTGGTGAGATAGCGTCAATTCCTTTTGTCATCTATACTCCTTTATTATTTAAGCATATCGATAGCACTCTGTGCCATTGATTTTGTACTTTGAAATGCCGAAACATTTGCCTGATACGCCCTTGTAGCTTCTATTAAATCGGCCATTTCAATCACAGGATTAACGTTTGGAAGTGAAATATAACCGTTTGCATCTGCATCAGGATGAGATGGGTCAAATCGTAATTTAAAAGGTGAATCATCACGGATTACCTTATCAACAACTACACCCATCAGTGGTGGTTTTGCAAATTGATCTGCATTGGGATCTTCTATTGGGTTTTCATCTTCTATAAAACCATTTAGCGCTTTGATATTTTTATTTAACAGGGCATCAAAGTCTACTGCTTTAAAGATAGCTTCACGTCTTCTATATGGCCCTCCCTCATCTGTTCTAGTTGTATTGGCATTGGCAATGTTAGAACTGATGAGATTGATACGAAAGCGTTGGGCTGAAAGACCATACCCACTGATATCAAATCCACTTAAAAATGCCATAAGCTACTCCTTTTATGAGATCTTAGATGAAGCGTCAAGTACGCTTTTAAAGATCATTGAATTTTTCTTTCTTGCTGAAAGCAGTGCATTAAACATCATTGAGTTTTTACTCATCTCTGTTGACTCTACATCAAGGTCTACATTATTACCATCATTTCTTGTTGGGTGTGTACCACGGAAAAAAAATCCACCCTCATTTAAGCTATTATCATCAGTTGGATCCATATGCTTGTGATGTGTTTTGGCAAAGTTAGGAAGACGCTCTTGATTATGGAGTTTATCAGCCTCTTTAGCCAGCATAGATTCAAAACTGATATCTCGTGCTCTGTAAAAAGGGGTATCCACATTTGCTAAATTTCCAGAGATCAATTTTTGTCTGAGTGCCCTAAAATCAAGTGCTTTTTCAACAATTGCTGATGACTTGGTTGTTTGCAAATGTGCTCCTTTCACAAATTTTAAAAATAAAAGCAAATAGTATGCCGAATCTTGAAAAAATGAAATTATTTGAATTATTCTATCTAAAATTACATATTAATCAAATTTTTTGTAGTATATATAAGAATTAAATTTAAGGCTTGAAGCTTGGCAGTTGATAAAACGATCTTTTTTGTGACGGTTGCATTGATAATTTTAGGCATCGTTTTTTCACTCTCTCTAACGACATATACGACTGTACATTTTGGATATTTTGAACTACACTTTTTTATAAGACAACTGATCGTTGGTCTCTTCTCCATTAGTTTAATATGGGCTATTTCAAGACTTGACCCCGATAAATATTTTAATCTTTTAGGATTTACGATATTTTTAATTTTTTTAGGCTTGATGACCTTGATGCACTTTCTTCCAGAGACTTATGTTACCGAAGTAGGGGGTGCAAAAAGGTGGGTGAAACTTCCGCTAATTTCATTGGCACCTGTTGAGTTTTTCAAAGTGGGTTTTATCTTTTTTTTATCTTGGAGTTTTTCACGTAAAATTGAACCAGGCGTTGATAAACTTAAAGATGAATTTTTAACTTTCGTCCCTTATGTATTGGCTTTTGGTGTTGTTGTCTATTTGATTGCAATTATGCAAAATGATATTGGACAAGTGATTGTGCTTGGAACAGCACTGGCTGTGATGGCATTTATGGCAGGTACCAGTACCCGTTTTTTTATGTTTGCTATGTTATCTGCGATTATTGTTTTTATTGTGGCCATTGTAGGCAGTGATCATCGTGTTGCTAGAGTGCTTTCATGGTGGAGTAATATTCAAAACTTTGTACTCTCTTTTTTACCAGATGCCATCGCAGATAGATTACGTGTAGAGGTAAGTGAAGCACCTTATCAAATCACCAATTCGCTCTATGCCATTAAAAATGGTGGATTTTTTGGTGAAGGGTTGGGAAATGGTACAATTAAATTAGGTTACTTAACAGAAGTACATACAGACTTCGTTTTAGCAGGTATTGCTGAAGAACTTGGATTGCTTGGTATTTTATTTGTGATAATACTTTTTTTTGTGATTATTTTTCGCACACTCAAACTTTCAAATCGTAGTGAGAATAAGACCCACTCACTTTTTGCCTTAGGTGTGACACTCTTGATTGGTACATCACTATTTATCAATAGTTTTGGTATTACAGGTATTACCCCGATTAAAGGAATTGCTGTGCCGTTTTTGAGTTATGGAGGAAGCTCTCTTTTAGCCCATTCCATCGCAATTGGGATGGTTTTGATGATTAGCAAAAAGGTTCAATACTAATGAATATTGTGATTACTGGTGGTGGTACGGGTGGACATTTAACGATTGCAAAAGCGATCAAAGAGAGGTTGAACAAAGAGGACATTCAGCCTATCTTTATTGGTTCAACACATGGTCAAGATCGTGATTGGTTTGAGTTTGATGAAGGGTTTGAGCGTTGTTACTTTTTTGAAACTTCAGGTGTGGTAAATCAGCGCTATTTGGGTAAAGTGTTCGCACTTTTTAAAATTTTTATAAGTATGTGGCAGTGTCGTACGATTTTTAAAAAACATCATATAGATGTAGTGTTTTCTGTCGGTGGATACTCTGCCGCACCTGCATCACTTGCCTCATTACTTTTTGGTAAAAAACTCTATATCCATGAGCAAAATGCTGTGATAGGAAGACTTAATAAGCTTTTAGCACCAAAAGCAGAAAATATATTCTCTTCATATTTAGCACATTCACCACTCAAAGACTATCCTATAAGAGAGATCTTTTTTGATAATGCGCGTATAAGAGAGAAGATTAATACAATCATTTTCTTAGGAGGTTCACAAGGCGCAACTGCAATCAATAAATTTGCGATGAGTGTTGCACCTCTTTTAGATGATAAAGGTATTAAAATTATTCACCAATGTGGTCTACATGATGAAGCTATGTTACGTCAATTTTATCAAGAAAATCATATTGCAGTTGATCTTTTTGCATTTTCAACACATCTTGAGACCAAGATAAAAGAGGCAGATTTTGCGATATGTAGGGCAGGGGCGAGTACACTTTGGGAGCTTTGTGCGTCCAAACTTCCTGCACTCTATATACCATATCCCTATGCAGCTGGGAACCATCAATACCATAATGCAAACTTCTTAGCCGAAAGAAAGCTCTCTTTTGTTGTTACGCAAGAACATCTAAAGGTAGATGATTTTGTACAAATTTTTGAAGCCAATATAAAGCAGATGAGTATGGGATTAGGAGATTTGGTTGCGCCAAATGGTGCACAAAAGATAGTTGATTATATGTTAAAAGATAAATTAAGATAAAATATATCTAAAACCAATACGTGTTGTTTACCCGCATAGAGACAACACAGTTATGAAGGATTTGTTGAGATGGATATTAGAGCTGCGTTTTTAGATTTTTTTGCACAAAAAGGACATCAAGTCAAAGAGAGTGCTCCACTTGTTCCCGATGATGCCACACTACTTTTTAATAATGCTGGAATGGTACCTTTTAAACATATTTTCACAGGTGAGATTCCTGCTCCTAAACCACCACGTGCAACCAGTTCTCAAGCCTGTCTTAGAGCGGGAGGAAAACATAATGATTTAGAAAACGTTGGTTATACCAATAGACATCATACTTTTTTTGAGATGTTAGGTAACTTCTCTTTTGGGGATTATTTTAAAGAAGATGCTATTGCTTATGCTTGGGAGTTTGTTACTCAAGTTCTAGAATTACCTATAGAAAAGCTATGGGTGACGGTACATGAAAGTGATGATGAAGCAGAAGAGATTTGGAAAAAATATATCCGTGCTGATCGGATCCTTCGATTTGGTGATAAAGATAATTTTTGGCAGATGGGTGATACCGGGCCATGTGGTCCTTGTAGTGAAATCTTTTATGATCAAGGGGTTGAACATTTTAACTCAGATGAGGACAAGATGGGTGGTGATGGTGATCGTTTCTTAGAAATTTGGAATTTGGTCTTTATGCAGTATGAGAGAGATAGCAGTGGTACTTTGACACCGCTTCCAAAGCCCTCTATTGATACAGGTATGGGATTAGAGCGTGTTGTAGCTATTAAGGAGGGGAAAATCAGTAACTACGACACCACACTTTTTATGCCTCTCATTGAAGCTGTGGCTAAGCTCTCTGGTAAAAAATATCTCTATGCCCAGGGTGCAAGTTTTAGAGTAATTGCTGATCATATCCGTGCTGTCTCGTTTCTTCTTGCACAGGGAGTGAACTTTGATAAAGAGGGACGAGGGTATGTACTTCGTAGAATTCTCAGACGTGCGGTGCGTCATGGTTATCTCTTAGGTATTAAAGAGCCATTTATGTATAAATTAGTTGATATTTTGATTGAGAGTATGGGTGGACAGTATCCTTATCTCATTGAAAAATCAGCAAATGTTAAAGCGTTAATTCGTCTCGAAGAGGAGCGTTTTTTTAAGACAATTGCTTCTGGATTAGCACTATTTGAAGAGGAGCTTGTTCGGACAAAGAGCATTTTTAGTGGAGAGGTTGCATTTAAACTATATGATACTTTTGGCTTTCCACTGGACCTTACAGAAGATATGCTACGTGAAAAAAGTTTAAGTGTAGATGTTGAAACTTTTGAAAGTTTGATGCGTGCGCAAAGAGAGCGTGCTAAAGCTTCTTGGAAAGGGACGGGTGATGCGGCTTCAAGTGGAGACTTTAAGACTCTCTTAGAAACTTTTGGTACCAATACATTTGTAGGGTACACGGCACTAGAGACAGAAGGCAAAATACTTGCTTTACTGGATAATGAGTTTAAACAAGTTGAGAAACTCTCTCAAGGAGAGCGTGGTTGGGTTTTTTTAGACAAAACTCCTTTTTATGCAGAGAGTGGTGGACAAGTTGGAGACAGTGGTATGTTAGAAGGTGTTGCAACTGTTTTAGATACGAAAAAGTTTTTTGAACTTAATCTCTCTGAAGTAACACTTTTGGCGGATATTCATGTTGAGGATAGTGTAAAAGCGATAGTAGATCTCAAAAGAGCAGAGATTGCACGTCACCATACAGCAACACATCTTCTACATGCGGCGCTTAAATCTGTTTTAGGTGATCATGTCTCACAAGCAGGAAGTTTAAATGATGATAAAAGATTACGATTTGATTTCTCACACCCAAAAGCATTAAGCAGTGAAGAGCTTATGGCTGTTGAAGATTTTGTCAATAGTACAGTTGCAAAAGGCATTGACGTGAGTACAAATGTTATGGGAGTCGATGAAGCCAAAGCGAGAGGTGCTATGGCACTTTTTGGTGAAAAATATGGTGATGAAGTACGCGTAGTTTCCGTAGGTGAAGTAAGTATGGAGCTTTGTGGAGGAACGCATATCCAAAACAGTGGAAGTATTGGTTCATTCTTGATTACCAAAGAGAGTGGTGTGAGTGCAGGGGTGAGACGTATTGAAGCGGTCTGTTCCCAAAGTGCACTTCAGGTTGCCAAAGCACAAAGAGCAACATTAGCCAAAATTGTACAAGAGGTAAAAAACAAAGATCCAGAACTTGGAATTAAACGTCTACAAGATGAAGTCAAGACATTGAAGTCTGAAATCCAATCACTGCAAAATAGCACTAAAAAAGAGTTAGTAAGTGAGTTAGTTGAAGGTGTTGAAGTGATTATTGATTTGGTTGAAGTGGGTGATATCAAAGAGATGATTGATACACTTAAAAATCAAAAAAGTCAGTTAGCTGTGATGCTTTTACAGAAAAAAGGAGATAAGGTGATGATGGCAGCAGGTGTGAAGAGTACCTCTATCAAGGCTGGTGCTTGGATCAAAGCGATTGCTCCTATTGTTGGTGGCGGCGGTGGTGGTCGTGATGATTTTGCACAAGCTGGCGGTAAAGATGTGAGTAAAATTGAAGAGGCACTGCAAAAGTCTAAAGCTTATGTTAAAGAGCAACTTGGGAATGTATAGAGCGTGAGTACATTTTACTACAACTTTGCAAGTATTATTTTACCAATACATATTATTTCTGCGGTGATATGGGTGGGTGCAATGGTTGGTTATGTAGTAAGCACGTACCCTTCAATTAAGCAGATACCAAATAAAAAACTGATGGTAAGAACATCTATTAGAACACTTAGACGTCTCTCACAATTGATCATTGTTGTTTCAATAATTCTTGGTATTACGGGAGTTATGATCGCTATTGGTGCCTCATACGGAGATAAAGATCCTTTGTTAGCAGCGATTATTAATACAAAAGAGGCACTTTGGATTTTTATGTTTTTAAATACAATAGTGATCTTCTATAAAGTATTACAGTCAAAACAAAAATGTATGGCTAGTGATGCTGCGGGTGCAAAGGATAATGTACGATTAATCTCTAATTACCTTATCATGGTAAATATATTTTTGGGACTTACTGCAACCTATTTTGGGATGATGCTACGAAATTGATGGGGGTTTTAGGAACACATATACTTGCTGAGTATAATAGTTGTGATAAAAGTATATTAAATAATATTCAGTTGATAGAAAATAGCCTTTTAAAAGCTGCACATATAGCCGGTGCAACAGTAGTGGGGAGCTCTTTTCATCGGTTTGAACCTCAAGGTGTGACAGGTGTTGTAGTGCTCAGTGAGAGCCATATCTCTGTACATACTTGGCCGGAGTTAGCCTATGCTGCAGTTGATATATTTACCTGTGGAAACGATGTTAACCCTAGTGCTTCATATACGTATTTAAAAGAAGCTTTCAAGTCAGAAGATGCCACATCACAAACTATCTTAAGAGGAAATAGATAATGCTAAGACTTGCTTCCAACTCAATTTCACGAGCAACAATTTTAAGTGATTTTGGTATAGCGTTTATACAAGAGGGATGTGATTTTGATGAAGATACTATTATAGCGCAAACGCCTAAGTCATTTGTCTATCAAGCAACACTAGGGAAGTATCAGGCCTGTAAAAAGAAGTTTGGCATAGAAGAGATACCTCTTTTAGTGGCAGATACTGTGGTGACAGCCAATAATCAAATACTTCGTAAAGCAAAAGATGAAGCAGATGCAAGGCGTATTTTGGAACTGCAGAGTGGAAGTGTAACGTCTATTGTGACATGTATGATATATGAGTCTAGATCACTCTATTTTTTAGATATTGTTTCAACAGACTATATGTTTGATACTTTTGAAACATTAGACTTACAACATTATCTTGATTCTGGACAGTGGCGTGGTAAAGCAGGTGCTTGTATGGTTGAGGGATTTTGTAAAAAATATATTAAAGAGGTCAAAGGGTTACAGAGTAATGCTATGGGGCTAGGTGTTGAGCGTCTTTTACCTTTTCTAAAGAGCAATAATGTATGAAAATGAGCTAAAAGCGATTCACAAATCAAATCGTTTTAGAGTGCGAGAGATCTTTAATGAAAGCTGGGTTGATCTTGCCTCTAATGATTATCTTGGTTTTGCAGAGGACAAAGATCTATTAGCTTCTGCATATAAATCAGTTTTAACATATAAGTCACATGCCCCTAAAGCATCGCAACTGGTCAATGGCTATCATCCCATCCATCAAAGTTTTGAACAATATTTATGTAGATTGAATGGCTTTGATGATGCCATGGTTGTTGGTAGTGGGTTTTTAGCCAATCTCTCGCTGATTGAAGCGTTACCTAGGAAAAAAGATCTTTTAGTGATGGATGCACTCTATCATGCCAGTGGGATTTTAGCGTCAAAACTTGTAGATGCGAAAGTGGTTACTTTTGAACATAATAATGCAACAGAGCTTGCTAAAATTTTAGAGAGTGAAGTATATGAGCGTGCTATTGTCTGTGTAGAGGGTATCTACTCTATGGAGGGGGATATTCTCAATCGCCAGATTTTTGAGGTTGTAGATCGTTCAGGTGTGTTATTAATAGTTGATGAAGCACATAGTAGTGGAGTGTTAGGCAAACATCTTTTAGGTGTATTTGAGCACTATGATATTGTACCAAAATCTAATCATATCAAAATGGGAACACTGGGGAAAGCTTACGGAAGTTATGGTGCTTATATTTTAGCAGATCATGAGATCATCTCTTTTTTACAAAATCGTGCTAAAGCTGTTATCTATGCAACAGCACCTTCTGTTTTTGATACTGCTTTGGCTTATGAGGGAGTAAAGTATACACAAGCAAATTATCTTTCACTTGTAGACAAACGTCAACAGATTCAAACATTGATCCATACACTATTTGATATTCAAATTGAAGGATTAATTTTTAAAATTGATGTTAAAGATTCTCAAAAAGCTCTTGCCCTTAAAGCATTTGCGCAAGAAAAGGGCTTTGTAATTGGTGCAATTCGTCCTCCCACGGTGAAAACTGCTATACTTCGTATTATTCCACGATTAAATGTTGAGTTAGCACTATTGAGAGATTTTTTACTGGAGCTTCGTGATGAGATTTAAAGTAGAAAAGTTAGTGATAAGTACACAGCAAAAAGAGTTGGTCAATATCACTTTTGAAATTGAAAATTCATTTGCTTTGGTAGGGCAGAGTGGTAGTGGAAAATCATTGACACTTAAAGCACTTTTAGGGATGCTTCCATCAAACTTACATTGCACTTTAGAAGTGGATGCTGCTTTTTCACTTGAACGTGGTAAAGATATATCTATCGTACCTCAAAATCCTTTTACGGCACTCTCTCCATTAACCAAAATTGAAAAACAGTTTATGTTAGCGCGTGAAAAAGCGAATAATTATATGAAGATGGTAGATCTTGATAGCAGTCTGCTAGATCGTTATCCTTCAGAGTTAAGTGGCGGGCAGTTACAACGTGTCATTATTGCTATGGCACTCTCTACAAATCCTAAACTTTTACTTTTAGATGAACCTACTACAGCACTCGATTCTAAGACAAAAGAGGGTATTTTAGTTTTGATTAAAACACTGCAAGAAAAAGTGGGCTATAAGATCCTTTTTGTGACACATGATGTGGAAGCAACGCGTATGTTATGTGATCAGATTGCAATACTTAAAGAAGGTACAATTATAGAGTCAGGTAGTGTGGATGCTGTATTGATAAATCCTAAAGAGAGTTATACTCAGGCTTTGATTGCCTCAAATTTTAAACATAGGAAGAAGAGAGTATGAAGTTATTATTTAAAACATTGTTAGTGCTATTTTTTCTAGGTATTATTTCTGCCGTTGGTGCATTTTTCTATTTTTCAAATGAAGTCAAATTAGATGCGGATAAGTTAATTAATTATAATCCAGACACAACAACTAGAATTTATGATAGAAATGGAGAGTTGATAGCAAATCTATTCGAAGATAAACATAGACTCTATGTTCCTTTTAAAGAGATTCCTCCAAGGTTGATTGAAGCATTGGTGGCGATAGAAGATACAACTTTTTTTGAGCATAATGGTGTGAATTATGAAGCGATTTTTCGTGCTGCTATCAAAGATGTTAAAGCGATGAAGTTTAAAGAGGGTGCATCTACTTTAACACAGCAGTTGATTAAAAATACAATTTTAACGAATGAAAAAAAGATACGAAGAAAGATCAATGAAGCGATTTTAGCACTCAAGCTTGAACGTAAATTGAGTAAAGAAGAGATTTTAGAGCGCTATTTAAATGAGATCTATTTTGGACATCGTTATTATGGCATACGAACAGCAGCTTTAGGTTATTTTAGAAAAGAGCTTAAAGAGTTAAATCTCAAAGAGATGGCAATGCTAGTGGGACTTCCTAAAGCACCTAGTACTTATGATCCTACACGTCACCTTGATCTCTCACTCAGCCGTGCTAATACTGTACTTTATCGTATGAATACATTAGGGTGGATTACTGATGAAGAGTATCAAAAGTATGAGCAGTATCGTCCTCAAATTTTTGATGATTCATTGACGAAAAATAAAACGCCTTACATTGTTGATCAAATTTTACGTGTGTTAAAAGCAGAATATCCTGATATTAAAATAGGTGGATATACAGTTCATACTACGGTTGATTTGGAACTACAAGAACTCTCTAAAAAATCCTTGTTACATGGTTATGAAGCAATTTTAAAACGTGGTGAAACACAGAAGATAAAAGAGGGTGAAGAAGCAGTAGATTATAGTGATCTTAATGGGGCAATGGTAGTTTTAGAGAGCAAAAGCGGTGAAGTTTTGGCATTAGTTGGAGGTGTGGACTATAAGAAAAGTGCTTATAATCGTGCTGTTCAAAGTTTAAGACAACCAGGCTCTTCATTTAAACCATTTATTTATCAGGTTGCTTTGGATTCAGGTTATTCAACGCAGAGTAAACTGACTGATATCTCTCGTACCTATAAATATCAAGATACAGCTGAGGATAAATCGTGGAAGCCTAAAAATTACTCAAAAAACTTTGCAGGGATGTTAACCCTTCGAGATGCTTTGGTACACTCTCGAAATCTCGCGACAATAACACTCGTGAATGAGTTGGGATTAAGTGTTTTACATCGTGAGATTAAGAAGATGGCATTTGAAAAAGTGCCTGCAGATCTCTCCATCGCACTTGGAACTTTTGGTATATCACCTCTGAAATTTAGCAGTTTTTATACAATTTTTTCAAATCATGGTACAAAAGTAGATCCTATTTTAGTGAAAAGTGTGATTACAAAAGAGGGTGATGAGAAACATTATAGTGCACGGCATGAAGAGGTGACTTCTCCAGCCCAAGCCTATTTAACGACGTCAATTTTAAGAGATGTAGTACGAAAGGGTACAGGACGTAAAGCTTTTGTAGAGGGTATAGAGTTAGCGGGTAAAACTGGAACAACAAATGATTATAAAGATGCTTGGTTTTGTGGTTTTTCACCAGAGATACAAAGTGTCATTTGGTTTGGAAAAGATAATAATAAACCTATGTATCATGAGACTGGTGGTGGTGCAGCAGGACCTGTTTTTGCACACTTTTATAAAGAGTACCTAAAAATTCATCCAGAAACTAAAAGAGTATTTGATATCCCTGAAGAGGTACGTGTGATGAAAGTGAAAAATAGAACAGAATATTTTACACCTATTTCAAAGCCACCTAAAAACAGTCTTGAAACAACAACAAACAGTGAGGAAAAGTTACTTTTTTAATCCTCTGTTTGATAGAAATCTTGGTACCAGTCGATAAATTCTGAGATACCTTCTTTGAGGCTTGTAGTGGGTTTATATCCAAGTTCGTTGATCAATTCTGTTGTATCTGCGTAGGTACTATAGACATCCCCCGGTTGCATTGGCATCATATTTTTTGCTGCATTTTTACCAATTTTCTCTTCGAGTGTTTGGATAAAGTCCATAAGTTTAACGGGGGCGTTGTTTCCTATATTATAAATTTTATAGGGTGTTTCACCTGTGGTTGGATGATCAATGACACGGATAATTCCTTCGGTAATGTCATCGATATAGGTAAAATCTCGTTCCATTTTACCATTATTAAAGACATTAATTGGTTTATCATCTAAAATAGCACGGGTAAAAAGAAACGGTGCCATATCTGGTCTTCCCCAAGGTCCATAAACAGTAAAAAAACGAAGTCCCGTTGTAGGAAGGTTAAACAGGTGGCTATAGGTGTGTGCCATTAGTTCATTTGATTTTTTACTTGCGGCATATAAAGAGATAGGGTGATCAACATTATGTTTGGTACTAAAAGGTTGCTCTTTATTCATACCATAGACTGAAGAACTACTTGCATAAGAGAGTGCTTTGATATCATGATGACGGCAGCACTCTAAAATATTCATAAATCCTACAACATTGCTTTGAATATACTCATGTGGATTTTCGAGTGAATAGCGTACACCTGCTTGTGCTGCAAGGTGGCAAACATTAGTAAACTTCTCCTCTGTGAAAAGTTTTTCCATCTCTTCTCTATCTTCAAGGTTTAGTTTGATAAATCGGTAGTTTGAATTGGTTTGACTAGAGACTAATTGACCATACTTAATATCTGCTTCTTCAATTCCTGTATCTTTGAGTCTTCCAAACTTTAAAGATTGTTCATAGTAGTCATTGATGTTATCAAGCCCTACGACTTCATCACCACGAGCCAAAAGTTTTTTGGCTAAATTATGCCCGATAAAGCCAGCGGTACCTGTGACTAAGATTTTTTTAGATTGCATGAATATCCTTATTTATGATGAGAAGTTAAAGGTTACTGAGGTCAAAATTATAGATAAAACCAAGCTTTACATAACCATACTTTTTATCAAATTGATTTTTTGAATACTCATTATAGAGGTAAGGGAGTACACCATTAAATTGATGTAACATCGCTTTACCTCCTATAAAGATAGCCAAGTCGTGAGTTATTTGTTTTGAAATTGAAGCAGTCAAAATATGATTATTATCTGTAGCTTCAAGTACTTTTTCTCGATCAAAAATTTTAAGGTACTCATAACCTATCTCAAAAAGATAAGTGTTATATTGATATGTATAGTTAAAACCCGCAAAAAGTGTTTTTTCATCCCTTTTGAGGTTTAGTGATCCAAATTCATCTAGTGCAGCAGCTATAATTTCATTGTCAGAAGGTTCAAGTGTGATGGCAGTCTCAATAGAGGTAGACTTATACCCGCTATAGAAGTGAAGAATACTATTTGGCAAGTTCATATCAGCAATAACTCTTGCATAGAGAGAGTCATCTTGTAGGTTTGCTAAGCGTAGAAAAGGGACTCTAAGACCATCCTCATTAAAAATATAAAGTCCATTGCCATTAAAAACAATCCCTTGTCCATCAAATACAATATTTGTTCCTGGACGTATCTTTTTAGCAATGGAGTTTAGGGTACTTGTCTTTTTTATGTCTAAGTTATCTGCGCTATTATTGAGATATCCTATATCAATTGAAAAGCTTTGAAAAAGTCTATTGTTAGGATTGTTATAGAGATTAATTTTTGCGAAGAGATCATGTTTTTTATTTTTTAGGGTACTATCAATATAGTGTACATTAAGATAATCGTGATCATAATACAAAGTGATAAGCTCATTAAATCCATAACCTAATGTGAGTGTATAGCCGCTTGCATCTCCCATCGTGCCATAGTCATTGTTACTACCTAACTCTTGCTCTTTAATATTTAAGATATCAATCGCATCATTGATACGATTGTAATTAGCCTTTATTTTCACTGTATTGCTTGGCAGTGCAGTGAGTGTAAAATCACTTCCTGTCTCTCCAAATAGTGTATATTGCATAAAGATGAATAACAAGAATAGTATTTTTTTCAAAGGGATCCTTTAACGATTTGAAAATGATAAATCAAAATTGTATACAAACCCAATGGTTGCATATCCAAATTTTTGGTCAAATCTATCTTTAGTTTTTTCATTATATAGATACGGTATTACACCAT
This sequence comes from Campylobacterota bacterium, assembly GCA_022600175.1. Classification (GTDB taxonomy): domain Bacteria; phylum Campylobacterota; class Campylobacteria; order Campylobacterales; family QNZT01; genus SZUA-1433. The sequence goes on from JAHZKW010000145.1 coordinate 18,574, forward strand.
TATATTGATGTAGATAGAGTTTACTTCCTAGATAGAGCAATAGTTTTGTATTGATCGCTTTTGAGAATGTGAGGTTTAAAA
>JAHZKW010000146.1 GCA_022600175.1 Campylobacterota bacterium
CTCTCCATAAGTATGTAATCCTAATGGTTGATTCTCCTGTGCAATCTCATCCATATAGTCATGTAACACTTCTATAAACGTATCAAAATCACTGCTATCTATCGATACCTCTTTATCAAAACTAAGTTTTTTAGACATTTTCACTATCTCTTCTTTTGTCTTCTCCTTAGTGATACCCTCTGTCATTTCACTATATTGATGCATCAGCTCATGGACAACGACTAACTCATCATGTAGCCCAGCAGGAGAAAACGGGGGAGTCAAGTGAGAAAGTACAACAGCAGACCCTCGTCTTTTCGTCTGCATCGCTTCACCCACATCATCAACAATATAGGGGTATATCACAGGAATATCACCCACTGCCAAATTTGGACTATCATAGAGGCTCAGTCCCCTATCTTTTCCTTTAAGCCACTCTTGAGATCCATGTGTACCCACATGAACAATTGCATCTACACCAAACACAGATTTCACATAGTGATAGACTGCAAGATAGCCATGACTTACAGGGGTAGCCATATCATGATAAGATTTCCCCTCTTGGCTTTTATTCTCAGCTCTACTTCCTTGAGGCAGTACTATCATGTTTTTGACTTTCATACGTGGAATCGTAAAGTAACGTTTGCCGTTTTGGGTAATAAGCATACTCGAACTGTTTGCATCACCCCAAACGTTATTAATCTCATCTTGGGTCTTTTGTGGCAATGCATTAAACCAAGAGAGATACTTTTCTAAAGGATAGAGTTCACAAAGATCACGAGAAACCAGTTGTGAAGCATTGACGTCACGATAGTAGAGTGCCATCATATCTTTGATACGGTCAGTAAAAAAAGAAGCATTCACCTCATCAACACTGTACCCTTCTTTTTTCATTGCACTAAAAGTTTTTGCTAAAGATTCAGGTACATTCAAAAACGAAGCACCCATAGCGTTTTGCCCTGAAGGATAGTTCCAAAAGAAAAATGCTGCTTTTTTCTCAGCCTTTGGTTTTGCCTGTAAATTAGTATAATTGAGTATACGTTGTACAAAACTATCAAGTTGATAATCAATAACTCTCTTTTCAGCACTATTCTCATCAACAGCGGCAATCATCATAGGGTTAATCACACCCGCTGCCTCAGGAATACTCAAATAAAAAGGCATCGACATAATATTGATACCATTGGGGTCTTCTTCATACGCTTTTTGATCACCATTTCTATATACTAATGCACCAAAAACAGGAATCTCTAACGTCTCAAACTCGGCTCTTCGTTTACTCGCTTGATGCATCACTTTGAAGTTGACCAGTGCATCTGGCATAAACTTACCATTGTGTGATAAAAGTGCTTTATAAGGTATCTCACTTTTATGCTTTGCATAATAAAAAGCAACTGCAACTGCTCCTTTCGATTCGAGTCTAGCGATTGTCGCATCTATAAGTGCTGTGTCAATTGAGGCAATAGTATCACGGTACACAGAAAGTGCGATAATGGGTTTACCAGTAATATTGCTATCCAAAAATGTAAAGTAATCTTCAAGCGTTGTAAAAAACTTCTCTTTACTTTTTGGATGATAGATGGCAGTTTTAGGATAAATAATAGCTTTTTTAGCGCTTTGATCACTAACACCAAAGATGTCATGGGCTAAAAACTGTGAAAACCTTTTGAAGTTCTCTAAGCCACCATTATCCAAATAGTCATAAATCTGCTGGTGTACTTCAAAGCTTACTTTGTTTCTAAAATCACTTTTCTCTTCTAATACTTTAAGCGTCATAAACTGTCTATCCATTGTTTGTAAAATATCGCTATATTTTTCAAACACTTTTTTTGAAGTGCTACTGCTGATAGCATCAAAAATAACAAAATCATATGGCTTAAAAAATGAAGTTAAATTATCCTCATTTTTCAAAGCACTAACATTTTTGTAAGTAAATGAAATATTTTGTTCCTCAAGTACAGTGCTAACATGATGTAACTTCACTTTCGAAAAATGAAATGCATTTACAAATAGTACCTTTGGCTTAGCCTCAGCAAAAAGCCAAAATGGCAATAATAACAATATAAATAGTCTCAAAATCCTTTCTCCCTTTTCCTATAGTTTTATACACTAGATTCCTGTGGATCCCTATGCAGCTGTTTTGTCATTGTTTATATTAAATTCATACCTTTACAGTAAATGATCAAAGGTATAAGTCACATTCATAAAGAATGTCCGTTTTACGCCATCAAGTCCCATATAAGGCTCATGGTAAACTTCATCTGTAAGATTTCTCACTCCACCATTTAAGACAAAGTTTTTATACTCTCCACCAAAATAGAGATTAACAACGGTAAAAGGGTCAAACCCATCTTTTTGTTTCACTTCAGGTCTATTAGTAGTATGTTTTACATTGAGTTGTATCCATGGTTGATATTTATATTCTAAACGTTTTTTAACAAATGCTGAAAACTCTAATGGATCTTGATCAAAAGTCTCAACTAAAGGTTCACTTGCATTTTCCAACCAAACCTCTGCATCTGTAAAATCATTCAAGGCTATATTCAAGCCTGACACAATATGTTGATCAACAAACTCTTTTTCTATAGAAAATTCAAAACCTCTATTTTTCACATTATCAAAGCTGGTATATTTTAAAAGTGTGAAAAATATCTCACGTTCATTTTCACCTCCATCATATGGATCACACTCTACATCTTTATTACACTCATCTAATAATGTTTTATTTTTCACTTGTTTATAACTATAAACATCATTATACGTCTCAAAATCCGTATAAAAAAGTGTTGCAGTCACAGAGAGTGTATCATCAAGATATTTGTAAGAGAACTCAAAATTGTCTGCTTTTTCAGGCTCCATAGCAGACCCACCACCAATAAAAGTATCAAATGCAAATCGCTCATACAAGGAAGGGTTACGATAAGTTTTACTATAGTTTGCAGAGATATTGTTATTTTCATTGAGTAGATAGGTAAGTCCTACAGCATAACTCAATCCAGATTCAGTAATAGGCTCTTTCAATACACCTGAAGAACCAGCAAGTTCATATACAGTATCAAGGTTTCTACCAGGTTGGATATTTTGTTGTGCTTTATAGTAGTTTTGACGTAATCCTGCCGTCAAGGTAAAGTTATCATGATGATAAGTACCATTTAGATATGCTGCAACATATTTTTGTTCAGAGTGTGTATAGGTTTTTGCTTTATCCATTGTATATTCTGCACCAAAAAGAAGTTCATACATTCCAAGACTTTTTTGGGCATCTACTTTAAAAGTGTCACTTTTGACTTCAACTCTATTTTGCGCATAAACACTGACTTGTTTCATTTTTGAGATAAGTTGATGATTGTAGTTAAAATCCAAATAATCTAAACCCAATAAGGGATCAGACTTGATACCAAAAGCAGCATTCTCTCTCTCATATTCATCATACTGAAATACCATGGCATCTTGACCACCATGTGTAAAAGAGATATCTTCAGCATTATAGTCACTCACTTTAAGGTAAAAAGTTGCTATATCTTCTAACTCATAAGAGCTAAAAAATTGATAAGCTTTACTCTCAAACCCGAGATTAGTAATCTCAAAACCACTACCTACTAAATTTTGTTCAATATTACTCTCTCCAAGCACTTTATTGAGCTTATCTTGATCTTTTACATGTCTCCCTTTTGAATCTAAAGCAGAATATAATAATGAACTGTAAAAATTACTATACTTTCCTTCAAGAAGCAGGGAGTTTGTATTAAGCATATAGCCATCATCATAACCATACTTATACTTGAATCCTATTTGGTCTGGCAAACTTGAAACATCTTTGATGGTAGTAACATTGATAACCCCACCTGTTGCACCAGGATCATAAATGACTGCGGGACTCCCTTTCACAAGCTCTATTTTCTCTACACTAGAAAGGTCCACCAATCCCAATTCTCCACCACCACTATGGGTAATACCCTGATTGGAAAGCTTCATCCCATCCACTACAGAAATAACACGATCACCACTCAAACCTCTGATAGAAAGTTGTTTAGTAAAAGAGCCTGTATCTTTAACCATTACACCAGGGATAGAGCTCAAAGCATCTTTGATATCAATTGCTGATTGTTGTGCGATATCCTCTCTAGTAATCGTATCTTTCGTATATGTTCTATAAAAAGAGGCTTCTTTAATACGCTCTTTCTCATCAACCTTCCCTTCAACAACAACTTTTTCAAGTACTTCACCATATACCATTAGGGGTAAAACCCCAAATAGTATTACTCCAGATCTACTCATAAATCCATCCACCATACGGTGCAAAATCTACATAAGTGGTACCTGTGTTGACTGTATCTGTAATAAAGAGTGTAAATGCATGGTTTGCATCATTATTTTTCAACATTGCCAAATCTCCAAAACCTGCCAATGGAATACCATCTGTTTGGGCAGAGACAGACCCCTGTGCACTACCATTAATACTAGAAGTATCACCCAGTTGTGTACCATTCTCCACATTATAGATTTGACTGATCGTTGCATCCCAAGCAAAGATAGATCCTTTATAATTTCCTGTATGATTTTCACCTTTTTTAGTCATGTAAATCCTACCTGCACCTGTACTAATATCTGTCTCATTATTCAGTGGTAAACTATATCGATTGTAAGTATATCCTCCACTACGCAAAGAGCCACCATTAAATGTTGAGATATGAAGCGTATCATTTACAGCTACTGGACAAATACGTCTTGAGACATAATAAGGTAAATTCTTAGCCTCGATAGGTGTCCCCTCTACCATAAGTGGGGTAATATCCACAGCATCAGTTACCGTTGTGTCTAAATAACCATATTTAAGATGTGTGCACGTACGCTTTGCTTGACCTCTTGACATATACGTATCTGTACAATCTCCACCAACAGCCGTATCATTACCGTCCCACCATCCTAACTCAAGATAAACTTTATCATCAGTAACAGCAATAAGATTGACATGACCTTTAATGCTTTCACTATCTAATGCAGCATCCATACTTTGATCTACTCCATCAGCATTATCCATCATCTTCACCCCACTTGTACCAGTAAGTTTAAAAACTTGCACACTTTTATATGTTCCAGAAGTACCAAATGCGTTGACCACTGCTTCAGGATGCAGATCATAATGAAATGCAAGATAAGCATCAGCACCTTTACTTAAACTCTCATTTCTTCCAGAAAGTGTAGAAGCTGCACCATTGATAACACTGGTAAAATTACCATGCCAAGCACCTTGCCCATGAACTTCTAATGCATAGTTTCCAGCAAGTGTGATGCCTGTTACCTCAGTCAAAGCAGTACCACCATTTTTAGCGATAGCCTGTAATTTATCACTACCTTCTTGATAAAAATAGATATAAGCATTGTTTTGTGTCGCATAATAAAATCTTCCATCTGCTATATCAGTTTTAGAAGTTAGCTGTGGATTATATTTTTTTAATGCATAAACGCCCTCCCCATCCATAGGTTTAAATGGAGCTGCTTCTGAAACAAACAGTGCCGCTGTTGTAAGGTCTGTATTTTTCTCAATCACAAGAGGACGTCCAAGAATAGCCTTTTTATCTGATACTCTTACCGTAATGTTTGCCTGTGTTTTATTATCATCACTCTCACCTGCAACTACATCAGCTAAAGAGTCAAACGCAGTTAACGCAATATAAGAGTTATTAGAATCAACAATATTTTCAAATACTTTATACTCATCACCAAGCTTGGTTAACCCAACTGCAGTAGCAGGGATATGAGTAGAGTTGATGAATGATTCTACTTGTTTTGGGTTTCTTACATCAAACTTCATTAAAGCGTTATTACTAAAAAACTTATATGCTGATGGGCCATATGTTCCTTGTAGTATCCTTGTTTCAAACTCTTGATTAGGATCTAGGTAGATCCCAAATTTACGTCCTGTATATTTTTGATATTCTCCCTCTTTTTCACCTTCAAACAGAAAAGTTCGGTCTCCTAAGATGACATTGGTATTAATAACATGTGCTTTTTTATTTGCATAATCATATGCTAAAAGCTGTTCATTTTGTGTGACAGGATTATCTACACTATAGTAGAGGACATTTAATGAGTTTGAAAACGTACCACCCACTTTTCTCACTGTAACATTTTTACAAACAATACCGCTTGTTGCATTGACATCTTCTTCTCTCACACCTGATCCAAATGTTGCGATAATATCATCTTTTTTAAGTGAAGGGTCTTTACTATATAGACACTCTACTAATGCCGTTAAATTTGTATTGATTGTTGCATTAGACAAATTTAAATCTACATTTGTTGATTTAATATCTGCAAGATAACGTGCTTTCACTTCTAAAGCAGTCTCACCAGGGTGTGGATCTACTGTTTCATTATTATCAGGATTATTGGTTGCAGATGTATGGCTACTACTCCCACAACCACTCCACATTAATAAACTTGCTACAAATAGTGAACTTACTATAATTTTACTGTTCATCTCTTTCCTTTTATATTTTAATTTTTACAATCATTATCAATAAATAAGTAAAAAATTTTACTGCTGTAATGACTCTTCATAAAGCATACGCCACTGCAAAATATCACGCGTACGCTTTGCGATGGTACGATAAGCAAAATCAATTGCCATATCATATTTTTGATCCATTAAGAATAGATCTGCACCTTCATTCAGCAAATAACAGCAAATATCCACACGCCCATAGTATGCTGCACACATTAATGCCGTCTTACCTTCTCTATCTTGTAAATTGATATCAATACCCTTTTCAAGTAAATACTGTACACTCTCTAAATAATCACAATAAACTGCATGCATCATAGCATGCTGATGGGGCATTACATTGAGTTCTATACCACTCTCTATCAACAGTTTTACATTGTTAATATTTTTTGTTTCTATTGCATAATAGAGAAGATTTTTACCATGTTCATCTCTATTATTGATCTCTATATCATTTAAGTTTAAACGATTAATTGAAATATTACTTCGGATCATATCACCTACAAGTGACTTTAATCCATGATGCATCATTGTCATAGTTTCTCCTTTCTAATTTGATACAAAATACCGCTAAATATACTAAAAAGTAAAAAGATGTAAAAAAACCATTCAATCTTCTCCTCTTTTTTCTCAACATTAACCTCTTCTAACTCTCTACCTTTAACCTGCTGTACTTTTTTATTTTGAGACTCCTTGCTGCTGGTAGTGTTTGTGAAGTTACAAAGAAAGTATTACTCAGTGATGTGAGTACACACGTGTTGTCCTATAATCACCCCATACACACACATACC
>JAHZKW010000018.1 GCA_022600175.1 Campylobacterota bacterium
AGTATTTAATAGTTTTTATTAGGCTAAAATAGTTTTAATATAAAAAGATTTCGTAAAGGAGATCACATGAGAATCTTGCTCACAGGGGCTAATGGCTACATTGGTCGACGTCTTAAACAAAAGTTATTAAATGAAAAAATCACCTTGAGGCTATTAGTACGTAACGTGAAAAGTCTTGATATAGAGCTTGCACAAAAGGCAGAAATCGTACAAGGAAGTACTTTTGATAAAGAGAGCTTACGTCAAGCACTACAAGACGTAGATATCGCATACTATCTAATTCATTCCTTACAGAATAAAAATTATAGAGAACTTGATAAACAGAGTGCAGAAAACTTTCGGGATATTGCTATCGAACAGGGTGTCAAACGTATTATCTATCTAGGTGGTCTAGGGGATAAAGAGAGTGCAAGTACGCATCTACTAAGCCGTATAGAGACAGGAGAAATTCTCTCTGCCAAAACAGATCAAATTCAGACAATATGGATTCGAGCAGGTGTGATCATTGGTTCAGGTAGTGCAAGTTTTGAGATTATTCGTCACCTCACTGAAAAACTTCCTATTATGGTTACACCCAAATGGGTCAAGACATTGGCTCAACCCATTGGTGTTGATGATGTCATTGCCTATCTCAATAGTGCAAAAGATCTTACCATTACACAAAATCTAATGGTAGATATTGGAAGTGAAAAGATGACCTATCAAGAGATGATGCTTGCATGTGCAAAAGCATTAGGCTTACATCGCATTATCATCCCACTACCTATTATTACGATTAAACTCTCATCCTACTGGCTCAATCTTTTCACTCCTGTACCTTATAGTGTTGCAAAATCACTCATTGAAGGTCTCTCATCAGAAGTGGTTATACAAAATAACAATGCAAAACTACATTTTCCAGAAATCAAACCACTCTCTTTTGAGACTTCAGTAAAAAAAGCAATCACTGAGATGGAAGAGAATCAGGTCTATAGTAGATGGAGCGATGCTGGTGGAGGTAAAGACCTGTGGGAGCAACGTTATAAAGATGACCCTTCATCAGCAATTTTGCTAGATAGACAAATAGCACCATATGGCAATATCTCTGCACAGAAAATCTATGAAACCTTCTGTTCTATCGGAGGAGCTGAAGGGTGGTTTGGTTATAACTGGCTTTGGGAGATACGTGGTGCTATAGATAAAATGTTAGGAGGAGCAGGTCTTAATCGTGGTAGACGAGATCAACATAAGCTCAGAGTCGGTGAAAGTGTTGATTTTTGGCGTGTTGAAGATCTCATTTTGAATAAAAGATTACTTCTTCGTGCACAGATGAAAGTACCAGGAAGTGCTTGGCTAGAGTTTAAGATCAAAGATGAGAAACTGATACAAACAGCCTATTTTTACCCTAGAGGCTTATTTGGAAGGCTCTATTGGTATATCTTAACACCGTTACACTATTTAGTTTTTAAAAAGATGATCAAAACTATATTGAAGAAGGCACAGCAAAACAGCTAATACCCTCTTCTCAACTTATTTCCCCTTTTTTTCTCTAAAAGACTAAAAATCGATGGTAACATGACAAGATCAGCGATCAATGCGACACTCAACGCTGCCGCGGTAACGATTCCAAAGTGATAATTTGGATTAAAGTTGCTAAATAAAAAGATCAAAAAGCTAAAAGAGAGAATCAATGTCGTAAAGACAATCGCACCCCCTGCATATTTGACTACATATGCAATGGCATGTCTAAAATCCATATTTTGAGATCTAGCATCACGAAACTTTACAAGAAAATGTATCGTATCATCAACGGCAACACCTAAGATAATAGCAGCAGAGACAGCTACCCCCATATCAACATGAATCCCCAGCCATCCCATCACTCCAAGCACCAGTATAATAGGTAAGATATTGGGCAGTAAGAAAATCAATGTCGTCTTAACATCCCTAAAGATAATAAGCATCATCAAAGAGACTACTACTAAAGCAATGCTAATAGAATAGATCAAAGTTTCTGTTACACTACTTTGCATATTAGCAAACATCGCAGTCTGTCCATCTACACGACAGCTATACCCTGCATCAGCCCACCACTGCTCTATCCACTCTATCATCTCAAGATCTTTAGAGGTATCAATAATCTTTGTATTGACTGTAATACGTAGCAACTGCTCGGTAATATCCATCTTATCATTGATTTCCATCCCCTGAGGCAGTGACAATGAATAGAGCAATAAAAACTGTGCAGAGAGTTCTTTACTCTCAGGAATCACTTCAAAGGCTTCCTGATCTGCATTAAAAATTTTATTGTAACGTTTGATGATATCTGCTAAAGAAGATACTTTTGTTACTTCAACAGGATAGCACTGTTGGATCTGTGCTTTAAACTGATCTACTGCATTTAAAAACTCTGGTGTTTTGATACCCCCTTCTTCTTGACTATCTGCCACTACTTCATACGCCATAGTACCTCGTAAATTTTTCTCTACAAAAGCTACACTTTGACGCATTGGCGCATCCTCTGTAAAGTACTTTATGGTATTGCTATCTACTTTCAAATCTTTTAATCCAAAAGCAAAGAGTCCAAATAGCGCAATCACCATCAAAAGTATAGTTTTATCATGTGCAATGACAAAATCACTATATCGCAAAGCCAAATTACTTGTGGAGACTTTTTTAGTTTGTACTGTTTTTTTAATTTTAGGGTTAAGGATTGATAAGACTGCAGGTACAAACAAAACTGTTAATAAAAATGCAAGTAAAGCCACACAAGCCGTCGCAATACCTAGCGTTTTAACAGGAATAATCTCACTCACAGTCAGTGATGCAAATCCAATAGCTGTAGTAATCGAGGTCAAAAATGCTGGAAGAAGATTTTTCTCCATACTACGTATGATCGACTCATCATTAGCTATCCCCTCTTTTCGATAAAGCATCCAAACCCAATAAAGATGCATCGCATCAGCAATTGCAATCGCTACGGCAAAGATTGGGACATTGGCCGTAAAGTTATTGAGCTTATATCCTAATGCAACCTGAATCCCTAAAACCGCTAAAAAAGTCATAATTGCAATCGACATAGGCAGTAATGCACCACTGGCACGTCTAAAAACAAGATAGAGTAGAAAAGTAATTGTCAGAATAATGATCGGTATAAATGTTGCACCCTCTTTTTCAGCAATCATGACAAACTCAGTAGAGATTATCGCCCCACCATTGAGATAAAATCGATATCCATACTTATCAACCTCAGGCTGTAAAATCTCCTCAACAAGTCCACGTAATTCAAAACTTACATCTTCTTTTTCTCCTACACCTGCCATCACACGGGCAATAATAGTTGTCGTCTTTGCATCTTTAGAGATCAACCCGTCTACAATCAATTCATCGTTGACTGCAATCTCTTTACGTTCTTCAAAATAAGTGTGTTTTTGATTTTCAATATCTGTAATAAAATCATACACTAAGATATCATCTGGATCTTCTGGATTGGCATGCACATGCTGATAATTAGTGATCGAGTCCACTCTTGCTATATATTTTGTCTGCCATAACTGTTGTGTGATACGGTCTATCATGCCTAAAGTTTGTGGTCTAAAAATCCCCTCTTCATCTTTAAATGTAATAATAAGCGCATCATCATTACCAAAAACATCGCGGAAGTTATCATAATCATTGAGTACTTTAGAGTCTTCACCAAACCATATACGATAACTGCCTTCAAAAGCAAGATTTTTCAATGGTATAGCCAAAGTTAAAATAATCACAGGAATCATAATCACAATCAACCATCGAAACTTAATAATCTGTTCTGTAAATTGTCTAATTGTCATGCATAACCTTTAAAAATAGTATGCTACACCCAATTTGGTGCGTGTTAACTTGCCTAACTGCTTCAGTGCTGTGGCATCATCAGAAGGTGAAGTTTGCAAAAAGTCTGCTTTGATTTTATAATTATCAAACAACCGCTTTTCAAACTCGATTTTAAAAAGCGCTTCATCATATTTATCATCTATTGCGATACCTGCTAAAATTGAGGTATCATCTTTATCATTAAACGTAAAACGTGCACCAATAAAAAGATCACTCCCAAATATTTGCAATAACTTCTGCATATCACTATCTGAATCATAATGATAATATTCGGCTAAAAGTCCAATATCCACCTCATTATATATTCCATATAACGTATGTTCAAAACCAATACCACTCTGCCAATAATCTTTGGTTCTTGGACAACTATCTACATCTGTAAAACTCGCTTCAAGTTTAAAAAGTGTATCTCCCACAAGCAAAGTATTATACGTAGCAATACGGTTAACAACATAAGCATACTGTTGAAACATACGTGATGCACTGTTATACATAATACCTCGTTTTTCATCATAACCATTTTGAAACATAACCGCATAATCTAAAGGATATGTTGTATCTGTTGATCCACCATAATTGATATAGAATGTAGGACGATATCGTTCATACTGGGTATTTAAATCTTCATCATACTGAGCCCAATTAGGAGGTGTATAGTATGGGAAATCAGGACTTGCAAAAGGTTGATTCTCTTCATAAAATTTTACGATCATTGAAAACTCTGAACTCTCAAAGTATTTTGTATAAGAGAGATTCCAAGCACCTAACTTTTGAAAATCCAAAGGATCAGCACGTGGATCAAGACTATTAAAAACGTCTGCTAGATTATACGCTTCAAGTGCACCCCAAAAACGTATCTCTTTTCCAAACTTAATATCAGCATCTGATAGCGCATAAGAGAGATAAGCTTCGTTCACAGTGAGATAACGTCGCTCTTTATCTTCATGGTCAATATTTGCATCAATCAATAGTTTCATTGACCAAACATCTTTTACATATGATGACTCAAACTCTCCTACAAAATCAAAAACCTGATCTCTTTTCCCTTCTCCTTTATCAGAAAAATATTGATATGAAAATCCGATATTTCCTTTGTGGCTATATTCTTCAGCAGATAAAGTACTTAAAAATAGGAGTATGACAACAACTAACTTCATCATAGACTACTTTAAAACCCGTTTATTAAAATCACCTGCATTAAGTCCTTGCTTGATCTTATCTTGACTCCATGCTAAGATAGTCTCTTTACCTGTTTGCATATTTTTCATATGGATTTGACCCACTCGCCAAACTCCTTCAATCTTTTTATAGCCACTAAAATTTGCTGTTTTTAACAACTCCTTTTTACGATCATAATAATCGACTCTAAGCACTACAAAACGTGTTTTATCAACCCAAGTTACTTGCTTAGTATATCCTGAGTTTTTATCTTTAGGAACACGCTCTCCTTGATAAGCTGCTATACCATTTATCTCTACCTCTTGTGCATCACCGCTATAACTATATTTATCTATATCTTGTGCAGAGATATCTTCATAACTAAATTCACTCCCCATAAAAGAGCCTGTTTTATTTCGACTAGAGATACGCTTGACACGTTTAAGTGCTGGCATATAAAGCCATTGGTCATCATCTCTTTGGATATGCTCATATGTAAGTAGTTTTGTACCCTTTACGTCTGAAGGAGAGAGAAACTCCATCAACCCTTTATCGCCACCATCAAGCTCTAAAGTCTTTCCTGCTAACTCTCGTACCGACTTCTGTCCTGTTTTATTGATCAGTGTCATTGTCATCTTAGATGTTGAACTCTCAAAACCACTTGATGCATCATCAGACTTTTGTGCTACTTCTAAATTTGTTACAGCAAATAGATTAACCGCTACAATTAAACTAATGATTGATTTTTTCATTTTTTCTCCTCATTTTACTTAACTCACAACGCTCCATATTTAAAACCATTGTCTCCTCAATCACTGCATGTAACAACGCTTCATCTATCTCTTCTAATGTTGTCACATAAAGATGTCTCGCAACTTTACCAGCACCTTTTAAAAATGGATACTTCTCTTGTAAAGCAGCTCCTTTGGCCAATGAAATAGTCACTTTTTGCGCATTACTACGTAAAAAACAGATTGCACTATAACGATCATAGTAAGCTGTTTGGTTTGCATTTTTTTGTTCGCGAATACCTTTATGTTGTAAAATAATCTCTCGTACTTTCAAAAAAACCTCGGCAAACTTGCTATTAAGTTCATCATCAAAATGCATCAATTCTCCTCAACAAAGCTTTTGAGTGCTTTGATATAATCATAAAATGCTTTTTTACCTTTTTCATGCATCCGTATCACCGTCTTTGGACGTTTACCCTCAAACATCTTCTCTATCTCAATATACCCTGCACTCTCCAACTTATTAAGATGGCTAGAGAGATTTCCATCTGTTACCTCTAAAGAGGACTTTAGTACAACAAAAGGAAGCTCTTCATTGCTAATCAAAAGTGAAATAAGCTTAGATCTTATGGGTTGATGTAACAGTGGGTCAAACATAAGACTCTTTTTTCATCAATAAACCAAGCCAAATATAACCACCACCAATAATCACAACACCTAATGCACGAAAGAGATAAGAGAGTCCACTATCTTGTAGACCATCATGCGTAAAATAGATAAGATAAACGATCCCAAAAGCAATCATAAAAGAGACAATACCGTGATAAGTGAAACTCTTTTGATTTAATATATGTCCTGCGATATAACTCGTCAAACCAATAAGAAAAATCCAAACCACATAAATTAAATTGATTGCACCCGCTTTGAAAAGAATGGCCGTCATCAATATGGCAAAAATAGAGATAAATATATAGATTGATTCAATAAATTTCTGTTTACGTGTCAACGCCTCTACTTCATATTTCTTATTGATCTTTCGTATCATCTTAGACTCCATATAGGCTGATACAGAGATAAAAATCGCTAAAAATAGTCCGCCTGAGACAATCCCAAAACGTTCAATCACCTCTTGGGTAAATAAAAAAAGAATCCCTGTTACAATCCCCCACATGATAAGTGCATTAGGTGCATAAGGAACAAACTTTTGACTATCCACGAGTGACTCTTTGATTGTATTGATCTGTTTGATCGCTTCTTCTTTCTGATCCATAGTTATTTCCTTTTAAAAGTACTTTGTATTACAAAGTATATATAAAAAAGATCTATTTGTCAAATATTAATAGTTGTTTTAATCTTGAAAGGTGTACTATTAGAAAAATTAATACTTAAGGAACAGTCATGCAAAAGTTATTATTAGTACTACTTCTCTTATTTTCAGTCAGTTATGCCGAAATCCAAGTACCTAAGGTAGGATGTGTACTCTCACAAGAAGGCAATGTCACAGTAGGTTGGAAAGCCTATAAAACCCCTGCAAAAGTAGGTGTAGGAGGTACTTTTAACGATATTATCTATACAGCAGCTGCTCCTGAAGGAAAAAACTTCAAAGAGATCTTAGTAGGTTCCTCAGTTGTGATCAAAACAGAGAGTGTAAACTCAAAAAATGAGGGGCGTGACCTCAAACTTGTCAATGCCTTCTTCAAAGTTTTAACAACTGATACCATCACAGCAAAAATTGTTGATATCAAACCCAAAGAACGTGTTACAGGTAAACCAAAAACTGGTACACTTATTATTGAAATTACGATGAATGGTGTCACTCAAAAAGTACCTATGGCTTATAGTTTTGACAAAGGGGTGATGCAAGGTGAAGGGGTAATCGATCTTTTTGACTTTAGTGCATCTAAAGCACTCTCATCAATTAATAAAGCTTGTTTTGATCTACACTCAGGAAAAACATGGAATGACATTGCACTGAGCTTTCAACTTCCTATCAAAGCTACACTCTGCGCTACCAAGCACTAAAGTTATCTCGTAAAAGTATAAATGCTTTTACGAGATATCATGTCAAATAAAATACTAAAACTTTGGCGTTCCATCTAAATTATGATCATATGAACCTGATTGATTTTGATCATTTTGTTTTTGTTCATATGCCATCATCTGCATACGTACTTCGTTGATCTGTTCTTGCGAAACATTCTCTTCTGCTGCCCAAGCTACTTGGATATCACCACCATACTCAGCACCCATATCTTCAATCTTCTGTGCATATTCGTCAATATCTAAACAAACTTCAATCTTATCCTCTTCTGTAGTATCTCGTATCTCTATATACCATCTACCTACTGGATTTGATTTGATGACTGAATCAAATATGACTGCCATGTTTGCCCCTTTTTTCACATATTTATCACATTATACTGAAATTTGAGTATAATGCAGTATGTTATTAACGGACCTAAAACTCACCAGCGAATACCTCAATCTCGATGAGATCTTTTATCATAAAGTCAATCCCAACCCCTTAAAAGATCCACAACTTGTAAGCTTTAATAAAAAAGCAGCTGATCTTATTGGGCTTAAACATCAAGAAGCCAATAGCCAAACATTTGTTGACTTTGTGAATGGAAGCAATATCATCCCTGACTCCACGCCCTATGCAATGTGTTATGCAGGTCATCAGTTTGGTTTTTATGTACCACGTTTGGGAGATGGACGGGCGATTAATTTAGGGGCTATCAAAGGGTGGCATCTACAACTCAAAGGGGCAGGACAAACACGCTACTCAAGAAGTGGTGACGGACGTGCGGTACTTAGGTCAAGTATACGTGAGTACCTTATGAGTGAAGCGATGTATGGACTAGGTATCCCTACGACAAGAGCGCTTGCTATCATCTCTTCGGAACAACAAGTGATTCGTGCGCAATGGGAAAAAAGCTCTATAGTACTACGTATGAGTCCTAGCTGGATACGATTTGGTTCATTTGAATACTTTTACTATAAAGATGATCACGATAAAATTGAACAACTAGCAGATTTTGTCATCAATGAAAGTTACCCACACCTCAAAGGTGATCCTGATGCTTATCTTAAAATGTTTGAAGAGATTGTCATAAGTACTGCAAAGCTGATGGCACAATGGCAAGCAATAGGTTTTAACCATGGTGTGATGAACACAGATAACATGTCTATTGCATCAATCACCATAGACTATGGTCCTTACGCCTTTTTAGATGATTATGATTTTAACTATATCTGTAACCATACCGATAGAGAGGGACGCTATAGTTTTGGTAACCAACCCAAAATAGGAGAGTGGAACCTCGCACAATTGATGCAAGCACTCTCTCCCATCATCGACAGTGATCGCATGACACCTATGCTGATGCGCTATCATAAAATCTTTCAAACAACTTACCTTAGCCTACTCAAAAACAAACTTGGACTCTATAGTGATTATGATGATACTAAACTCGTGAGTGAACTCTTTGAACTTTTACAAAATCAACCTATAGATTATACATACTTTTTTCGTACGTTGAGCCACTACCAAGGAGATAGAGACGCTTTACTCAAACTGGTAATGATGAAGAAACCTCTTGCGCGTTGGTTAGATATTTATGATGAAAGGTTAGAGTTAGAATTTTTACCTCCAAAAGAACGCAACAGTAAAATGCTTCAAACCAATCCTAAATATGTCCTTAAAAACTATATGCTCCAAGATGCAATTGATGAGGCAAATAGTGGTGATTATTCCCTTGTAGATGCACTCTTGAATATCGCTCAGCACCCTTTTGATGAACATCCAGAGTTTGAACATTATGCAGGTGCAACACCAGATGAATATAAAAATCTAAAGCTCAGCTGTTCATCGTAAATATATTTGAAAAATGAGTATAAAATACAACTCTCTTGATATATCTACACCCTTTCATTTTATAAAAATAAGTGAAAACCATCAAAAAGAGTTTTTCAAAGCACATAGACATGACTTCTATGAAATTATTTATATTACAGAGGGAGTAGGGAAACATAGTATAGATTTCCAAGCTTATGAATTACAAAAAGATACTATGTCACTCATTAAACCAGCACAAATACATGAATGGCTTTTAGAAGAGTTCAATAATCAATACGATGGTTATATATTTCTTTTTTCCAAAGAGTTCTTTCCTAATCATCAGATTATTGACGATTTGTTTCATATAGATACAATGCCATTGATAACAATTAATGATCCAATCAAAACTTATATCAATAATCTTATTCTTATGCTCGAAGATAAACAATCTACTGATACCTATATCACGCTAAATATATTTAGTACACTCTTAAGTTATATCATCAAACTGCAGAAAACATCTACAAATACAAAAATACAAGATATAAGGATCATCAAACTCTTAACACTTATCGAAACCCACTTTATCAAAGAAAAATCAGCTACCTTTTACGCAAAGCGTTTAGATTTAACAACGAAAAGAGTGAATGAACTGACCAAAAAATATTTGGACAAAACACTCTCCTCTCTAATCATTGAAAGAAATATTGTAGAGATCAAACGAGAACTCACTTATAATGATCAATCCATAAAAGAGATATCAGAAAATTTAGGATTCAATGATACCTCATACTTTTCTAAATTTTTCAAAAAATATACAACATATAGTCCCTTAGAATTTAAACATCTCAAAAACAGATCATAATGTATAAATCTTACCATAAAGTGTACTAATTAACCATTGACTCTAGTCACTGTTGAAAATATAATATTAGAGACTAAAAATATCGGAGACTCTATGAAACAACTCAACACTATAGCCGTAGCAATCGTCTATTTCTTACTCAAGATCAATAAAAAGATAACTATATACCTTCATAATCTCTATCATGACTTACTCACAAAAGAGATTGATAAGATCAATAAAAAAGTTTATTAAATGAAAATTGCAATTGAAAATATATTTTGTGCTACAAAAGAGCGTACTTATAATACTAAAACAAAAACTTTTAGCTCTTCTTATCAAAAAAAAACACTACATAAAAATCATTATAGTGTTACGCACACTGGTTTCACATTAGATACACAAAGTGATAAACAACACCATGGTGGTATCGATAAAGCCGTATGTGTTTATAGTCAAAAGTATTATCACTATCTAGAATCCAAATATAACATCACCTTACCACTTTGTGCATTTGGTGAAAACTTATCCATTGTGGGTGTAGATGATAGTAATATCTGTTTAGGTGACCAATTTATCTGTGGATCAGTACTCTTTGAAGTCTCTCAACCAAGACAACCATGTTGGAAAATATCATCCATTTTAGGCATCAAAAACTTAACTGCGACCATTGTAAAAGAAGCTAAAACAGGTTTTTACTTTAGAGTGATCAAAGAGGGTGTCATCAAACCAACAGATAGATTAGAGTTAGTATCAAGAGTACATCCTAAATTTACTATAGAATTTATCAATCACATTGCTTATAACGCCAAAGCGCATCAAGAAAGTATCCTCGCAGTTTTGCAATGTGATGAATTGGCACAAGCCTACCATACATCACTTAGTAAAAGATACAAAAATAAAGAACAAGGTATACAAAACTGGCAACTAGATACTTAAAACAATATAAAATAGACTAACGAAAAACACTATATAACAATACTAACCCAAAAGTGACTAATACCACACTTGAAAAGAGAGAGAAGCTACTCAAAACTCTCTCAGAGAACAGATGTTTAGTCCTATAAATGACCAGTGGCATCAAGATAATCCAAGATAAAATTGCAAAGATCAGCCCCACAACTAAGTAGTGATACGCTTCTGCTTGTTCAGCCAAAGTCGCCACACTGATCCAAAACCCCACAGTATATGGATTTAAAAAAGTAAGCATAAAGCCCTTCATATAAACCTGTAAAAGACGCTTCTCTTTTTCACTCTTGATATTGATATCTTTATGACGATTAGTATAAGTTGTATAGGCCAAATAGAGTAAAAAAAGTGCCCCTAAAATTGTAATTATCTTAATATAGGCAGTACCTTCAATCAATTTTAAAACACCAAAAAGAATCAAGGCAAGATAGGTAATATCTGCACTCATAGCACCCAGTCCCATCATCAGTGCCTTTTTATAACTTTTGAGGGCATAGTTCATGATAATCACATTGATAGGTCCCAATGGTACAGCAGCACCATACCCTAAAAGCAACCCTTGGAAAAAAGCTGTACCCATTTATTTACTCCACTTGCGATATAATTTTTAAAAAACCTAAGAGAGACTATACTTGAAAACTTATAAATTTATATCTTGGAATGTGAATGGCATTCGTGCCGTAGATAAAAAAAGTGCCCTAAAATGGATTGATGAATCAGATGTAGACTTTTTAGGCTTGCAAGAGATCAAAGCAGAACGAGAACAGATCCCAACATCTATTTTTGAACGTCAATATGAAAACACGCTGGTCAACTCCTCCTCAAAAAAAGGACAATCAGGCGTTGCACTCTTCACTGATATAGCACCACTTCATCATGACATCACACCGCATGTAGATATCTTAGATGAAGGACGTATCAATGAGTTTCACTTTGAAAATATCGCTTTTTTCAATGTCTACTTCCCTAATGGACAACGTAATGAAGAGCGACTTGCGTACAAAATGGCTTTTTATGATCGGTTTTTAGAACATCTCGAGAACCTACGTAAAGAGGGAAAATCGATCATCGTCTGTGGAGACGTCAATACTGCGCATACAGCCATTGACCTCGCACGCCCAAAAGCCAATGAAAATACCTCAGGCTTTTTACAAATAGAGCGAGATTGGATGGATAAGTTTGTCTCACATGGCTATGTAGATACTTTTAGACACGTCCATGGTGATCAACCTAACAACTATAGCTGGTGGTCCTATAGAGCCAATGCCAGAGCTAACAATGTAGGATGGAGAATCGACTACTTTTTTGTCTCAGAAGATCTCAAAAATAACATCAAAGATGCTTATATCCTCAATGAAATCACAGGAAGTGACCACTGTCCAATCGCACTTGAAATAGAGATCTAATCAGATCTCTCTAATATCTACAAACGATCCACTCTCATAAGAGCGTAGCTTTGGAAATGTCTCAAATAATCTTCCAGCTGCCTCTTGTGGTGTTTGAATATACCCCTCCTTCAAACGTTTTGCACTTGGGAAACGTTCATCATCTACTACGTCAACGATATGTCTTACCATCGGCGTATCAATAACACCAGGAGCTAATGCCATTAGATGTGTCGTAGACATCTCATGTGCATAGAGTTTTAAGAGCATATTTAATCCACTTTTAGAGAGTGTATAGCCACCCCACCCCTTACTGGCATTGACCGCTGCACCTGAACTCATACCAATAATTTGTCTGATAGGAAGTTTAAGATCTATAAAAAGGTCAATGAGCACTTTATTTGCCCAAAGGTTTAAATCTAACGTTGCTTTTAACTCTGTCACACTTGTGTCATGTAGTGCTTTAATCTCTCCTAGCATACCAGCATTGAGTATCACAATTTCAAAAGTTTCTGCTTGTTGTAAAAAAGAAGAAATAGACTCTGCAATCGTTTCTAAATCACAAAGATCACATGAATGAAAGTAAAACTTGCTATCAGATATATCTTGAGGTCTGTCTCTCCCTAATCCATAGACGGTATATCCATTATTAAGATATTCATGACATAAAGCATACCCCAAACCAGAACTTACACCTGTTATCAATATATTTTTTGACATGTCACTCCTTTTCATACATGTTAACCAAATATACACTTAAGGAGTTGAGTATATTTGTGACACTCTCTTTAATATTTATTACAAAACTAAAAAGTAAAGAGTTTAGAACTTTACTTTTTAGTTTTATTTATCTATACTTCGCCAATAGTAAAGAGTTTAGCTCTTTACTTTAAAAGGATTACTATGAAAATGATAAACGATAAACAATATTATAAAATGTCTGAACTCGCCAAAGCGTCTGGGATTTCAAACTATACAATCTCTTTTTACAATAAAAAAGGATTAATCCCAAATAGTATTAATACTTCAAAAAATATGAAATATTACCCTACTATCACACTAACAGTGCTCAATCTCATCCAATATCTAAAAGAGAACCTCAACTTCTCCATTGATTATATAAAGACACTATTTGATTACTACAATGTTGACTTTGAAGATCGTGAGGAGTTTGTTATACAAGCAATAGAGATGATCAGCTATGAAATCACCAATCCTATCCCTAAAAACTCCCTCAAACAATCAATCTTAGCAAATGCTATTCATTTAGGACTATTAGAGGATAAAGAGATCTACTTTAAAACAGAAGTTGAAGTACTCAATATCTTCATAGAACTAACAAACTACGATATCTCCACTAAACTTGTACGAGAGTATATTGAGACGGGTAAAAGGCTTGCAATTTTAGAGAAACAGCTCAGTGATACTGTCTATCAGCAAAAAGGCTATGTACCTGAGGTACTTGTCCTTGACATTTTAAATAAACTCAAACCTTTTATTTTAAATTCCCAAACTATTAACGCTTATAAAGGAGCCTAGTATGTTATTAACAAAAGAGCCTAACCAACTGATAAAGTTTTCATTTCTCTTTGTTGTATTTTGTAATGCAGTAGTAGATATTTCACATAAAATACTGCTGCAAAATATCGTGTTTAAAATCTTTGATGGTAGTGAACAGGTAATTTGGATCTCAGTGATCAATGCACTTATCATCCTACCATTTCTACTACTATTTTCCACCAGTGGTTATCTATCTGATAGGTACAACAAAAAAGATATTTTAGTCTACGGTGCACTCTCCTCTTTAACATTATCAGTATTGATGGTCGCAGCTTATGCAACAGGTAGTTTTGAAACAGCGATGTTTGTCTTAGTACTTTTAGCAGTACAGAGTGCGATTTACTCTCCTGCCAAGTTTGGTATTATTATCGAAATCTATGGCAAAGAGAATCTCTCAGCTGGTAACTCGGCACTTCAAGGTATCACCATCATCGCGATGCTTTTTGCTATGGCAATGACTTCTTATATCTTTGAGAGCTTTTTTACACTTCACTCACTAGAGACCTATACCACAAAAGAGGGACTCTTAGGTGCCATCTTACCGCTAACTTATTATGTAATACCTGTAGCACTTTTAGAGTTTCTCATCTCTTTTTTAATCTTAAAAAAGATCAAAACGACAACAACCACAACACCAACTACCTTTTCCAAAAAAGCACTTTTGAAAGGAGAGCTGTTATCAAAAAATATACAAGCGATCGTCTCTAACAGTGTCATCCTCTTATCCGTGATTGGACTTGCAACTTTTTGGGCTGTATCACAAGGGCTTGTGGTGGTATTTCCCTCATTTGCTAAAGCTTACTTAGAGATTACCAACACCTTTGTGATTAATGGTATTATCGCCTCTTCAGGGGTGGGTATTGCTGTGGGATCTTTACTTTATGCAAAACTCTCAAAACACTATATCGAAGTAGGAACCATTCCTATTGCGGCACTAGGAATGGCACTAACCATTTATCTTGCAATCAGTGTAGAGTCTGTTTATCTTCTTGGTTTTGCATTTTTTGCATTTGGAATGTTTGGCGGTCTTTTCATCGTACCGTTAAATGCACTGATACAGTTTAATGCAAAACAAACCAAACTAGGTACTATTTTAGCAGGAAACAACTGGTTTCAATCACTCTTTATGTTTAGTATGCTTTTGATGACAACCATTTTTGCACTCAATCATGTTGATACATTAACCATTATATACATAATCCTCTCTATAACTTTAATAGGGAGTATCTATACCATCTATAAATTACCACAATCTATGGTACTACTCTTTTTAAAATTTATTGTAGGACTGCGTTATAAACTTGATGTACATGGTATCAAAAACATCCCTTCAAATGGTGGGGTTTTACTTTTAGGAAATCATATCTCTTGGATAGATTGGGCTATTGTCCTTATGTCTACCCCTAGAGAAGTTAAGTTTGTAATGGATAGAGGGATCTATAATAGATGGTATATCAACTGGTTACTAAAAATCTTTAAAGCGATCCCTATCTCAGGTCTCTCTAGTAAATCTGCCTTACAAGCTGTTGCAAAAAACTTAGATGAAGGACATGTTGTTGTACTCTTTCCAGAAGGTTCAATCACAAGAAATGGCCATTTAGGAGAGTTTAAAAAAGGTTTTGAAAAGATTTTAGCACTCACTGAGACAGAGGTAAAAGTCACACCTTTTTATATCAAAGGGTTATGGGAGTCCATGTTCTCAAGAGCAACGGATAAATATAAAAAAAACAACAGAACCAGTCATGTGACAATCTCATTTGGCACACCTTTGACAAAACAAGATGCCAATACTGTCACAGTAAAAAAAGCAGTCGTCACACTCTCTTCACTATCTTGGAAACAACATATTGCAACGCGTAGGACATTGAGTGAAACTATCTTTGATAGATTAAAAAGTGTCTCAAATGAGCTTATTTTTGCAGACTCTACAGGAATGGAGCTGAGTGGAAATAAATTTTTGACTCTCTCTATTTTATTTAAACAACTTCTCTCAAAAAAGATATCAGGACAAAATATCGGACTGCTGTTACCCTCTACTGCAACG
>JAHZKW010000147.1 GCA_022600175.1 Campylobacterota bacterium
AGGGGAAGCAGAAGGTGTTTCAAACTATGCAAAAGAGATTTTAGTTGAAAATGCACAAAATCCTTGGCCTGTAAAAATCTATGGTACACTCCATGAAATTAATGGTACAGACTCTTATGATATGAGTTTTGTAAGAAACCCAGCAAAACTTGATGCTACACTCTTTAACTTAGATGCAGCAGTTTCTCCATATAGTGGAGCATTTACAGGTGATATAAGTAAGCAAGCTACTAAATTTAATCTTGTATACCCTGGTGGGAAATATAACAAATTAGACTAATCCTCTTCTTCTTGAGTAAAGCCTTTTGGCTTTACTCATTGATTAGACATTAAAACGAAAGTGCATAACATCACCGTCTTGCACAATATACTCTTTACCCTCAAGTCTCATTTTCCCAGCCTCTTTAGCTCCAGATTCACCATTACAAGTGATAAAATCATCATATGCAATAACTTCTGCTCGAATAAATCCTTTTTCAAAATCATTGTGAATGACTGAAGCTGATTTTGGTGCTGCCCAACCTTTATGAATTGTCCATGCTCTCACTTCCATAACTCCTGCTGTAAAGTAAGAGATAAGTCCTAGTTTATCAAATGCAGTTTTGATGATTTTTTCTAAACCGCTCTCTTGTATCCCTAAATCAGTTAAGAACTCTTTCGCTTCTTCCTCTTCAAGCCCTACCAGTTCTTCTTCAATCTTTGCACAGAGTGTGATCACATCAAAGCCACTTCTTTGAGCATGAGCTTTGAGTGCTAAGACATAATCATTATCTTCTAAAAGACCATCTTCATCAGTATTGGCACCATAGATGATCTCTTTGTTTGAGAGGAATCTTAACTCTTTATCAAGTTCGATAAAAATATCATCATCTTTTTTTGCAAACGTTGATACAGGTTGAATCTCATCTAGATGAACTTTAAGTTCTTTTGCAAGTTCAAGTTTTACACGCGCATCTTTTTGTGACTTTGCTTCACGGTTGAGTTTTTCTATTTTCTTCTCGAGTTGCTCAATATCTGCAAAGATCAATTCACCCTCAATGATCTCTATATCTCTAAGAGGATCAACTTCTCCTTCAACATGCGTAATATTTCCATCATCAAAACAACGTACCATATGTAAGATAACTTCTACTTCTCTAATATTTGAGAGAAATTTGTTTCCTAAACCTTCCCCTTTACTTGCCCCTTTTACAAGTCCTGCGATATCAACAAAGTCTATCGTTGAGTGTTGAATTTTCTCTGGAGTAACGATTTTAGCTAAAGCTTCCAATCTCTCATCTGGAACAGGTACAACTGCTTTATTAGGTTCAATAGTACAAAATGGATAGTTTGCTGATTCAGCATTTTGTGCTTTTTGTCAGCGCATTAAAGGTAGTTGACTTTCCAACGTTTGGAAGTCCTACAATGCCAACACTAAGACCCATTTACGCCTCCTCTTTATGGTGTGTAGAGAGTTTATGTTGATGATCTTTCATCCAATAAAGAGACATTCTCACACCCGCACCACTAGCACCTGCTTGGTTATAGCCCCACGCTTTATCAACATAGGCAGGTCCAGCAATATCAAGATGTAGCCATTTATCTTTATTCTCTTCTTCAATAAACTGGTCTAAAAAGAGTGCTGCAGTGATTGCGCCACCATAACGTGATGATCCGATATTAGAAATATCTGCAACTTGGCTTTTGATCAATTTTTTAAGATATCGATTAAATGGGAGTGTCCCCGTTAGTTCACCACTTTTAGTCGCACTTCTCATGATCTCATGTTTGAGGGTACTATTATGTCCCATTACACCTGTTGTATACTCTCCTACTGCGACAACGCAAGCACCTGTAAGTGTCGCAAGATCAATAAGATAATCAGGCTTTTGTGCTTGTGCATAGCATAAACAATCTGCCAATACCAATCTTCCCTCAGCATCTGTATTGCGTACTTCTATTGTTTTACCATTTTTAGCGACTAAAACATCATCAGGTTTATAGGCATTACCACCAATCATATTTTCACAAGCACCAATAATGGCATGTACTTCAAAAGGGACACCCAGTTCTGCAGCGCCTTTTAAGATAGAGAGTGCTGCTGCAGCACCACTTTTATCTGCTTTCATACTGACCATATAGTCACTAGGTTTGAGGCTAAGTCCTCCACTATCATAAGTAAGTCCTTTACCCACAAAAACAAACTTCTCTTTTGCCTCTTTTGGTTTGTATGTGAGATGGATTAGTCTAGGACCATGTGTACTTGCACGTGATACAGCTAAAAAAGCACCCATCTTTTGTGCTTCAAGAAAGTTTTCATCACCGATAAAGCAGCTAACATCTTCAAGTTTCTCAGCCATATCGTTTGCAAATATAGCAAGATTTGCAGGTGTCATATCATCAGGAACTGAATTAACAATCTCTTTTGCATTATTTGTTGCATCTGCGATAATGATCGCTTCATTGACTGCTTTTTGTGCTGGCTCAAGGTTTAGTGTTTTATGGTTATAGTCTTCAAGCGAGATGGTGACCACTCTATTAGGTTGTTCTTTTTTTTCTGATTTATACTTATCAAATATATAACTACCCAGTTTAATGCCCTCAACAATTGCTTTTGTATTGGTAACAGGACAGTTTTGTGTATACGCACCTATCTTAATTGTTTGATATTTTGTTTTTTCAATTGTTTTGATAGCTGTTGCTACTGCTAATCTCACTTCATCTCTATCTAGTGAATCAGCCCCAACATAGACACGATGTTGATGTGGTAGAAAAGCAACCTCTTCACTTTTACCTTCAAAACCCAGTGTCTCTAAGTCTGTTCTATCTTTAACCCATTCATGATCAAGCGCACAATCTACAACAATGATAAATTCACAATCTGCTTCAATATCATTGAGTAGTGCTTTGGTTACATTAAATTTCATTATCTTCCCCTCTTTTCTAAATTTTTTTCTATGGTTTTGGTCACCCTATAGGCACCAAAAAGTATACCAGCAAGAATTGGCAGGGCAAAATACCAGTGATCTTTTGCCCAAGATAGTGCTTTTAAAATCTCTTCTCCAAAAATATAGGCAGGTATGATAGTCAGTGCTGCCCAAATCCATGCACTGATAAGATTAATAAAAGCAAATTTTTTAGCGTCATATCGTGTTACACCTATAGACATAGGGATCACGGTACGTAGTCCATAAAGGTAGCGTTGTACAAAGATTAAAGGCCATCCATACTGCTTTAAGAGTAGGTGTGCAACGGCAAACTTTCGTCTATGATTGCGCATTTTTCGATGAATATATTTTTTAGAGTATCTTCCGATATAAAAATAGATTTGATCGCCTACAAAGCCACCTAAACCTGCAATAAAGATTGCGAGATAGAGATTCATGTGCCCTGTATGACACATGATACCACCCATAATAAGTCCTAACTCACCTTCTAAAATACTCCATAAAAAGAGTATAATATATCCATACTCTTGTAGTAGGTTGATGAGTGTCTCTTCCACTATTCCTACCTAATCATCAAAATGCAAAAGTTCTTTTGCTTGTACCATATCTTTGTCTCCTCTACCTGAAAGGTTGACAATAATAATCTTATCTTTGATCTCCACTTTAGGAATCTTTTTAAGATAGGCAATAGCATGTGAAGTTTCAAAAGCAGGG
>JAHZKW010000148.1 GCA_022600175.1 Campylobacterota bacterium
CGGATTATCAAGTAGTAATTTTAGGATTTTTAGCGCTACAAAATGACGTAAGAAGTGTAGAAATTAATGTTTCTTTGAATATCTTTGATTATCTGTTAAATTGTACAAAATATATATTTTTTATACAATTTTTTTTTATAAAAAATATAGTTTTAGTAGGTAACAAAGTGTGAAAATTTTGCTATATTTGTTGAATAAACCAAGAAAATGAACCTGTAGTGGTGATTTCGTCATCACTATTTTTAAGTACTACGTCAATCATGATCGTTGCACGTTTTTTTCTATTTAGTTGTTGTATAAACTTTTTAAGTTGACACTCTTCTACCGAGGCATAGGCAATCACTTTTGAATCTACACTTTTTTTAAATTTAATATCTGCATGGCGTAAGAGCGGGATGACTTTATCTTTTAAATCTGGAAACTGAGTCGCTAAAAATTCACCACTTGCACTTTCTGCAAGTATAAATTGTGCACCCGCATGCATGGTTTTAACGTGATTACTGATGTCCTGTGATAGTTTGAGTGTGAGTTTTTGGTCACTACTTTTTTCTATACCGATTAATTGCGTGATAGGTAATGCTTTCATAGGGTATATGCCTGTATGATTTTTGAAAATTTAAATAAAAAAGCAGCATGATCAATCGCATCATAGATATCACCATCTGTCCATCCTCGCTCTTTGAGCGATGTGATATCAGAGGTGTCAAATGTAAGAGGTTCATAGAGTGCTTTAATCGCTTTTTGCGCTAAAAGTTGATGTTTCTCATCTAAGGGGATGGTAATAGCATCCTTTTTTAATGCTTTGATAGTATTTTTATCAAACCCTTTTGCTAATAGTAACTTGGTATTAAAAGATTGGCAGTATTTAAAGTGTTCTCGATTTGCAACATAGAGCCTAAGCATGGCAAAGAGATCAGGGTTAATATGTGGGTGGGTTTGGAGATAAGTGATTTCTTGGATAAAGAGTTGAAATCGTACAGGATTTATAAATGCTAAAAGCTCCCAATGCGGTGGTACAATACCAAATTTTCTTTGTACAGGGTCGATAATTTTTTGAAGTTCTTCTGATGGTGTAGGTTTGTAGATAAACATGATGATCTCCTTAAGTAGACTGGTCGGTCTATTTTAAAGAGATATTCCTTTAACTCTACTTAATAGCTAATTTTATTTTGTAATATAGTTTAAAATATGTTGTGTATCCTCGATAAATTTTACTTTTGAAGAGTGCTCAGGTGTTCTTGATAATGCACCCCAAGTAGAGACAATAATATATTCAGCTAAAGATTTGGGATCTATTGCAATAATCTCTTGACGTGATTGTCCAAGCGTTAGAATTTGAGTAAGATTTTGTGTTAGATAAACAAACTCAGTATGACAAAGTGTACTGATCTCTGAGTCTAAAGAGCCCATTTCAAACATAAGTTTATGTAGAGGACAACCATATTTGATGAGTTTTTCATTTTTACTGATCTTTTTGAAAAGATAGTTTAGAATATCTAAAGGACGGCTTTTCTCAGTGATCTCTATATAAAATGATTCACGAACTTTTGGGATGAGCCTCTCTTCAATCATTGCAATAACAAGTGCTTTTTTTGAGGGAAAGTGATGATACATAGAACCTTTAGGAACACCAGCAATCTTTAAGATATTGGCTGTACTGGCACCTGCATAGCCATACATATAAACTTCTAAAAAAGTGGTATCAAGTAGTTTTTCACGACTGCTTACTTTACTCATACTGATCTCTTTTTTAAAATTATAACACCATCTTGTGGAATTTCAAGTGTTGCATCCAAGGTAGTTGCTAACCATTGGAATGTTTTTTGTGTGAAAAAAGAGATATGTGTGAGATCACGTTTATAGTACCAAGAGTGAAAGCTCTGATTATCTGGACGAAAAGCAGTCATGATACCAAGGTAACCATCAGATTTTAAACATTCCCATAATTTGCTTATCTCATTATAAGGATGATGTAAATGTTCTATTACTTCAGTGGTAGTGATAAAATCATAATAGTTTTCAAATACACTTTGATCAGGGTGATAAAAGTAGTCATAGATATCCATGCTATAGCCTGATTCTTGCATAATTACTGAGAGTGTAGGACCTGGTCCTGATCCAAAGTCTAAACCTTTTGCATTCGTATCAAGGCGTTTTTGTAATGGCACAAGTAGCCTATTTAAAAAAGTTCTATATCCTTCATTGCTTGGGGAGTTTTGATGATTGTCATATTTTGCTTTTTCATCTTTTTTACAGAGATAATAGGATGAAGGTACAAAAACAAGATCACAGGTTTTACAGTGTAGATAGAGACGATTTTCACCTTCTGAAAATTTTGAGTGGTTAGTGGCTTTACATAGTGGGCATCGTGTTTGTGTTATCATTTAGATATGATAAACAAAAAGCAGTAAAAAGAAACTGGAAGCCAAAATTCTTTTATTTGGCTTCTAGTTGGGAAACTATCTCTTGCAAGGATCTACAGGTGTACAAGGTGGAGCGATTACTTCACAAGGTTCACATACATATGCACAAGGATTTGATGTTGTTGTTTTTACAACTGCTGATGGGCAAGCTGTTGTCCCAGGAGCAGTATAACTTCTTGCATCACCACCTGTGATACCTGTTACAATACCTAATCTAAATCCACCAATCGTGATACCTTGATCGATACCGATAAGCATTGTATCAGCATGAACCATTCCTGCTAATGCCATAGATGCAATCGTAGTTTTAATAAATAATTTCATTTTTATCTCCTCTTATAAAAATAGATATGAGTCTATCGACTCTTACAGAGTAATTCTGCACCGCCATTTCATATTACTTAGCTGTTTATACATTACTCTAGCTCTGTATATAACAGACAAAATATATTTACATAGCTAGTGTAAAACACTCTTTCTTATAAGGTAATAATTAATGAGATATTGAAAAATAAAATTTACCAAATTTAGATTTTTGTTACATTATGGAACAAAAATTACAATAAAAGTATATTATTATTTACTTTTATTGTAGGAGGCTTTAAGGTTGTCGATAGTACGACCCATGTTTAAAAGTAACATATCAGCAGTGACTAATGCTGCCATTGCTTCAGCGACAATCGATCCTCTGATTGCGACACAAGGATCATGACGACCTTTAAGTGCACACTCTACTTCATGGTTATGAATATCAACTGTTTTTTGTGTTTGAAAGATAGAAGGTGTAGGTTTGAAGTGTACTTTGATAGTGATCTCATCACCATTGGTGATACCACCAAGGATACCACCGCTATGGTTAGTTGTAAACCCATCTTCTCTAATTGGGTCATTGTTTTCAGAACCTGTAGCTTTTGAGGCTTCCATACCATCACCAATCTCAATACCTTTGACTGCATTGATACTCATCATCGCATCTGCTAGAAGTGCGTCCATTTTGTGGTAGAGAGGTTCTCCTAGTCCAATAGGGCTATTTTTGATGGTGACTAGTGCTGAACCACCCACAGAGTCATGTCTATTTTTTGCTGTTAAAATCGCTTCTTTTTGTGCGCTTTCCATATTTTGATCTAGGGTATATATAGCACTTGTTTTTGCAAAATCAAAATCATAAGTTTTACTCTCTATACCATCGATAGATAAGATACCACTATTTACACTAATATCAAGTTCTTGAAGCATCAATTTAGCGATCGCTCCTGCTGCAACTCTAGCGGCAGTCTCTCTTGCACTACTTCTGCCACCGCCCCTATAATCTCTAAGACCATATTTATGGAAGTAGGTAAAGTCTGCATGACCTGGACGAAAAAGATCTTTGATGTTAGAGTAATCTTTGCTTTTTTGATTGGTGTTAAAGATGACCATAGCGATAGGTGTCCCTGTACTTTGCCCCTCAAATACACCACTAAGGATCTCTACAACATCTCCCTCTTTACGGGCAGTTGCGAACTCATTTTGTCCTGGTTTTCGACGATCAAGTTCACTTTGGATATAAGCTTCATCGATTTTAAGTCCAGCAGGAACACCATCGACAATACACCCTAATGCCTTGCCATGAGACTCCCCAAAAGTAGTGAATACAAATCTTTTTCCAAAACTATTACTCATATCTATTTTCTCCTTTTTGTTGAGCAAAGCTCAGCAAAAATTCCTCTCACTAAAGCTTCGCCTTTGGCGAGATTATTTTGCATTTATTTTCTCTCTTATCTACTTATTTTTAATTCTCTTTTTTGAGTACTTCAATCGCTAATTTAGCGGCTTCTTGCTGCGCTTCTTTTTTACTTTTTCCTTTTGCCGTGGCGAGTTCTCTATCTCCTACTTTGACAAGGATATCAAACTCTTTTTGATGATCAGGTCCACATGATCCCACAACAAAGGGGTGTGTCTCCATTACA
>JAHZKW010000149.1 GCA_022600175.1 Campylobacterota bacterium
ATTGGTTTCTAGTTGAACATATTCTAAACATCTAATATTCTGTTCAAAAAGGGTATAAAAATCCCTCTCTTGCAAAAGTGAAAGTATCATCCTAATCGTACCCCCATGTGCACAGATAAGTACCTCTTCTCCCTGCATAGAAGACAAGAATGCCCTAACACGTTCTCTAAATAGTGCAAACTTCTCATCACAAATATAATCATACCAACTTGACATATCGTACAAAGCCTCTTGAGGTGGATCGATACATTCAAAACTTTTACCCTCAAACTCTGGTTTAAAACGTATCTCTCTAAGCCTTTGATCTATCTGGTACCTAGGAAAACTTAAAAGTGCTAAGGTCTGCTTACAACGCTTTAAATCTGATGAATAGATCGCATCAAACGTGATATCTTCAAACATCCCAATAGGCTCTCTCTTCTCAATATCTATATCAATCCAACCGTTATAACACCCTTGATATCTTACACTCACTTCCGCATGGCGTAAAAGTGTAAGTCTCATAAAAAAATCACTACATTTAAAAGTATCAATTCATTGATCTCGATGAGAAAACCAAGCCCATCACCATTTAAAAAACCGATACGCTTTAAAAGCCACCGTACAACCAAATATGTCACTACCAATGCAAAAAAAAGCAGATGAAGTTCCCCTAAAAAAGCCAAAAGTACTAAAGCGATAAATAGCAAAGCAACTATAGAGGTTTGATCTAAAGGTTTTTTGAGATTATGGATAAACTTTGATGCTTTGTGAAACTCATAACCATAAATCACACCTACAACCATTAAACGTGAAAGAAAAAAGAGTGCAAAAAGTACAAAGTACGCCTGATCTACCAAAAGCACACTCAGTGCTGCTACTTTAACAACAATCAACGCAAATGTCCCAATAGCACCTAATGAACCTACATGAGCGTCTTTGAGTATCACATGAGGATCTTTCCCACTATGAGACCCATAATAAGCATCGATGATATCTGCAACCGCTTCAAGGTGTAAAAATCCATACATAAAGAGGTAAAATACCGAAGCCAATACTGCCACATAGATATCATTTGCAAATGG
Organism: Campylobacterota bacterium; assembly: GCA_022600175.1. GTDB lineage: Bacteria > Campylobacterota > Campylobacteria > Campylobacterales > QNZT01 > SZUA-1433. The sequence goes on from JAHZKW010000149.1 coordinate 1,065, forward strand.
TGAGAGTAGATGATAAAAAAGCACCATTAAAGAGGCTAATATAATCCCGTTAAAGGGTAGAAAAAGCGTTAAAAACTTATAGGTTTTCTCCCCCATAGACTTGACATGATAAGGTACTGGTATCTGCGTAAAAAACGAGATACTTAACAGCACACCCTCCAATACTGCTCTCATTTTAGACGCTTTTCCAATCCTACAATCACTTGATAGACTTCATCACATCCGCGTGCGACCATCTGCCCTATAACCCCACTCATATCGATATACTCTCTTGAGAGCACATTTTCTGGAATGATACCACTTGTGACATCATTGAGTACAAAAACGATATCTGCATCGATCGCTAAAACCGCTTGAAGTATCTGTTCAAAATCCTCATCAGACGCCAAAAGGTTCATGATCCACATACTCAAACAATCTACCAAATAACTCTCGCCCTCTTTGATCACCTTATTTAAAAACAGTGGCTCCTCTATCGTGATAAACTGTGCTTGACGTCTTTGTTGATGTGTATTAACCCGATCAGCCATCTCTACATCTCCATAGCTGTTATCATAGGTAGCAATATAATAAGGCTTTTTTTGAGATATGGCTAAGATCTTTTGCTCCGCGAGATAACTCTTCCCACTCTTTTGTCCGCCAACATAAAGCACCTTCATGAAATGAGCACCTTTTCAATCTCACCTAAGATCTCTTCATCCGAAAAACCTAGCATTTTGGCATAACAGAGTGCTGCACCTGCACCTACCCCCTCCTTCGCTTCCCCTTTGTCATAAAGTTTTAGTATAGGAATCGTAGCATCTTTAAAACTAAAGTCACTGTAGTATCCATCAACCTCAAAACTAAGCTGTGCTAAAAGTCCTTTGATATCTGAGTGCGTATCTTCATAGACCCATTTGGTTGTCATGAGTGCGATGTTTTGACTCTCGATCTCCAGCCCTAAAGCATCAATGATAAGCAGTACTGCTGCCATCTGCGTACCGCCACCAAGAATTATCTTACCTGTTTTAGAGTACGCACTCACAAATCCTGCACAAAAAAGTAGCATATTATCAGCAACACTCCCTAAACGACTATACACATCACCCTTGGCGAACGCTACAGCCTTCTCCACCACCTGCACTTTTAAAGAGGTCGGTACATGTAAAAAAGAGGAGCTAAAGTAACCATCACACTGATAACCAAGCGTCTTCCCCACAGCATATGCCGTCGTCGTACCTGAGGGAGTAGACTCTCCAAGGATGAGAAGCTTATGTGGATGGATATACGCTTGCGCAAATGCTACCCCTTTTTCGATGATTGATTTGGCGTCAATCTTTGCACCTGTAGCAATACTCTTTGACTCTTTAATCGCTAGATTATGTAGTCTGTTTACTTGTGGTTTAACTCGAAGTCCTAAATCAATCGTTTCAAACGAAAAACCACTCAACACCTTCACCCCACGCGTAATGATCGCAGGTGTAGGTACACCTTTGGGTGTCTCCGCCAAACTTTCAAGAGAGAAGAGCTTTCCACTATCAACAAACTCAGCATCGAGTGTAGGTGTAAGATGAATGATACCAGGAATCCCTGCTTGTGTGATGCCCTCTATCTCACAAGTTTGTGTTACACTGCCGGCAAGTAAAAAGGTCGCTTTAGCTCCCTTGACACACTCTAAAAAATCACCCTCACCTATAAACTGCATCAAGCCACCTTTGGGATAAAAATAGTGTTTGATTTTAGCTGTTTTCCTTTTAAAGATTTGATACCTGATAGATTAAACACCTACATACAATTATGAAATATTAGATTATTTTCTATAGAATATTAACGATTAGATCATAGAGACTACAAAAGGATCATATATGGACAACAAATACGTTTCAGGGATGGGCAAAAAATCAATTACTCCAGAAGAAATTAAAGGTTGGAACTGGGGAGCATTTCTTCTTAATTGGATTTGGGGTATAGGAAATAGCACTTATATCGCGCTTCTTATGTTCATACCATTTGTTAACCTTGTAATGCTCTTCATACTTGGTACTAAAGGTAATGAATGGGCCTGGCAAAATCGAACTTGGCGGAGTATTGAGCATTTCAAATCAACGCAAAAAAAATGGAGAAATGCAGGGCTAATACTCATCTTCGTCATTATACCAGTTTTCCTTATTTCATTAATGACAATACTCAAAGGTGAAGCTTACAAAAAATCTATATCTGTTGTAGTATCAAACCCTCAAGTTATAGAGATGATCGGGAAAAACCCCTCTCCAAGCTTTTGGATTATGGGTGTAGTTTCATATGAGAGTTCAGATGGTATGGCTAGCTTAAACTACACACTAAACGGAGACAAAGGTAATGCAGAGGTTTATGTTTATGCAATAAATCAGGCTGATTCTTGGGAGTTAAAGAAGGTCCTTGTTATCAGTAAAGAGACAGGTAAAACCATCTATGTTATTAGATCAGACACAATGAAGTCCACAAACCAAAAGAGAGTATAACTACACACTAATACCTAACTTTTATAAGGTTTCTATACTGTTCATCACCCTATCCATATCCAAATGTTTACCCATAGTATTTATAAATGTATCCAAGATTTCACTTTTTCGTTGCTCAAAGCTATACCCGATATAACCATCACCAAAAAGATAATTTCTAAAAGCATCATTGTCAAATATCCCATGAACAAACGTACCAAACACACTTTCATTCTCATAAAAAAGAGGATATTCCACACTCTTAGCATAGTGAATCTCATATCCCTTTAGTGACATGTTATGAAACTTAAATTGTGACTTTTTCACCACTTTTTCATCACTAAAATAAACCTTTCCTTTGATAAATCCTAATCCTTTAGTATGAGATATCTCACTCTCTATCCCTGTTTCATCAATAATCGTCTCAAACATCATCTCATATCCCCCACAGATACCAATAATCTTTTTCTCATATGCTAGCAGTGCCTCAAAAAGTCCATTGTGTTTCATCCATAATAGATCACTGACCACACGTTTAGAACCAGGGATAATGATCCAGTCATACGCATCAAGGTTTGAGGTGATAAAAGCGACCTCTAACTCTTCATCAATGATCAGCGGCTCAAAATCATTAAAGTTACTGATATGAGGTAATTTGATAATCCCCACTTTAATATCTCCCTTTTGATTTTGGGCATAGTTTTGTAAACTAGCACTATCTTCAAAACCAATGTTTAACGGTATATAGGGTAACACACCAAGTACAGGCACACCGAAACGCTCTTCGATGATCTTGACACCATCATCAAACAGAGATCTATCTCCTCGAAACTTATTAATAACCACACCGATGAGATTCTCTTTGAATTTCTCTTGTAAAAGTGCTACAGTACCATATACAGAGGCAAACACCCCACCCTTTTCGATATCCGCTACCAATATAATCTTGGTATCAAAAGTATCGGCTATAAAGGTATTAGAGAGATCTTTCTCCAAGAGATTTAGCTCTACACAACCACCTGCCCCCTCTGCCACAACACAATCATACTGATATGAAAGATGAGAAAATGACTCTTTCACAATTGGCTTCAAAGTATCAAGATCTTTGTAGTAGTTCTTCACATCTTTCTCCCCCATCTCCCTACCTTTGATGATGAGACTTGCGGCATTTTTTGCACCAGACTTTAACAAAACAGGATTGACATGATAAGAAGTTTCAACGCCTAAGACACTGTTTTGAAAGTGGGTAGAGATGGCGATCTCCGTCCCATCATCTGCTACTTGTGAGTTATTTGAAACATTTTGTGCTTTAAAAGCGATCGTACTTACCCCTTTCTCTTGAAGCAATTTAGCGATCACAAAAGTGAGCGTAGATTTTCCAGTGTCTGAACTTGTACCAAAGATAGAGATATTTTTCATTTTATCTACCCTCTCTTCTACTCAAAAGAATATAAACAAACACCATCCCTCCAATAAATGAAGTAATAATCCCTACAGGTATCTCTGAGATTGTCGGTAATATCCGTGCGATGGTATCACACAAAAGAAGAAACAGTCCCCCTGTTAAAAATGTAGGCACAATCACCTTTTCAATACTCTGTTTCATCACCGTTCTGACAATATGTGGGATGATAAGCCCTATAAAACTGATAGGTCCTACAAGACTAACTAGTATCCCTACAGAGAGTGAGATCACGACAAAAAGCGTGATCAAAACCCTATCGACATTAACCCCTCTTAAGTAGGCAAACTCACTGGAGATAGAGAGTAACTTCAAATCTTTTTGATATCGAAGTACCATCAACAATATCACACCACTGCTTATCACGATAGGCACAATATCACTGTAACCAACCGTTAAAAGTGTTCCCATCGTGAAACGAAGGATGAGATAACTCTCTTGAAAATCACTCATGTAGTAGAGGATCAACAGTAGTGAAGAGTAGAGAAAAGAGAGCGCAATCCCCACTAAAATGAGACGATGATCACTAAAAGTTGGAAGTTTTTTTGAAAAAAAGTAGATCATCATGACTGTACTCAGTGCACCTAAAAAACCAAATAAGGTCACAAAAGAAAATCCTAAAACACTCCCTGTAAAACCAAAAATGATCGCACTTGCTGCCCCTAAGGTTGCTCCACTAGAGATACCCAAAGTAAACGGTGTTGTCAAAGGATTTCGAAAAAGTGTTTGAAACAAAAGCCCTGAAAGAGCTAATATACCACCACTTAAAAATGCTAAAATCGTCCTAGGCAAACGCACCTGAGTGAAGATCTGATACTCTGGTGAGGAGGAGTCTAAAAGTGCTGTCAAACTTAGTTCAACTTTGCCTACAAGTGAAGAAAAAAGCAAACCTGCTAAAACGACAAAAAACCAAATAATTTTCATAGATCAACTACCACTTTATCACCCTCTTTGACCACACTTCCTGAAAATAACTGCTCTAAATTTTGTGTACTAAAAAAGGCTTCTGCACTCTTAAACCATGTTGCCTTCCCATCGGAGAGATAGAGAATTGGATAATTTAATTTCCAAGCAAACTGGAGATCATGAGTGATAATAATCTTTTGTGTGAGATAGTGGCTACTTTTGAGTGTCTCAAAGAGTTGCTTTGTCTTCTTAGGATCTAGATTACTAGTAGGTTCATCAAAGATCGTCAACTGACTCTGCTCTATGAGCGCGGAAGCTAAAAGTAAAAGCTGCTGTTCTCCACTACTAAGATCCTGACAATAGTTTGTCTCAAACTTCTCAAGCCCTAAGAGGGCCAATACTTCATCAATTTTAGAAGGGTGTCTGTTTAAGGCTAAAAAATCATACACGGTGATAAATGTATCGTATATTGAGAGTTTTGGCGGAATATAGTTGATCAATTTGCTTCGTTTATCATCAGAGATAGACTCTATAAGTTCACCCTCTAACTCGATCTGATTTTTACTTTTTAAAATCCCGCAAAGCAGTTTTGCCAATGTACTTTTTCCTGCACCATTTGCCCCAAGAATAGTAAGATTCTCCCCCTCTGTTAAAGAAAACTCCAGATCTTCCAAGATCACTTTATCATCAATCTTGAACAGGGGCAAGTTTACGTTTAGCATCTTGTAAAACCTCTCTAAAATCTTTGATATAGTGCACAACACGGTTGCTTGGCATACCCGCATATTTTTTTGTTGTAGCGTAGATTGTCTTAGTTTTAGCAGCAGAAATAGGTAGCTTTAACCATGGTACGATGAGTGCACCCTCCTCTTTTTGCTCTCCATCAACACTATGTGCAAGGATATAGATGATATCAGGATTTGCAGCGATGATGCCCTCATAAGAGAGCATAGGTTGTCTGCTACTCTTCTCTGTAAAAGCATTTTGGTTGCCAGAAGCATGGATAATATCAGCAAAATAGATCCCATTTCCACTGATAAAGATCTCTTTTTTCAAATCAAACTGCCTGCCAAATACAATCAAGATCTTTTTATCTTTTACAACTCCTTTAGTGGTCTCTATCATCTGATCTATCTCTTTAACAATCTTTTCAGCTTTTTCTTCTCTACCAGTTAAACTGCCTATCTTTTGGATACTGTTTTTGATATCACTAAGTGATGAGATGCTTATCAACTCTGTTTTGATCCCCAATGTTTCAAACTTTGATTTCAAAGAGAGGTTATTTTTTTGTAAAAGCACCAGTGTGGGGTTGAGATTTATGATCTTCTCTAACGATACAGAAAAATATCCACCCACTTTAGGAATCGATTGTGATGCTTTAGGATAAGTTGCATAAGTAGTATTCCCCACAATCTCTTCTCCTTTGCCTAAGGCAAAAAGTATCTCGTTGATCGAGGGGGCAAGGGCAACGATACGTTGCTCCCCTGCCCATAGTGTTGTTGATAAAAATAAAAGGAATTTTATAAATATTTTCACTATTTTATCTTATATCTAAATCCCAGATAGTAAGCTCTCTGACTCGTTGCATATCCAGTCACAGTCTGATACTCTTTATCTAATACATTGTCAACTTTTGCATAGATATTTAACTGCTTAGAGATATCATAATCTACACTCAAATCTACTACTGTATAAGCTTTATAATCAACATCGGGGTTAG
>JAHZKW010000150.1 GCA_022600175.1 Campylobacterota bacterium
GATTCATCATCATTAATCAACTTAGCATTGGCAATGACACGAATCTCACGACCAGCATTGATCGCATAAGCTTGTCTCACACCTTTTTTACCTACAGCAATCTCTTCAATCTCTTTAACACGCTTTAAAAATGCTTCAAGCACTTCACGTCTTGCCCCTGGACGTGCAGCAGAGAGCGTATCAGCAGCACATACAGCAGCACACTCTACACTCAATGCCTCTTCATGACCATGATGTGCATAAATAGCATTAATCACAACAGGGTGTTCATTGTAACGTTTACACACTTCTGCACCAAGATCGACATGACTTCCTGCAAAATCATGTGTCAATGCTTTACCAATATCATGTAGTAATCCTGCACGAATTGCAAGTTTTTCATCACCACCACACTCAGCAGCAATGATCCCAGCAAGATGCGCAACCTCAAGCGTATGCCCTAATGCATTTTGCCCATAAGAGGCGCGAAACTTCAAACGACCAATCAACTTTACAAGTTCAGAGTGTAGATCACTGATTCCTAAATCTACAACAATCTCTTCACCCTCTTCTAAAAGATTTTGTTCAAACTCACTAGTCACTTTACTATAGATATCTTCAATACGTGCAGGCTGAATACGACCATCTTCAACCAACTCTTGAATCACTCTTGTCGCAATCGCTCTACGATAGAGATTAAAACTACTGAGGATGATAACATTAGGGGTGTCATCAATGATAATATCAACTCCTAAAAGCATCTCTAAAGCTTTGATATTACGTCCCTCTTTACCAATGATTCTACCTTTTAGCTCATCACTTGGAAGATTCACAGTATTAATCAATCGCTCTGCTGAATATTCACCTGCAAAACGTGATGTTGCTTGTGCGAGGATATAGTTAGCACGTTTCTTTGCTTGATCTTTGGCATCAGTCTCATATTTTCTTACAATATGCGCAATCTCAGCACGAGCACTCTCTTCTGCACGCTTAAGCACAATATCTGTTGCTTCATTTCTTGTCATACCAGAAGCCCTCTCAACAAGCAAATCTGCCTCTGCGATTTTCTTATTGAAATCTTCTTCAAGCTTTTTTACATCCTCTTGAAACTTTAATACATCCTCTTTCTGTTTTTTAGCCTCTTCTTTTTCATTCATGATAGACTTCAACTCATCTTTAAACATATTGTTTAAATCTTTATCTTTTTGGTTAATCTCTTCAAACTTCTTACCAAACTCACTACTTAAACTCTGTTCTTTTACTTCATACTTGTTTTTGGCATTTAACTCTGCTTCTTTAGCTTGTATTTTTGAGTCTTGAAGTACCATCTCTGCTTCATGTTCAATCACCTTTGCTTTGGCTTTAGCTTGCTCTACATGAATATCTATACTTGCGTTGTGAATTTTTTTTGCACTAAAAAATGCAACTGCTCCACCGGCTAAGGCTCCGCCTCCGGCTAGAATGATCTCTGTTATCATTATTCTTTCCTAACATTTGAATCTTTTTAGGGGTAATATAATAGTCTGCACGGATATCATAACTGTCAGTAATCTTTTGATCAGTGTGACACTTGCTTCTCTGTACAAATACCACTACAGGTTTTTTAGATAGTGTTTCATAAAATCTATCATACATGCCTTTTCCAAATCCAACACGCTTAAAGTTTCCGTCAACCCCAACAACAGGAACAATAATCATATCAACTCTTTTTTGCACTAAAGACGAGTTGGATGGTTCATAAATATTAAAACCATTATGCGTTAAAGGCAGTCTATATTTTACCATTTTAAAACTTTCCCCGACTATAAATGGAACAAACAGTTTTAACTTTTTACGCTTCTTGTAAATTAACTGTCGAATATCTGCTTCTAGGGCTAAGGGAAGATAAAAAAGTATGCTTTTAGGTTGATACAATTCAATCACCTGCTCTAACAATTTCATAATACGTTTATCATAAATATATCGCCTATTTTTAGGTATACCCTTAAGTCTTTGTAAACAATACCTTCTAAACTCTTTTTTGTCCAATCTATAAGCCCCAATTCTTTATAATGTCCTATTTTTAATAAGGATTAATATGATATCAAAAATCTTATACGTATCACTGGTAACCCTCCTCTTTTTTTCAGGATGTGGCAAAAAAGATGAGACAAAACCAACAGAAGAGAAAACACAAAAACAAGCAGAAACAAACGCATCAAATATTATCAATCTCCAAACTACAAAAGGTGAAAACATCAAACTGACCGCTTTGGAAAATGGGATTTTATTTGAAAACTATCAAAACAAAGTGGTTCTGTTAGATTTCTTTGCTACTTGGTGTCCCCCATGTATAGCAGAGATTCCACATCTAAACGAAATTCAAACAAGTTATAAAGATCGTGTACAGATCATCGGCGTATTAATGGAAGAGAGTAAAAATAACGAAGAGATAGAAGCATTTATAAACTCTCATGCAATGAACTTTCCTATCACAAACTCTAAAGCAAACTTTACACTCTCCGATGCACTGGGAGGTATTCGAAGTCTTCCTACGATGGTAATGTATGACAAAAATGGTGAGTATTTTACGCACTACATAGGTGCAGCACCACAAGAGATGATCGAAGCTGATATTCGAAAGGCACTAGCAAAATAATGTTTGGTTTTTTTAAAAAAACAGTTGAAGCGATTAGAGAAGTTGCCCCTAAAAAGCAAAAAACACTTACCAAAGAACTTTTAGAAGACATCCTTCTAGAAGCAGATGTCACCTATGAACTTGTTGAAGAGATCATCTACTATATGCCCCCGTCTGAAGAAGTCAAACGTGCAGATCTTAGACGTGTCCTACTGGCATATTTCATCGATGTTGAAGAGGAGAAATCAGTTGATGAACACCCTTTTGTTGAGTTAGTGTTTGGGATCAATGGCGCAGGTAAAACAACGACTATCGGTAAACTTGCTTTTCGCTATAAAACATATGGACAATCGGTCATGTTAGCAGCTTCTGATACTTTTAGAGCAGCTGCTATCGCACAACTTCAGACATGGGCAGAGAAGATCGATGTACCTATTGTTGCAACACAACAAGGTCATGATCCTTCTGCTGTAGCTTATGATGCCATCAGTTCAGCAGTAGCCAAGGATATTGATCGTGTCATCATCGATACAGCAGGTCGTTTACACACACAGCAAAACCTTGCTAAAGAGCTACAAAAGATAGAACGAATCTGTGACAAAGCCAAAAGTGGTGCACCACATAGAAAAATCCTTATCTTAGATGGAACACAAGGAAACTCAGCGATCAATCAAGCGCAAGCGTTCAATCAGATTATTCCTATTGATGCACTCATCATCACCAAGCTTGATGGAACGGCTAAAGGAGGTGCACTCTTTTCGATTGCCAGCGTCCTTAAAAAGCCAATCCTTTATATTGGGATTGGAGAAGGTAAAGCAAATTTACTTCCATTTAACAAAGAAGATTTTGTTGATTCACTTCTTGATGAAATCTTTGAGACAGAGAGCTAATGGCAAAAAAGAGATCACTCTTTGAGTGCCAAGCCTGTGGGTATCAAAGCTCTAAATGGATGGGAAAATGTCCAAACTGTGGTGCATGGGAAGAGTTCTTAGAGCTTAATAAAACACAACAAGAGGTTCTTAAAGAGAGTGCAAAGAGTAGCAATACTAAAGTACAAGCAACACCCATCACCGAAATCAAAGAGGAGCAATTTCAGAGATTTAGCTCACTGGACTCTGAACTTGATCTTGTCCTTGGTGGCGGTATCGTACCAGGAAGTTTAACACTCATTGGTGGAAGTCCAGGGGTTGGAAAATCAACCCTACTACTTAAAATCGGTGGTAACTTAGCTAAAGGAGGCAAAAGAGTCCTCTATGTCAGTGGAGAAGAGTCTCTAGGGCAGATCAAAATCCGTGCCAATAGACTTGAAGCAAACCATCAAGACCTCTATCTTCTCTCAGAGATCAGACTTGAAGAGATTTTTAATGAGTTAGAGAAAAATAGTTATGATACACTGATTATAGACTCTATCCAAACACTCTATGCAGAGAAACTAAGCTCAGCACCAGGATCTGTCTCTCAGGTCAGAGAGATTACCTTTGAATTGATGCGTTTTGGAAAAGAACGAGACTTAGCAATCTTTATTATCGGACATATCACCAAAGAGGGTTCAATTGCTGGACCACGCGTCTTAGAACATATGGTTGATACAGTGCTCTACTTTGAAGGAGATCCAAACAGGGAACTTCGCATGCTTAGAGGTATTAAAAACCGTTTTGGCTCTACCAGTGAAGTAGCAATTTTTGAAATGACCAAAGAGGGACTTGTCAGTGCCACAGATATCTCTAAAAAGTTTTTTACTAAAACAGAATCCTCTATCGGTTCAGCCATCACTGTTACGATGGAGGGGAGTCGTCCAATCGTCTTAGAAGTACAAGCATTGGTCAGTGAGAGTGGATATCCAAGTCCTAAACGTTCAGCGACGGGATTTGAACTGAACCGTCTGACCATGCTCTTAGCATTACTAGAGCGAAAACTAGATCTACCATTTAATGAATATGATGTTTTTGTCAATATTGCTGGCGGTATTAAGATCACAGAAACAGCAACCGATCTAGCCATCATCGCAGCAATTATTAGTAGTTTTAGAGATAGAGCACTGAGTAAAGATACTATCTTTATTGGAGAAGTCTCTCTTGTTGGAGATATTCGAGATATTTATAACCTTGATATTCGTCTCAGAGAAGCTGCAACTCAAGGATTTAAAAGGGCAATTGTGCCAAAATTACCTATACAAAAGTTATCATCACTCAAATGTTTTGAAGCAACAGAAGTGACACAGCTCATTGAGTGGATGTAAAAGGAGAAAGTATGGAAAAAGTTCAAAAAGCCTGTATTAAAGCTTACCATGAGATGGAAGAGCGTTATGCACGATTGATACTAGAATATCATGACAATGCACAAAGAAAAGAGATCTGTGATACCGTTGGTATGATGATTGATGCGTATAATATAGCACCTGCAGTAACAGTAACACCGAAGAAAGATCTTTCAGGTGAATATAGTATCGAGTTTCATGATGATTATGACAAACAAAGTGGTAAATTTTTTGAAGAGTTAATTCAAAAACTCGGTGTAGGACATTGTGAAATTTAACTTTCACAATGTATAGCAATCTACTGAATTAATCCTTTTATAGCGTTAAACAACAAAAGATAACGGTCTATAAAATTTTCACCTTTCATGGTATGAAATAGTGAAATATTATACTGTTTTGTAATCCCATCAATTAACACATATGCCCTATTAGATTCAAAAACAACCCAAACCTCTCGTCCTAAACGCTCTTTTAAAACAATCAACTTTTCAAGCAACACTGAAGGCAAATGATTCTGTGCATCTTTAGAATAGAGCGTCCAATCATCTTTAAGAATGCTAACCACTTCAAGTCCCATATGAGAAGGGTTAAGATACTCTCCTGCCTCAAACTGAGATAACTTACCATTTTGAGAGCTGATTAAATAGGTCTGATCAAAAGAGAGAGCAAAATCAACCTCCAGTAATAGCCCCTCAAATCTCTTAGTAAAATGTTCACCCTCTTCTGTATCAATTTTAACACTCTCTAATGTTACAAATGCACATGAAATGCTTTTTTCATCAAGTTGATATTTTATGGCACCAGATGATTCTCTATTTTCAATCTTGTGTGAGAAGAGTTTAATATGATTTAATATCTCAACATCAACCTGATAATCAGCATCATAGATTAAATCGATATCTGCATGTTTTACCAATTGAGGTAAGAGCGTATGATTGACTTCATTTGTATAACGATTATTGATCAAGTAAAAACTAACTATCAATACAATCACACCTAATCCTACAGTCAATAAAAAATTGGTACGAAATTTAAAAAAAAAGAAAATATTGACAAGTACTATAAAAAGTGTTATAAAGCCAAATCGTTTGAGTTCAGAAGCTCTTTGAAGCTCCAAAGTATGTATGAGTGCAACTATATCTTGGGTATATTCCATCGAAACTCCTATCTGGTCATTGTACCAAATAGGAGTTTATGCTTTAGTGTAAGTCTGTGTTAAGCTTAACTTCTCTTGTACTTCTAAATGCCTTGATTGAGCCTGTCACACTATCTTGTCTAAAGTGAATACCATTAAGACCAGAAAGAACTGCTCCTTTAAAGATATCTGTATCTGGATGTTCCCAGCTAGGATTTGCCTCTTTGATCTTGTTAAATTCTTCAGTAGAGATAGAGACTTTTGTGCCTGCTAAGATAGAGATACCAGCATCTACGATACAACCATCACCTAATGGAACACCTGTAACTGAGTTTGCACCAAGTAGTGTATTTTCACCAATACTGATAGGGTTCCCATCTGTTCCACTAAGTACACCTAAGATTGAAGCACCACCACCAACATCACTACCACTTCCTACAATTGCAGATGAACTGATACGTCCTTCAACCATTACTGGACCTGTAGTTCCAGCATTGAAGTTGATATAAGCAGCACCAGGCATAACAGTAGTACCTGCATGAAGTTGTGCACCCATTCTTACTTTACTAGACTCTAAAACTCTCGTATTGTCTGCTGGGATGATATGTTGTAACAATCGTGGAAACTTATCAACTGAAGTAATCTCAGGATACATGCCATCAAGCTTTAAAGAAATCTCATTCTCTCTTAACCATGCAAGCTCTATTGGCATATTGCCACTCCAAGCAACATTTTCTAAAATACCAAATGCACCATTGAGGTTTACACTTCTAAGTGCTGCTTTTGATGTTGAAAGTGCATACAGTTTAAGATAGACAGCTTCAACACTTTGAGGATTTGCATCCGCAAAAAGGAAAACTACTTTATAAGAAGTTGGATCAACCATTTCTGAAGCAAACAGCTCATTAAGGTGTTTAATCACTTGTACATTTTTATGTGCATCACCCTCTGCTTCATCAAGATAAGGTGCAAATGCACTCATTGCATTAGCGATGAACTCAACTGAAACAGTTGCAATAAACTCATCTGCACTAAAATTAAGATCTATACCACTCTCTTTAAGTGCAGCCATAAATACCGCTGCTGATCCATAGTTTTCATTCCAGTTAATAAGTGGATAAGTCGCTTGCAAAATCTTTTCTGTATTTTTCTGACCTCTATCAACTCTTGCAATACCAAATCCAACAGGTTCTTTATAACCTTTCATCTCTTTTGTTGCGTCAACAAATGCTTTAAAAGCATCACTGCTTGCAATTTTTTCTATCGCCATATATTAACTCCTATCTTTTTTGTAATTATTTGATTTTGATCTAGACTGGCCACCACTACGATTGCCACTATAGTTTCCACGACCACCACGACCACGGTTATTTCTACCTCTATTACGACCTTTACTGTTTCTTTTGTTTTGATCTTCTCTCTCAAAACGTTCAAAAAGTTTTCCAACTTCTTGCGTACTTTTCCCGATCTTATCTGAACCTTGAATATCATTAGCACTATAAAGCATAGATGCCAGTTTAAGTGCAATATCTTCATCTACAAAATCTTTTTTAAGTACTTCAACAAGCTCACGTGAAAGATCACTAATCTCTTGTTTTTTAATATCTTCAATCAAAACATCTTTATGCTTCATCTGAACATCTTGAATCGATGGAATTACACGAGACTCTAACTTACTTCCTACATCTTTTTGGATCTTTTTAAGAGAGTTAAACTCATGTGGTGTTACGATAGAGATCGCTAAACCTTCACGACCTGCACGTCCTGTTCGACCAATTCTATGTACATAGCTCTCTGAATCAAATGGTATATGATAATTAAAAACATGACTTACATCACTGACATCAAGTCCACGTGCTGCAACATCTGTTGCGATAAGTGTCTCTAAACTCCCCCGTTTAAATGCGCGAATCACCTCTTCTCTTTGCCGCTGCTCCATATCACCATGTAGCCCTTTTGCACTCTGCCCTTGTGATACTAGAAAAGTTGAAAGTCTATCAACCTCTTTTTTTGTTCTACAAAAAACAATACTTTTAACAGGGTTTTTATAATCCATCAAACGAATCAATGCATCATCACGCTCACGTTCATCTACCACATAGTAATACTGCTTAATATTTTCATTGGTTGTATTTTTCTTCGTGATTGTGACAAACTCTGGACGATAAAGAATTGTACTTGCAAGTTCTTTAATCGGTTTTGGCATTGTTGCTGAAAACATCAATGTTTGACGAGACCCACCAAAGTGTGTAAAAATCTCTTTGATATCATCAAGAAATCCCATATCAAGCATCTCATCTGCTTCATCTAAAATCACAAATTTTGGCTCAATACTAATCTGTCCATTTGAAAGCAGATCTAAAAAACGACCAGGTGTTGCAACAATGACAGATGCTTTCTCAATATGTTTGATCTGTCTACTATAAGAACTTCCTCCATAAACCGTCGCTGTATTGATCCCTAAATACTTTCCAAATCGAAAGATCTCATCACTTACTTGCGTCGCTAGCTCACGCGTTGGAACAATTACAACAGCTTCAACGCTACCGTCACACTCCATCATGTTAAGTACTGGTAATCCAAATGCTGCCGTTTTACCTGTACCAGTATGTGCCTGAGCAACAATATCACTACCATTTAAAATAATTGGGATTGCTTCTTGTTGTACAGGACTTGGCTCACGAAAACCCGCATCACTTACTGCTTTTGCAAGCTTCGACTTAAAATTAAAATCTTCAAAATTCATATATTTTTTTCTTTATGTTAATATCATGCACATTACTAAGAACCACAACTATCCATCTGTATTCTTTTATTATAACCGACTCTGGTCACGCTACTTTTGTGTTTGAATATTAAAGTTGTGAAATGTGTTGGTTATTAGGAGTGTACATGTCTTATTATGTTAGCGAAAGTAAACTTGAATAGAGCTAATGCTCTGATACAAAGTGTCTTGAAGTTATTTTTGTAAGATAAAACAACCTAAAAAGCATACCCCTCTCTATAGCTTTATCTATTCATAAAATAAGTCACAACACCCATCACGACCAACACACCAATCAATGTAACAAAAACATCTTTGAGGGTGACTGTAGGATTTAAAATACCACAGTAAGGACACTGTCTACGCTTAGGTTCAATCTCATTTTTACAATTTTTACACGTTGCGATATCTACCCCTTTGATAAAAGATCTTTTAAACTATCTTGTGGTTTTTTCCCATGAAGTACATTATACACCTCTACAGCAATCGGTACATAGATCTCATGTTTTTGTACGATGTTATGTACGGCTTCAGTGGTATAGACACCTTCAGCCACTTCACCTAACTCTTCCAAAATCACCTCTAACGACTTTCCTTTTGCCAACCCTAACCCGACACGATAATTTCTAGAGAGTGTACTAGAGGCTGTAAGAAAAAGATCTCCTGAGCCACTCAATCCTATAAAAGTATTTTTTTTAGCACCAAAGTGTCTACCAAAACGCATCATCTCAACCAGTCCACGAGAAATCAGAGATGCCCTCGCATTATTACCAAGTGCTAATCCATCACAAATCCCACTAGCAATCGCGATAATATTTTTATAAGAACCACTCACTTCAGCCCCTATGACATCTCTAGAAGTATACGTCTTCATAAAAGAGGGAAAAAGTTTTGCATATTTCTTTGCAAGCCCTTTATTTTTTGAACTAATCACCAAAGCAGTCGGAAGTGACTTGATCACTTCTGCAGCAAATGAAGGTCCAGAGATAAATGCCAAATTCTCCTCAGGCACAAAATCTTTAAAGACTTCATTTAAAAACTTTCCACTACTAATCTCTATACCTTTTGAAGCAACTAAAATCTTTTGATTTTTGAAAATAAATTTATTCTCTAACCATGTACGTGCATTTTGTGCTGAAATTGCAAAAATAAGATACTCAAAATCTAAAATCTCTTCTTGTGTTACAAAATGTTCAATCTCACGAGGGGTCCTTGAGGAGATATACGCCTCATTATTATGAGAAAGTGCAAAATGCAGTGCCTGCCCCCACTTCCCTGCACCAACTACGCCTACTTTCATCTATCACCCCTTTTTAAATTTTCGATATACATCTCTTCACCCATCACGACAAGTACATCATCTTTGACGATATGATACCTCGATCTGCTTGTATCATAGATAAATCTATCTGTACTTTGTACACCAATGACCAAAATCTCATCACATATCTCTTCATCTAAAGTTCTAAGCGATGCCCCTACAAATGGTGACTCTTCGGTAATCACGACTTCTCCAAACTTAATCTTTGACGAAGAGAATAAAATACGATCTAAAACCGAAAATACAGTTGCTTTTCGCATATGTCTAAAGAGTCTTTGTGCCCCAATTTCATAAGGATTAAAAACCCTGTTAGCGCCTGCTAATAACATTTTTTTCTCACTCTCTTTATTAGATGCCAAAGCAATAATATTAAGTTTTTTATCAAGTGCTCTAGCA
Organism: Campylobacterota bacterium; assembly: GCA_022600175.1. Lineage (GTDB taxonomy): Bacteria > Campylobacterota > Campylobacteria > Campylobacterales > QNZT01 > SZUA-1433. Next base: position 10,470 of record JAHZKW010000150.1, read on the forward strand.
GAGAGTGTGATAAAAAGATTACTATTGGCATCATCACTCATACAAAAAAATGTTGAAACAGATTTACCAATACCTGCTTTGAGTAGATTGTCATCATCATTGAGATCTGCTTCATAAGCATTATGACCAGATTCAATCGCACTTTGCACTTGTGACTGTTCATTAGATAAAATGACAAAATCATACTTTTTTTGCTTTAAAAGCTTAGCCACTTCTCCAGCCAATTTAGAGTATCCATAAATAATCATCTTTTGCATTATTTACCCTTTATCAACGCAGTCTTAAATGACGCAATATCATCACTATACCCTATCACAATCAAAATATCTAAATCTTCCACAAATAAAGGATCGCTTTTAGGATTAAATTCAAATACTTCACCATCACCTTTTTTCACAATTCCCACCAGTTTTAAACCATATTTTTTCAATGTAACTTGTGTAATCTCTCTGTGACTCTGAGGATCATCTAAAAAGATCTCAATTTCATCAGTAACAGGACCTACGTTATCTTGAGAAATGATTTCCAATGCATTATAGGCCAAAGGCTGCTCAAGATACTCAATCGTTGCAATCGCGGCAGTTTCATAAGGAAAAATCACACGTTTTGCTCCTGCGATCAAAAACTTCTTTCGACTAGAAACATGATTTGCTCTCGCAATCACGTCGATATTAGGATTGATAGATCTAATGGAGAGAATAATGGAGAGATTTAAAGCATCGTCATTGGTCATCGCTAATACATACTTTGCGTTTTCACTAATATTAAGCGACTCTAAAACGGAGAGATCAGAAGCATCAGCATTGAGGGCTAAGTAATCTTTCTCTGATGCACGTATCACCGCTTGTTCATCAATATCAACAATAACAAACTGTTCACCACTGTTGAATAACTCCTCAGCAAACACTTTTCCCATCTTGCCATAACCACAAATCACAACAAAGTTTTGTAACTTTGAAACTTGGCTAAGGATATTGTTCTCTTTTACTTGTGCAAGTTTTTCTGTCATTGCTGTTGTCACTATTGAAGTGGTAAACGCGATAATACCCAAACCACTGACTATCAACAAAATTGTTGCAAAACGTCCCTCCCCCGTCTGCGGTGAGATATCTCCATAACCTACCGTGGTAATTGTGACAACAGCCCAATAAATAGCATCATAAAAAGAATTGATATTATCATTTGCTCCTGTACCTTCAAACACATAGATCACAGTTGAAGCAAAAAATACTAAAAAAGAGAATAGTATAAAAAGTGTGAAGAACTCAAACTTTTTTTCAACAAAAACTTTCATCAAAAAGTTCATATTCTGGGTATAACGAAAAATCTTAAAAAGTCTAAATAGTAAAAAAAATCGCAAAAATCGAAGAGGTCTATAGGATGGTAGTATCGCTAAAAGATCGATGATTGACATCGGAGAGAAGATAAATTTTAATTTTTTAACACTCACCTCTTTAAGGAGTTTCCCTAAAGGTAGTGCCCTGTTTTTACTCTCTGCATTTTCATAACTCTCAATCACCATTTGGTGGACATCACTGTTGACCCAAAGACGCCCCAACCACTCCACAATAAATATCGCAATAGCTGAACCCTCTATCGCATAAATCCAAGGAGGAAGGTTGTGTTTGATCTCAAAAATAAGAATCAAAATTGTCGCTAAGACCAATACAATCATAAAAAGATCAAAATATCTTTTTTTAGGAGAGTTCGTATCTTCTAAAATCTCCTTTACTTCTGCTTTAAACTCTTGATATTTTTTAGATGACGCTATCGTATAAGAAAACTTGACAAGAGAGGCTTTGATATCCATAGGATTAGCATTTAGCCATGAAGTTTTTGCTTTAAAAGCTCATTGACTTTAGCTGGATTTGCACTCCCTTTGCTAGCCTTCATAGTCTGTCCTACAAAAAAGCCAAACAGTTTCTCTTTTCCACCTTTATACTCTTGAACCTTATCATCATTAGCCGCTAAAATCTCATCAATAATCGCTAAAATTGCGCCATCATCAGAGACTTGCTTAAGTCCTAATTTCTCTATGACAGCATCCACTTCATCATCATTTTCTATGAGGTAGTCTAACACTTCTTTTGCTGCTTTACCACTGATTGTACTATCTTCTATACGCTTCACAACTGTTGCAAGTTTCAGTGCAGATACAGGTGTCTGTGTAATTGTCATACCACCCTTATTAAGACGGGCTAATAACTCGACAGTCAGCCAAGTTACACTAGTTTTTGCTCCTGCTCCCTCTTGGATCATCGCCTCAAAAAAGTGTGCTAAATCAATATTTGCCGTAATAACCGATGCATCATACTCTTTGAGACCATAATCACTTACCAATCTATTTTTCTTCTCGTCAGGAAGCTCTGGTATTTTCTTACCTTCTTCAAACATCTCATCTGTTAAAATCACAGGAAGTAGATCAGGATCGGGAAAATAACGATACTCTGCACTATCCTCTTTCCCTCTCATACTACGTGTCTCTCCTGTATCTACATTAAAGAGTCTAGTCTCTTGATAGACTTCATCCTCATACAGGCCATCTTCCCAAGCATCACACTGTCTCTCAAATTCATACTCAATCGCCTTTTGAATAAATTTAAATGAATTCATGTTTTTAATTTCAACCCTAGTATGCAATTTTTCATCACCATGCGGTCGAATAGAGATATTCACATCACATCTAAATGAACCCTCCTGCATATTAGCGTCACTGATATCAAGATAACGTACAATAGAGTGTAGCTTTTTAAGGTAGAGTATCGCCTCTTCAGCACTACGAATATCTGGATCACTTACAATCTCTAGCAGTGGTGTACCTGCACGATTAAGATCTACATGAGAAGCATTACCATGATGCATATTTTTACCAGCATCCTCTTCAAGGTGTGCTCTGGTGATCCCTACTCTTTTATGTGAACCATCCTCAAAATCTAAAATAAGCTCTCCACCTTCCACAATAGGTATCTCAAATTGAGAGATTTGATACCCCTTAGGAAGATCTGGGTAAAAGTAATTTTTTCTATTAAAAATTGATTTTTTGTGCACCGTCGCATCTACTGCATTACCAAAATTAATTGCTTTTTTTACTGCTTCAATATTAAGTACTGGAAGGGCTCCTGGAAGGGCTAAACAGACGGGACAAACATTAACATTTTCTGCTTCTCCAAATGAAGTAGGACATGAACAGAAGATTTTGGTTTTTGTATTTAACTGGATATGAACTTCGAGTCCAATTATCATTTCAAACATCAATAAATACCTTACATGTGATTTATTCTATTTTACTATGAATTGGCTTTAATATGGACTTAGATATACCTTTTCTAGGTTAGAAAATAACGGATAGAAGCAAAACCATAAGCGCCGCTATTTTCACATTTTTGTACCTCTGTATCACTTACAATACCGCCTAGTGCAAAAGTTTTAATCTCTAAAGCATTGGCAACTAAACTCAACGCATCAATACCTTTAGGTGCTCCTTTATTGGGAGTCTCAAAAATAGGACTAAAAGTGATTGCATCTGCACCAAGTATCTCTACGGCTAAAGCTTCTTCTTTAGAGTGTGTACTCACAACAACAAAAAGTCCTAATGCTTTAGCCTCTTTAATAAGGTTAAATTGCATAGAGGTAAGGTGTACACCATAAAACCCCATACTCTTTGCAAGTTTAACATCACCATTGATCAAAGTTTTTTTAATATTATATTTTTGTGAGAGTTGTAAAAAAGAGTCTGCAAGCTCTGCTAAATGTAGGCTAGTTTTATCACGAAGACAACTATAGTCAACACTATGTTTTTGGTAGATTTTTTCTAAATAATTTTCAAATGTATAGAGACGATTATCGTAAAACTGCGGATCAGTGATGAGATAACTTGTCATTCTGCTGTTTTAATAGCTTCACCATCTGTTCTAAAAGCCGTGTATGTTTGATTTTCTCTTTATGCATCTCCTGCTTAATATGTGCCATCTCAAAAAAGATCACCATAAAAAGTCCCATTGAAGCACCAAAAAAGCTCCAATCAAAGCAATGATTAAACCAAAAGGGTAAAAAAGGGTAAAAAAGAGATATGCCCCAACGATAACCATCCCCCATGAGGCGCCCTGCATAAAACTGACAACTTTGTCAAAATCTCTATTTTTCATCATATTATTATTCTCCTAGCAGTCAAGAAGAAGATCGACTGCTATTGGAAAAGATTTAGTGGTTGTCACTTACGTGAACAGCACCTGCAAGATAAACATATGTCAAGATCATAAAGATAAATGCTTGAAGTACACCCATAAATGTTAAAAGTGCAAATGGTGCAAGCGGTGCAATAAATGGTGCTAACGCAAGAATAACTGCTAAGAAAAGATCATCACCTTTGATGTTACCAAAAAGACGAAATGAGAGTGAAATAATTCTTGAGAGATGTGAAACAATTTCAATCGGGTACATCAATAGTGACATTAAAAATTTTGCAACAGGATTTAACTCACCTAAGTGTACAAAGTTTTTAAAATAAGTCAACGCACCTTGTTTTTTAATACCTTCAAGATTATAAAAAACAAAAACGATCAATGCCAAGGCCAATGTGAAGTTAATATTACTCGTTGGAGACTCAAAACCAGGGATAATACCAATCATATTTGAAACAAATACAACAAGACCGATTGTTGCGACCAAAGGAAGATATTTTCTTGCTAAATCTTCACCAATTACATCTTTGCCCATTGAAACAACACCACCAAGATAAGCTTCAGCAACATTTTGTACACCTTGAGGTACGATTTGCAACGAGGATGTTGCAAGCTTTGCGATACCTAATACAATCAATGCTACTAAAATTGCATGTGAAATCAGGATAAATGCGTGGTTATGAGAAATTATACCGAGAAATAAAAACAGATCATTCACAGAAGAGTCCTTTAATTAAAAATTGCGGTATTTTACAAAAAAATCATTTAATTTATGATTAAATATGGACAAAGATACCAACTCTTCTTAGCTTTCTCTACTCTCCTTAGTCTACCTTCTACAGTGATCTTTTTCAAAAAAGTCTTGGTCTCATTTACTCTAAAAAGTGATAGTTTGCTTCTGTTGTCCTATACGGTAGAGCGCAAAATCATACTTCACAGGATCGTGAGGATCAAAACTCTTAAGCTTTTTAGTCAGTTCAAAAACGGCTTTAAGGTCATAACTTTTACGTGTCAGCAACCCTAAAGATTGTGAAACTTTAAAGGTATGTGTATCAAGAGGTATTAATAGATCTGCTTTATCTACATGCTCCCAAAGCCCCATATCGATACAATCTTTACGTACCATCCACC
>JAHZKW010000151.1 GCA_022600175.1 Campylobacterota bacterium
CAATAGCAGACTTCAATTCGTCTACACTTATCAATCCACGCGCTCTTAAACGTTCAATTACTTCCAAGTCACAATCAGTGTCATCTGGCCACCTTCTTGGGAAATTATCGACTTCACCTTTATTGGTGCCATCTATACCTATAAACTCTTTATTTAAAAAGATATCCCTTGAAGCATCAATATTGTTTGCAACTCTCCATAGTAACATATAAGGATTATCAAGACTGTTTTTAGAAGTATCAACAAAAATCAATAACTTTGTATGTTCTTTTAAAGCTTTTAATTTTTCATAAAGCACTTTCATGGGTGCCCTCTTCTCTACACCTATCACACAAATAGGTGTTTTGGTATATGTTTTATACTGTTTAATCGCTTTAATCTCAGGTGCAATCTCTCTCATTTTTTCAAACAATAAATGATCTTTTAGAACAGATTTTTCTGGAAAATTGACATTGTCCTTTGTACAATCAATACCTAATTTACCACCATATGCAAAACTGTTTGAAGAGTGATCTAAAGCATCACACACCCCTTCACTAATCAAAATATTTTCAACCATCAAACGATCACAAATATAATCACTTAATGCCTCATAATCCTCTAAATCAGGGGCATCTTTGTCTACAAAAATCGCATGTTTAACAAAACTCATCTGCCCAACACCCCAAAACGCATGCATAAACTGTCTTGCATGCCCAGGATAAGCTGCTTTCATTTTTGCAATAATCAAATTATGAAACACACCATTTTCAGGCATAACATAATCAATAAGATCTGGTGCTGTTGTTTTCAAAAGGGGTAAAAAGATGCGCTCAGTTGCCCATCCCATATATTTATCTTCTAATGGCGGTTTACCTACAACAGTAGCTAAATAAACAGGATCTTTTTTATGTGTTATACAACTCACGTCCATCACAGGGTACTCTTCTTCAAGAGTATAGTAGCCTGTATGGTCACCAAAAGGTCCCTCTATTCTCATCTCTTGAGGATCTACCCATCCTTCGATGATAAAGTCAACATCTTCAGGCACCCAAATATCATTTGTAAGTGATTTCACTAATCTTGCACTCTTGCCTTTGATAAAACCATACATCAATAGTTCAAAAACACCATGAGGAAGTGGTGCAGTGGCTGCCCAAGTATAAAGAGGGTCACCACCAATAGCAATTGAAACCGGCATCTTTTCTCCTGCTTCCTTATAAGCATTAAAGAAGTGTGCACTATCTTTATGAATTTGCCAATGCATCCCTAAACGTTTATTATCATAAACTTGTAAACGATACATTCCCAAGTTCTTTACTTCACCATCAGGAGATTGTGTATAAACCTGCCCCATCGTAATAAATGGACCACCATCTTGTGTCCAAGTTTTGAGCACTGGTATATCATACAGATTTATCGATTCACCTTGACTGACAAACTCTTGTACAATACCTTTTTTCTTCAGACGTTTTGGGAAAACATTTTTAAGGCTAAAAAGTTGTGAAAGCATGCCAAATTTTTGTGAAAATGAGACGGGAGGTTTAAGATGCAGTAATCCCTCGATCTCTTGGGCAATGTCATCAGCGTCTTTACCAATAAAAAGATTTGTCGCTTTATGTGAACCAAAAACATTCATCAAAACAGGTGTTGTAAACTTTTTATTTAAACGTTTACTCACAGGATTTGTAAATAACAGTGCTTTAGAGTCCTCTTTTTTCACTTCAATATATGCAATATGAGGAATTTCAAGATCTATATCCACCTCTGCATCAATCACTCTTAAAAGATCATGCTCCTTTAAAAGTTCAATTGCTTCATTCATGATGACTCCTCTTATAGTATCTCTTTAAGTGCAAGCTCCTCTGCCCGTTTAAGTAGTTTAATCGCACCATTTTCAATCATCGTATCAGCAAGTTCTTTACCTAAAGAACGATAATCTTTCTTTGAACCAAGACTCTTCTCTTTAATGAGTTCACTACCATCAGGCATACCCACTATACAGCGTATCACAATTTCATCATCTTTCAGTTTGGCGTTCACACCAATTGGGACTTGACAACCCCCTTGTAAAATCTGAATAAAATCTCTCTCAACACTTGTTTCAATCTCTGCATCTTCATCACTTAAAACAGAGATAAGTGATAATACTGTTGGATCATTAATCGCTTCAATACCCAATGCAGCTTGTCCCATTGCAGGGATCATCTGTTTTGTAGAGATTGGTGTTGCATATTTTACTTCACTATTTAAGCCTAGACGATTCAACCCAGCTGTTGCTAAAATAATAGCATCATACTCTCCATCTTTGAGTTTACGAATACGAGTATTGACATTACCTCTAAGATTTTTAATTTTTAAATCTGGTCTTAAGGATAAGACCTGCATACGTCTTCTTAGACTTGTTGTACCGACTACTGCATTTTCAGGAAGTGCTTCAATGCTGTCATATTTTTCACTGAGTAAACAGTCCCTAACGTCTTCACGTTTGGTAATTACACCAAGAACTAAACCTTCAGGAAACTCAGTAGGTACATCTTTGAGACTATGTACAGCGATATGTGCTTCACCATTTAACATGGCATCTTCAAGCTCTTTAGTGAAAAGTCCTTTACCACCAATTTTGGCTAAAGGAGTATCAAGGATAATATCCCCTTTTGTCTTCATCACTTTAAGCTCAACTTCAAGCCCTTTATGTTCTGCTTCCAATCTTGCTTTAATATGTTCTGATTGCCAAAGAGCGAGTTTACTTCCACGTGTTGCAATAATCAATTTATTCATTTAATTCCCAAAATTGTTTTATATTTGTTTCGACTAAAATCTTTCTTACCATTCACATAAACTGTTGGTGTACCATTAATCATCATCTTACCTGCAAGCTCTAAATCTTTACTATAGTGTGCTAAGATATCTTGTGTATTGATCTCACTTACGGTTAACTTTGTACCCATCTTTTTATTAAACTCAGCCAATGCTTTTGTCTCATCTTTGGTATTGATATTGAACTTTTGCTCATACACCTTCAATAAAACATCTTTTTGCCCTTTTTTCTCTAAAGCCATTGTCGCTTTGATAATTGTTGGTGCTTCAGGATGGAGCATAGTCAGTGGGAAATGGTAATAAAAAAGTGCTACTTTTTTTGGATTTGCTTTGATAGCTTTTAAAATATCTGGCATATACCCTTGACAAAATGGACAAATTGGATCACTAAAAATCACAATCTTATCTTTTGCATTCATGTCACCATAAATGAGATGATCTTTTTTATAAAATGAAGCATCCATATCAGGCACAATTTTATCTTTTAAAGAGGCTTTATTGACGATATTAATGAAGTCTCTAGAGATAAACTTACCGTTAGTAAATATCTTATCATGTACTGTCATAATTTTATTGTTTTGGGAGATCACTTCTAAATCAATGTCTAAAAAGTAGATACTCCATCCAGGTAACTTGTCAATCTCTTTGTTTTGGCGAATACGTACATCTTTAAGTCTAAAATCTTTATTAACACTAATAGCACGCTTGACATAATCGATCAAGTTTTTGTCTACTTTACTTACACTACTCTTGGCCTTAACATCACTTGTTTCAGGCGTACTCTTTACCTCTTCTTTTGCACAAGCAGCCATGCTACTTAGAATCGTCAACATCAATAACTTCGACATCAATCGCGTCATCTTTTCCCTCTCTATAGTTATTTTTTTTATTTTTTAAATTTAAAACTTTTGTTGCAAAAAGTGTACCAAAAAAACTAAATTGAAATAGTACACCCAATATATCACTAAAAAAACCTGGAATGATTAAAAGCACCGCACCAATCAAGGTAAAAAGGCTCATCTTCTGAAAGTCTTGTACCGAGATCTGACCACTTGTCATAGCAGTCATACTTTTGGAGAGAGTATATCGAAAGTTAGTTAACAAGAAAAAACCAATAATGGCTGAAAGAATAATCTCCCCAAAAGTTAAAAGACCACCCAACCTTCCTGCTATTTCAACACTCACAAGTACTTCAATAAAAAGATAAAGTAGTAAATAGGGCATTACTTATCCATTAACTTTTGAAATATTTCATCTTTGCTAACCGTCTGTTTTTCAAGTGTTTTTCGATCAACAATTTGTACTTCACCCTCAACTAACCCTTTACCAACAATCACAGCTTTAGGAAATCCTAATAGCTCAAAATCTTTCATTTTAAATCCGAAGCGTTCACCTCTATCATCTAACAATACATTCATACCAACAGCTTTAAGTTGAGCATAAAGCGATTCAGCAAAAGTTCTTTGTGCTTCATCTTTGATATTTGAAACAATAATCGTCAGTGCAAATGGTGACGTCTCAGGCGTCCATAAACACCCTTTTTCATCATGATGTTGTTCAATGACTACAGCAACTAAACGACTCACTCCTATACCATAAGTTCCCATTACATAAGGTTGTGCTTTTCCATTACGATCTAAAAATGTTGCATTTAACGCTTTAGAGTATGTATCACCTAACTGAAAAATATGTCCTACTTCAATCCCCTTAGTAATCTTCAAAATACCACCACAACAGCTACATGTATCATCCTCTTCTACAGTAATAAGATCTGCAAAAGTAAAATCTTTATCTTTAAAGCTATATCCAACCGTGTGATAATCAACTTTGTTAGCACCACATATGAGATTTTCTCTATCTTTTAATTCAACATCCACAAAGCATGTGACATCTTTAATCTCAGGACCTATAAACCCTGCTACAATACCCTTCTGTTTCAATGTCTCTGCATCAACATCAACAAGCTCAATTGCTTGACATAAAGATTGTGCTTTGGTCTCTTGTAGTTCGCTATCGCCACAGATAAAAAAGATTACAAGCTCTTCACTCTCCTCATATATCGCTTTTTTGACAACAGCTTTAACGGTAGAAGTACTATCAACTTTAAAAAATACACTCAATGCATCAATCGTCGTAACATCGGGAGTATGAAAATCACCAGCACTCATCTCTAAGTTCTGTGTATCTATTGGTTTTCCTGCTCTTTTAGCTGCTTCAATATTTGCGGCATAGTCACAACTATCACATACCACAATATCATCTTCACCATTGTCAGCCAAAACCATAAGCTCTTTTGAACCACTTCCACCAATAGCACCACTATCTGCTTCAACAACTCTATACTCTAATCCCAAACGATCTAAAATTTGTCCATAGGTCTTTTCCATCTGTATAAATTCACGTTCAAGATCTTGACTATCTTCATGAAAGCTATAACCATCTTTCATCAAAAACTCACGTCCACGTAAAAGTCCATATCGAGGTCTTGCTTCGTCACGAAACTTTGTATTGATTTGATAAAGATGCAGTGGTAACTGCTTATAACTTTTAACGCGACTACGAACTAAATCAACCATCGCCTCTTCATGGGTGGGACCTAATACAAATTCATTCTCTTTTCGATCCGTAAAACGGAGTAACTCTTTACCAAATTTATGATACCTACCACTCTCTTTCCAAAGCTCTGAAGGTGTCACAAAACCAAGTTGTGTCTCTTGTGCACTACTTTTGTCCATCTCCTCTTTTACAACTGTTTTAATCTTATCTAAAACCATTTTTCCTAATGGCAAAAAGTTATAAATTCCACTTCCTATTTGAGAGACGAACCCTCCACGTACTAAGTAGATATGACTTGGTAAAATAGCATCTTTTGGTGCTTCTTTTGTAGTAGGTGCAAAGAGTGTCGAAAATCTCAAGCTTCATCCTTTTTTTGTAAATCTTTTTCAATCTGATAATCACATTTATACGTATCTAATGCTTTTCGTTGTTTGGAGTTTAGTCCAAAAAAGAGTTGTATAGATTGTACCACCGTATCGGCTTGGGGTTGCTCTGCAATGTTTTTTAGTTTCAAAGTAGGTTCATGTAAGAAAGTATTAAATGCTTGATGTACAATCTTTGTGACTTGATCTTCCATATCAGCAGAGATATACCCTTTTTTAAGTGCTTTTTGAATCTCATTGACACTACAGGCACGAGCGTGTTCACGAATCTCTTTGATCATTGGATCTACTGAGAGTGTTTGTAGCCATTTAAAAAAGTCCTCAGTAAACTTTCCAACAATGCCATAAGCAGCTTTAGCACTTAACTCTCTTTGTTTGATATTTTCATCCATAATCCCTTTAAGATCATCCACGGTGTAGACCTCAATACTCTTACAAGTACATTCAGCAATATCCCTTGGTACTGCAATATCAAACCAAAACCGTTGAAATGTGACCTCTTCTACAATATGCTCATCTATAATAGGGGTTGAAGCACCTGTTGCTGTAAAGAGTAAGCGATAGTGATTCACAAGATTTTTAAGTTCTGAAAATGGCTCTACAGTCACAGTAACATTATCTAAATGGTTAGCAAGTTGATGTGCTTTTTCCATATCTCTATTGACTAAAATGATATTAGCTCCTGCAGCAGCAAGATGTTTAGCCGTTAATTCACCCATCTCACCAGCACCAACTACGACTGCTGTATATCCACCAAGGTTACCTCCAAAAAGTTCCTTTGCTTTAGCAACTGCTACACTCGCAACTGAGACAGGATTTTTAGAGATATCCGTAGAGCTTCTCACAGCAGCAGAACATCTAAAGGCATTATGCATCACACGTGCGATTTTTTGTCCACTATAACCATTTTCATAAGAGAAGGCAAACGCATCTTTAATCTGTGAAACAATTTGTGTTTCACCAAGCACCACACTATCTAAAGAGGAGACCACTTTAAAAAGATGGTGTACCGCATCTACATCTTTATGAATTTCTCCTTTACCCTCAAGCTCTTGCATCAAAAGATTGTTATGCTTGGTTAACTCATATAACAACATTTCAGCAACTTCTTCTGTCTCTTTAACACTTGCTAAAATCTCAACACGGTTACAAGTAGAGATGATCAAAACTTCATTAACATTTTTATGTGCCAAAATTGTTTCATAATATTTCTTTAGACTCTCATCACTATTGAATGCCAACTTTTCTCTTGTCTCAATACAGGTGTTTTTATGGGTATAACTGAGTGTAATATAGTGCATTAAAACTCCCTTTCGATCATGTCAGTAATCACACGTTCAAGATCACTATTTTGATCATGCTTAATCGCAATAAGTGCTTCACGTCCTAATGATTGCGCATCATTGATCGCACGCATCACTGCCCCACTCTCTTGCATCTTTGTTTTTATCCATCGTTTATCATCATCCGTTAACTCTTTTTTGTATAAAGAGTTTAAAATTGTTTGTTCATCACTGTTTAATGCCTCAAAAAGGTAGATATAAGGTAGCGTTGTTTTTCCCTCTTTAAAGTCTGCAAGCGCAGGCTTACCAAGCTGCTCATCACTCATCGTAATATCCAACACATCATCAATGATCTGAAAAGCAAGTCCTAAATTTTTACCATATGTGGCAAATGCCTTTTCATCTTTTCCACAAAGTAGTGCTGCACTTTTGGCTGTTGCTTCAATTAACACGGCTGTTTTTTTGTAGATCATCTCAAAATAGCGCTCTGTATCTAAATTAATCTCATCAGAAAGGGTTACGTCAAGCATCTCTCCTACTGAGAGTTGTGCTACTGCATCTGAAATTGCCTGTGCAATCTCTTGTTCAAAATCAACAAGTTCTAAAAAACCTTTAGAGTATAAAATATCACCCAACATAATTGCCGTTTTATCCCCATAAAGTGCATTGATAGACGCTTGACCACGTCTGGTTGATGCATCATCAATGACATCATCATGAAGCAGACTCGCTGCATGAATCATCTCTACAATCGCTGCTAATTTCAAACTACGATCATTTTCACCAGCAATTTTTAAAATCAACTTTGCTCTCAGTCGTTTTCCTGTTGCCACTTGTGCATAAAGTGCCAACGCATCAAGATCTACCTCTTTTACATAGGATGTGATTAATGCCTCAATTTTTTCCAAGTTGCCTGCCTTTTAACTTCTTTTCTCACTCTGGACCACTAAACTTTACTTCTATACGTTTTTGAGGATCCAATATCATCGCTTTCACAGTCGCAATATTTTTTGTTTTTTCAAAATCTGTAAATTTTAAGAGTAAAAATACCCGTTCTCCTTCTCGACTATAATCTCCTAACAAGTTGATTCGAACTAAATCTCTTTTATACTTTTTCTGTAACACATGTTGTGTTGGATATCCTTCATAATTGACTAGCAGAACAAGCAATTTATTATGATAAAGTGTCCATCTAAAATAAAGTTTACCATCTGGATCAACTTGTGATGTATAATCTTTTTTAGTAATCTCTACAGTAGCCACTGCATCTTTTTTCAATTGATATGTATGCGTATAGTCCCAACTAGGTGTTGAAACTGCATATAGATTACAAAAAAAGAGTAAACCCAACCATATCTTTATCATGATCTCTTATAACATCTCCTCTAATTCAAAGTATCAATTATAGCATTATTGACTAAAGAATGTGTCAATCTCTTCTCTTATCACTTCTTGATCATTGATCCTATTTATTTTATCACGAAAAGTTGAAGCAGCAGGAAGGGATTTGGAGTAAGTGTGTAAATGTTTACGAAAGATACTCACACCTTTATCACCATAAAAGTTGATCATCGCATCGTAATGTTCAAGTACAATCTCTTTTATTTTTTCTCTTTCAACATGATCGAGTCCATTTTTAATTTGATAAAAAAGCCAAGGATTACCAATAGCACCACGCCCAATCATAATACCATCACAATTGGTATAACTTCGAACATGGTTAGCAATCTCTAGTGAAGTAATATCACCATTAGCAATCACTGGTATTGAAACTGCTTCCTTAGCAATTTTGATTGCATCGTAGTCGATCTTTGCTTTATATTTTCCTGCCCGTGTACGCCCATGAAAAGTGATAAAATCAGCCCCTGCATGCTCACAGGCTTTTGCAATTTGGTCAGGATATTTATCATTAAACCCTAATCTTGATTTGACACTGGTATACTCTTTATTTGAGTACTTTTTGATCGTCTCTACAATACGCATTAATTGAGGAAGGTCTTGCAGTAGTGAAGATCCACAACTTTGAGAGACTACTTTAGGTGCTGGACAACCACAATTGAGATCTATACCATCAATGCCTTCTTGATCATTAAGTATCTCAATCGCTCTTTTAGCAACCTCAATATCACTCGTTGCAATTTGTACAATATAGGGTGTCTCTAAATCTGACTTCTCTAACATTTTAAACGTTTTTTTTGAATTATGTACCAACGCATTTGCACTAATCATCTCTGAAAAAGTGACATCAACTCCAAACTTTTTTACTACAGATCTAAAAGGAAGATCCGTATACCCTGCAAGTGGTGCAAGTACAACAATATCTTTTTTAGAAAAGTCTATTAACATCATAAAACCTATTTGTGTGGGGATTTCATTTTAAGAGAGACAATGGCATATATCCATTGTCTGCTATAACTATATAAATAGTTCAGTATCGAAGTTTTTACCACTATCTTTTAGAAAAAGCATATATTTAAACTTTGTATACTCGTCTTCTGATGAATTTTCTAAAAACTCACGTACATTATCCATCATCTGTAACTCAAACATGACATAAAGATAACCTTCACCTGCTTCTTGAGGAAACTCATGTGCGAGTCTTTCAAAAAGGAGTACTAATCTATCTGGATTCACCTTATTTCGTAGTTTCTTTGCCAACTCTATAAAGTCATTACTAATAAAATCTAACTGCTTGATATATTTGATCATTGCGTCATCAGCAAATTCTAGTGGATTTTCACTTGCATTTACACGATCTACTAATGTATCAAAAAGTGCTTTAGTTGGTTCTACATCATATTTTCTAATATCTTCTATAGTCGCATATGAAGCTAATGCCAAATGTGCCTTTTGACATAATGTTTTATCATCACATCGTTTTAAGATTGTATCTGCATAATTTTGATCACTCTTTAGCCTATTCTCATGATTTTTCAAAACTAAAGCATTATCAGGTCTTAAAGAAAATGGACTTAGATCAACCACTAAGCCTTCATTCACTTTTCGTTTTACATCGAGTATATCTTGAATACCATCATCATAAACTCTATGGTCAGCATAACGTTTAGGATCAATATTTAAAAGTGGTAAAATAGCACCTGGTAGTTTAAAGATATCAGTTTTATAATCTGTATCAACCATCTTTCCTAAAAGTGCATTTTTTGAGTTGGTTAAAAGCTTCTCTCCATCTTTACGAATTTTACGCATACGTGTAAATCCAACTGTTCCATAGAACATCAAATGACCAATGGTCAAAAGATAAAGGATTAATGCAGGTAAAACAATCCAAATCGCAATAGGAAGACTTATTGTGATTCCTGCAAAAGAGAGAGGGTAGACATTTCCATTAAAAGAATAGACAAATACACCCATTGCTATCAATAAGATCAATCCAAAAACTATATACTTTTTTAAACCCATTCAACTTCCTTTATTACGAGGTTTTCTCAACAATTTCTCTGCAGACTATACAGTATTTCGCCTGTGGTTTCACTTTCAATCTTTGGATGCCTATAGGATCTTCACACATCTCACAAATACCATAAGTTTTATTCTCAATCTTAAACAGGGCATACTCAATATCTTTAAGCTCTGTAAGTTGTTGATTATTAATAGCCTGTTCTATTGCACTATCTGTACTAATTGTGGCATAATCAGCTTCATCATTCGCCTCTGTTGTGCTTAAGGCTTTGATCTCTTTTTCATTATCCGTTACAATTTTTAAGATCTTTTTTTTTCTACCCTCTAACTCTTCTTTAAAATAGATATATTCTTTCTCTTCCATGAAATACTCCTTCTACCCTACTTATGGTAAGGGTGATTATTTTGAATACTTAAAGCTCTAAAAATCTGTTCAAATAAAACCACTTTTGCAATTTTATGGCTAAAAGTTAATTTACTTAAGCTAATGACTTGATCACATTTTGTTAAAAAATCTTTATCAAAACCGTAAGCACCAGCAATAAAAAAATTTAAAGTGGTGATTTTATCAAAATTTTCACTAAACTCAAAACTATCTAAAACTTTACCTGCTGGATCTAATCCAATATTATAACCATTCATATGCGGCAAAAATGCTTCACTATAGCTCTCTTTAGCCATTATAGCAGTTCGGTTTTGTGCTGCTGCAATTTTTTTATTAAAAAAAGTAATTTCATCAATTTTTGCATATTTTTGTATCATTTTTTTATGATTATCCACTAATTTACTAAATTCATCACGATTACTTTTCTCAATTGAGTAGACATTAATCCTCATAAATATTAGAACCCAACACTAAAAACGTTATATTTGGAATCTCATCATCACTACGAACCCCACCAATTGCAGCGACGGGGTATTGTGATAATTTTGCAAGTTCACTGATCTCATCATTTAATACTTGTGCATCATTTTTCGTTGATGTCGTTCGATAGGCACCTAACCCTATATAGTCTAGTGCCAAAGTATTAGCTTCTCTTATTTCAGCGTCGTTATGTGTAGAGAGTCCGAAGATCTTATTACCAATCTTTGCACGTACACTCTCTACTGCTTCTTTTTTATCTATTGATATTTGTGCTAAATCTTCTTGTCCTAAATGCACACCATCACAATAATCAACTAAAGAGAGTTCATCATTGATGATCAGAACATGAGGCCAGAGTTGACGTAGCCTCTTGAGCGTCGACTCTTTATCACTCAGTGTGCTATATTTATCACGATATTGTAAATAGGTAGCACCTTTTTGTATTGCCTTTTCCACAAAACTTTCAAGTGAAAGCCCTTTTTTTTGATTTAATGCAAAATCAAAGAGTGCATAAACTTTATGCATCTTTTTTTATAAAACTGCTGAAGATGTATCATCTTCAACAAAATCATCAACACGTCTACCTGCTGCTTTATAAGTACGTCTATCAGAGTTTTCCATACCTGCATCAAAAAAGTGTAACATATCAGCAACCGTTTTCTTCATGTTTTCTCTTTTGACTACCATATCAAGGAAACCATGTTCGAGTAAGAATTCTGCTGTTTGAAATCCCTCAGGCAATTCAGTACCAATAGTCTGTTTAATCACCCTTTGTCCAGCAAAACCTATCAGTGCACCAGGCTCAGCAATAATAATATCTCCAAGCATTGCAAAAGAAGCACTCACACCTCCCATTGTTGGATCAGTTAAAATAGAGAAGAACGGGAGTCCGTTTTCAGAAACCCTTTTAAGGGCTGCTGAAGTTTTAGACATTTGCATCAAAGAGAATGTACTCTCTTGCATACGTGCTCCACCACTTGCACTTACAATAATCAATGCATGCTTTTTTTCTATCGCACGGTGTGCCGCACGTACAATTTTTTCACCCTCAACAGAACCTAAACTTCCACCCATGAATTTAAAGTCAAAAACAACAAGTTGCGTTGGCATACCATCAATCGTACACTCACCTGCGACAACAGAAGATTTTTTACCTGTCTTCTTTTCACCTTCTACAACTCTTTTCTTGTAAGGCTTTTTATCAACAAACTTCAATGGATCAACAGGAATAAGCCCTTTATCAAACTCAATAAAGGTACCCTCATCTGCCAAAAGCTCTATTCTCACCTCTTGACCAATACGCATATGGTATTGACATTTAGGACACACATGATATAGATTCTCAACCTCTTTATAATACATCAAAGAGTTACATTCAGGACATTTAATCCAATGGCTTGGTGCCTCTTCAGGTGAAGGTTGTGATTTTCTAAAAGTATTAAATATATCACCAAAATTCATAATATTTCCTCTTTATAAAAGTATCTTTTTTAAATTTTCAAAATGATTTAATTCGTTGCATATTAGCGTTAAATCCTTTTCTTTATGCTGATAAAGCCCTTCACACATAAACTCTCCAGCTTTAATATCATAAGAACGAAGCGCACCTTCATAGATAAAAAACTGTAATTGATGCGTATAGGCTAAAGAGAGTGCCGTTGCACCAGGTGATCGATACTTATACGCACTTTTTTGTAACTTTTTTGCATATTTTTTTGAACAGTATGCACGTTCAAAAACTCCAACACTCGTATATCTATTTTTAACAACATCAAAAAACTTTATCTCTGTTAACTTTGTATACTGAAAGCGGTCTGCTGTTTTCAAAAACAGTGTATTATCTGCTAAGTTTGTAACAATACCAACGTGTGTCTCTCCTTCAAACGTTAATGCAACAGAACTACCATAATAAGGAAAATGAGATTGAAAGTTTGTACTACCATCTAAAGGATCAATAATAATTGTATAATCCCCATCACCAATAATACCAGACTCTTCAGAGTCAATACGTCCAAATGAACGTAGATGTTTGATAAAGATCTCTTCAGCAATAAGATCCATACCAATACTGATATCACCTCCGGCACCTACTGTGCCGGATTGATAAAAGATATGTTTTTTTTCATCTAATAGTAAAGTATAGAGCTCCTGATTTGCCGCAATCACCGCAGCAATAAATGACTCAAAAAATGAAATCACTACTTTCTGCTCTTATAAGAGCAATTTTTTACTAATTGAACGTGCAGCTACTTTACCATCTTCTGCAGCTGTTACAACTAAGTCACTTCCACGATAACAGTCTCCACCCGTAAAAACAAACTGTTTAGAGCACTCTCTATCACTATTTGCAACAAGTTCACCCCACTTATTCGTTTCAATACCATTTTCTGAAAGGTAGTTTGGATTTACTTGATCAAAGCCTAATGCAAAGATCACAATATCTGCATCCACTCGAAATTCACTATCATCAACAATCTCAACTCTCTGACGCCCCGTTGCATCTTTTTGTGAAAGCAATGTTTTGAGCATCTCAATCCCAATCACTTCACCTTCACTATTTAATAAAACCTCTTTAGGGCTTGCATTAAAAATAAACTCTGCACCCTCTTCTTTGGCGTTTTTAAACTCTTTGCGACTTCCAGGCATATTGATCATATCTCTTCTATAAAGACACTTCACACTTGAAGCACCCTCACGAAGACTTGTTCGAATACAATCCATTGCCGTATCACCACCGCCAATAACAACTACATTTTTACCTTTAACTTCGTATTGTTTATCATACGCTTCTTGGAAATGCTTTTGCTGAATATTTCTCAAAAATTCAATTGCTAAAAAGACATTTTTCCCATTCTCACCACTTAGATTTGCTTTTTTAGATTTCTCTGCACCAATACCGATAAAAACTGCATCAAAGTTTTCAATCAAATCTTGTAGATCTACATCTTTACCTACTTCACTATTTAAATGTAACTTCATACCAGCATCTGTTAAATAGTCAAAACGTCTAAAAACAACCTCTTTTTCAAGTTTAAAACTTGGGATTCCGTACGTCAAAAGACCACCTGGTTTGTTTGCTTTTTCAAACATCTCTACCTGTATACCTGCACGAAGTAGATAGGTAGCACATGAAAATCCAGCTGGACCAGAACCAACAATAGCCACTTTTTTATCACTCATCTCATCTGCAAACTCAGGTCTTAACCCTTTTTTAAATCCTGTCTCACTGATGTAGGTTTCAATTGAACCAATTGTAATGGCACTATAACCATCTTGTTCTAAAGTACAATCTCCCTCACATAAACGATCTTGTGGACAGATACGCCCTGTGATCTCTGGAAAAGGGTTTGTCTCATTTGAGAGTTTAAAAGAGAGTTCAATATCTTTCTTTGCCACACCTCTTAACCATTGTGGAATATAGTTATGTAGTGGACATTTATTATGACAGTATGGATCGCCACACTGTACACAACGATCTGCTTGCGCTGCTGCTTCTGAGTTTTTAAAGATCTCATAAATCTCTTTAAAATCATTCTTACGTTCATTTGATCCACGTTTAAAGGGATCTATTCTTTCTAATTTTGTAAAGTTTTGCATATTAATCTCCCTCATCTGGATTGAGTGGCATTTTTGTCATATTTTTTGGCCGCACCATCCAAAAATCCCGTACTGTATGTCTAAAATTATCTAAGATATATTGTGCCTTTTCACTTGATGTTTCATCTAAGTATTTTGATAAAAGTTTTTTAATAAAGTGTCTCTCTTCATCTGATTCATCGGTATCAATACGTGTTGCTACAACCAACTCTTGGTTTAACTTATCAATAAAATCATGCTTTTCATCATAGATAAATGCTAATCCTCCAGTCATACCTGCACCAAAGTTCACCCCTGTTTTACCAAGAATTGCGACTACACCACCTGTCATATACTCACATGCATGATCACCTGTACCTTCAACGACTGAAGTCGCCCCTGAGTTTCTTACACAAAAGCGCTCACCTACACTACCACAAACATAGAGGGTTCCACCCGTAGCACCATAAAGACACGTATTACCAGCACCTGAGAACATTTCACCTTGTGTTTTAGGGCTAATGACGATCTTACCGCCATTCA